>DASXAM010000154.1:0-17627 GCA_036404275.1 Allostellaceae bacterium
CGATCACATGATCGGCCGACTTGATGACGTCGAGATTGTGCTCGATCACCACAATTGTGTTGCCCTGATCGACCAGGCGCGTCAGGACGTCGAGCAGCTTCCGCGTGTCTTCGAAATGCAGGCCCGTCGTCGGCTCGTCGAGAATGTAGAGCGTTCGGCCGGTGTCGCGCTTGGAAAGCTCGCGCGAGAGCTTCACGCGCTGTGCCTCGCCGCCGGAAAGCGTCGTCGCGCTCTGGCCGAGCTTGATGTACGAGAGTCCGACGTCGATCAGCGTTTCGAGCTTTCGCGCCAATGCCGGCACAGGCTCGAACAGCTTGAACGCGTCCTCGACCGTCATCTCCAGCACCTCGTTGATGTTCCTGCCCTTGTAGCGGATCTCGAGCGTCTCGCGGTTGTAGCGGCGGCCCTTGCAGACGTCGCATGGCACGTACACGTCCGGCAGGAAATGCATCTCGACCTTGATCACGCCGTCGCCCTGGCACGCTTCGCAGCGGCCGCCTTTCACGTTGAAGCTGAAGCGCCCGGCTTCGTAACCGCGTGCGCGCGCTTCGGGCACCGCGGCGAAAATGTCGCGGATCGGCGTGAACAGCCCCGTGTAGGTCGCGGGATTGGAGCGAGGCGTGCGGCCGATCGGACTCTGGTCGATGTCGATGACGCGGTCGATGTGCTCCAGCCCCTCGACGCCGTCGTTCGGGGCCGGATCCGTCGAGGCGTCGTTCAACTTGCGGGCGACGAACTGGTACAGCGTGTCGTTCACGAGTGTCGACTTGCCCGAGCCTGAAACGCCGGTGACGCAGGTCATGACGCCGAGCGGAATGTCGACGGTGACGTTCCTGAGATTGTTGCCGCGCGCATTGATGATGCGCAGGAAGCGATCGTCCTGCCGCGGCGTGCGCATCGGCGGAATCGCGATGGAGCGCTGGCCCGAGAGGTACTGACCGGTAATCGAATCCGCACTGGCGGCGATTTCGTCGGGAGTGCCCTGCACGATGACCTGGCCGCCGTGCACGCCCGCACCGGGGCCGAGATCGACCACGTGATCGGCGTGGCGGATCGCATCTTCGTCGTGCTCGACGACGATCACCGTGTTACCGAGATCGCGCAGTCGATTCAGCGTGCGCAGCAGCCGGTCGTTGTCGCGCTGATGCAGGCCGATCGACGGCTCGTCGAGGATGTACATGACGCCGACCAGGCCGGAGCCGATCTGGCTGGCAAGCCGGATGCGCTGCGCTTCGCCGCCCGAGAGCGTGTCGGCGCTGCGGTCGAGCGTCAGGTAGTCGAGGCCGACGTCGCTGAGGAAGCGCAGCCGCTTCAACGTCGCCAGAAGCCGCGCATTGTCGCGCTGATGCAGCCCGATCGACGGCTCGTCAAGCACATAGAGCACGCCGGTCAGTCCCGAGCCGATCTGCGAGGCCAACCGGATACGCTGGCTTTCGCCGCCCGACAGCGTGCCCGAGGCGCGCGACAGGGTCAGGTATTCGAGCCCGACATTCTGCAAAAAGCCGAGCCGCTCGTTGATCTCCTTCAAGATGCGCTCGGCGATCTCGCGCTGGCTCGGGGTCAATTCGGCATCGACGCCGGAAAACCAGCTCAAGGCGTCGGAAATGGAGAGCCGCGCGACCTCGCTGATGTTCTTGCCGGCGATCTTGACCGCCAATGCCTCGGGCTTCAGCCGGTCGCCGTTGCACACCTCGCAGGTTCGCGCACTCTGGTAGCGGCCCAGCTCCTCCTTGACCCAGGCGCTGTCGGTCTCGCGAAACCGCCGCTCCATATTCGGCAGCACGCCCTCGAACGGCCGCTCGGTCGCGTATTTCCGCAAGCCGTCGTCATAAGTCATCTTGACTGGCGTGCCGGCCGAGCCGTCGAGAATGGTCTGGCGCATCCTTTGCGGCAATTGGCACCACGGCGTATGCATGCTTTGCTTGAAGTGCCGGGCGATGCTTTCCAAAGTCTGCGTATAATATTGTGAGGAAGAATGCGCCCACGGGTTGACCGCCCCCTCGGCGAGGCTTTTCTCCTCGTCGTGGACGACGAGCCCGGGGTCGAAATAGAGCTTGGTGCCGAGCCCGTCGCAGGCCGGGCACGCGCCAAACGGGTTGTTGAACGAAAACAGCCGCGGCTCGATCTCGGGGATCGTAAAGCCCGAGACCGGGCAGGCGAATTTAGCCGAAAAGATCGTCTCCTCGCCCGAATCGGCGTTTTCGGCGATGGCGAGGCCGTCGGCCAATTCGAGCGCGGTCTCGAACGAATCGGCGAGCCGGTTGCCGAGGTCGGGCGAGACGACGATCCGGTCGACGACCACCGAAATATCGTGCTTCAAATTCTTGTTGAGCGGCCGGACCTCGTCCAATTCGAGCATCTTGCCGTCGATCTTGACCCGCTGAAACCCGCGCTTTTTAAGGTCGGCCAGTTCCCTGCGGTACTCGCCCTTGCGCCCGCGCGCAATCGGCGCCAGCAAATAGAGCCGGGTCCGCTCCGGCAGCGCCAGAACCCGGTCGACCATTTGCGAGACGGTTTGGCTGACGATCGGCAATCCGGTCGCGGGCGAGTAGGGGATGCCGACCCGCGCCCAAAGGAGGCGCATGTAATCGTAGATCTCGGTCACCGTCGCGACCGTCGAGCGCGGGTTGCGCGAGGTCGTCTTCTGCTCGATCGAAATCGCCGGCGACAATCCCTCGATCGATTCGACCTCGGGCTTCTGCATCAATTCGAGAAACTGCCGCGCGTAGGCCGACAGGCTCTCGACATACCGGCGCTGACCCTCGGCATAGACGGTGTCGAAGGCAAGCGAGGATTTGCCCGACCCCGACAAGCCGGTGACCACGACGAGGCTGTCGCGCGGCAGCTCGACATCGATGTTTTTGAGGTTGTGCTCCCGCGCGCCACGGATGCGGATCGACTGCATGCCCCCAACTTAGCCTCCGCCCGGCGCCATTGCCATGCAGAACAGAACATGAATTTAACGGTTGCCGCCGTCGCAGTCAATTAGGCATCTGGGAGGCATGCCGGCAGGAGCGCATTGGCGGAAATGCTGTAATTAATAAAACTTCTACCCTTCTGCACGTAGATGGTCGTGCGGGCACTCGCTGGCCACGCCGCTCGGATAGGCACAATGCCGAGGCTGCCTTGGATCAGACGCTTCCGATAGCCGCGATTGCCGTCGCGCTGCGCCTTCGCGAGCAACCTGCAAGCGTATTCTTTTCGTGGCAGGCGCGGATCGCCGCGGCAGCGGCAGCGCATCCGGGTTTTCTTAGCATCGAGTTCACCCCGGCAGCGAGCGAACCGCGCGAGTGGCAGATGGTGGTGCAGTTCCGCGATGCGGAGAGCCTCGCCTCCTGGCGCGCCGCGGGGCCGCGCAACAAGCTGCATCGAGAGGTGCTGACCCTGCTCGACCAAACCGCCGACCTCGAGGAAGTGGCGGCGCCCGATCTCCATGCCCAAGGAAGCGTCACTGAGGTGATCACGACCCGCGTCAAGGCCGGCGCGACGGGCGCCTATCTCGACTGGGCGGCAAAGATCCAGGAGGCGCAGGCGGGCTTCCCCGGCTATCGCGGGACCTACCTGCAGGCGCCGTCGCGCCAACAAGAATACTGGACGACGCTGATCCGCTTTGCGACGCCGGAAGAGCTCGATGCCTGGCTGGCCTCGCGCGAGCGTCACCTCTTGGTCGCACAGTCCGAACCGCTGGTCGAGAGCTGGTCGAGCCACCGGCTGGCGGAACCATTCGCCGGCTGGTTTCCGGCGGCGGAAGCCAGCTCCGCGCCGCCAGACTGGAAGCAGGCAATGGTGGTGCTGCTGATGCTGTTTCCGATCGTAATGCTGGAGTTGCAATTTCTGACCCCATTGGTCCGACGATTGGACGCGGTCGTCGGCACCTTCATCGGCAACGTGCTCAGCGTCGGGCTCCTGACCTGGCCGGTCATGCCGGTAGCCAACCGCACGCTCGACTGGTGGCTGCGTCCGCGACCGCGAGCGGCGCGGTGGATCACGCCGCTGGGCACCGGCCTGCTGATCGCCCTCTATATTGTTACAATTCTTGTATTTGAATGGCTTTCTCGCGGCCCGTCCGCCACTTAACCCGATCTTAGCTTCTCCGTGATCGCTTGACCGCACCGCGGCAAGACCATTGCCGCATTTGCGGGAGTCAAATCGTGTCGGAAGACGCACAACATCGGAAATTTATGCAGAGGGCAATCGAGCTTTCGGCAAAGACGTCGCTCGTCGACAATGCCGGCGGTGTGTTCGGCACCGTCATCGTCAAGAACGGCGAAATCATTGCGGAGGGCGCCAACCGGGTCGTCGCCGAGAACGATCCGACCTGGCACGGCGAGATGGAAGCAATTCGCCTCGCCTGCAAGCGGCTTGGCTCCTTCAAGCTGAAGGGCTGCACGATGTACACGAGTGCCGAACCTTGCCCGATGTGCGCCGCCGCATCCTATTGGGCTGGGATCGAGCGCATCTATTACGGGGCGACAGTCGATGACGCCCTGGAATATGGCGGCTTTGACGACACCATGATTTTCGCCCAATTGCGGCATCCGACGCGCGAACGGACGCTCCGCGCCGCGCAGATCATGCGCGCGGAAGCCGTGGCCATCTGGAAGCAATACCAAAATAAGCCCGATAAAGTCTCCTACTGAGCCGGCGGGACGGAGCGGCCGGTCGCAGCCTCGACTGGCCGCACATGACAAGACCGCCGCCCCTGACCCAACGATCGGTTGGTCTGCCCTCAGCCGTCCCCCAGCGGGATTACGTCGATGGCGAACCATTGCAGGCGTTCGATGCTCTCGGCAATGGACTGGCCGCGGCAGTCGAAGATGAGTTCGTGAACGCCGATCGCGGCGAAGGTGCGGATGTCGGCGGCGATCTCCTCCGGCGTCCCGGAGAACGGGCGGCGGGAGCCGTCTGGCGAGGGGACCAGGGTGTCGTAGAGCGGTGCCTTATAGGAAATCGTCAATGCCGAGAAGTCGCGCCCCTCGGCTTCGGTCAGCCGCTTTAACGTGTCGAGATGGGCGCGCATCTCTTGCGGCTGCAAGGGTGAAGCCGCGACGGCGCCGACCGGATGCCAGCCGTCGCCGTGCCGGGCCGTGCGCCGGAGCGCTGCACGCGAATGCCCGCCGACCCAGATTGGCGGGTGCGGTTTCTGGACCGGGAACGGCTCGCAACGGATATCGGCGTAGCGGTAGAAGCGGCCCTCGAAGCTGGCCGGCGACTGCGACCACAGCTGCTTGAAGATCGCGATCCACTCGTCGGTCACAGCACCCCGCGCCGCAAAGGGAGGGCTGGCCATCGCCTCGAATTCCTCCTTCAGCCAGCCGGCGCCGATGCCCAAAGTAAGCCGGCCGCCGGACAGCACATCGAGCGACGCCGTCATCTTCGCGGTCAGCAGCGGATTGCGGTAGGGCAACACCAGGACCGAGGTAACGAGCCGCAGCCGCTCGGTGGCGCCGGCCACCAATCCAAGGATCGAGAACGTCTCCAGTGCGTCGCCGGCGCTCGGGTGCTTGCCGTCCAAGGTGTATGGGTAGGTGGATTGGCTCTCGATGGGGAGGACGATGTGGTCCGCAACCATCGCCGAATGCAGGCCCAGCCGCTCGCCCTCGCGCGCGAGCCCGAGAATGCCGTCGCGCGTCGCGGTCGGACCGCGGGTTGGGAGGTAGAAGCCGTAGCGCATCAGTGCACCGCCGCGGGCCCAGCAACGGGAGGGCATGGGGAGCCACGGCCCCGCCCGCTCAGCATCCGGCGCATCGTGCGGACGGCCTGCGCTGGCGGCGCCGATGGACGGCGGATGATAAAGCGGGAGCGGCGACGGCAGCTAGACCCTACGCCGCCCGCGGTAACGTCTCTATCAGGGTCGAGCTGGTTATCCGGCGACGATAGCAGCGGGGCCGCCGTCTTTGCCTCACCCGAAGGCGGCAGTCTTCTCCGCGTCTCCAATCTGGTCGCTCGAATCGTTCCGGTCAACGACCCTCCGGCTTTCCGGCTTTGGCGATGAACCGCTCGGACGACCAAGACGTGCTGTCGCCCTCCGCCTTTGCCGCATCCGAAATCCCGCTAGAATAGGTGTTCGCGGCGGTGTCACACGGGGGAGCAATGCGCATCGCGGTCATCGGCGCCGGGGGCATCGGCGCGCCCTACGGTGCCTCGCTCGCCAAGGCGGGGGCGGAGGTGATTTTTGTTGCACGCGGCGCGCATCTGGCGGCGATGCGCGAGCGCGGGCTGCGGGTCGAAGGCGACCGCGGCGAAACCCTTGTCCGCCCGGCGCGGGCGACCGATGACATCGGGTCGATCGGCCACGTCGATTACGTGCTGTTCTGCGTCAAATTGTGGGATGTCGAGAGCGCCGGGGCGCGGCTGCGCCCGATCGTCGGGCCGCAAACCGCGGTCATCACCTTGCAGAACGGGGTCGATGCGGCCGAGCGCCTTGCGGCGATCCTCGGGCCCGAGGCGGTCATGGGCGGCACCGCCTTTGTCACCGGCTCGATTGTGGCACCGGGCGTCGTGCACCAGACCGGCGCCTACCAGGAAATGACCTTTGGCGAGCTCGACGGCCGAGCGAGCCAGCGCGGCGAGCGGCTGCGCGAGCTTTGCGCCGCGGCCGGGTTCGACGGCGTTTTCAGCCGCGACGTCAAAGTGCCGATCTGGCAGAAATTTTTGCTGTTGGTGCCGTTGAGCGGGCTCAACGCCCTGACCCGGCTGCCGCTCGGCAAATGGCGCGCCGATCCGGAATTGCTCGCGCTTTTCGAGGCCGCGTTGCAGGAGACCGATGCGGTCGGGCGCGCCGAAGGAATAAATCTGGCGCCGGACAGCATCGCCCGGGTCATGGCGACGATGTGGGCGATGCCCGACTACCATATGACCTCGATGGGGAACGACCTGCTGCGCGGCAATCGCATCGAATTGCCGTGGTTTGCCGGCAAGGTCGCTGAGCTCGGTCGGCGGCACGGCATCCCGACGCCGGCCAACGCGTTTATTTGGACCGCGCTCAAGCTCTATGCCGAGGGTGCCCCCGCTTAGGCCGCGGGCGGCGCCATTCCACATTGTCGTCGAGCGGGACGACCGGGCGCGGCAGCTTCTTGTAGTCGAACCGGCCGAGCATCGGCGAGGTGAGGCCGGGGAGATCGACCTCGACGATCCGGTCGGGACCACAAAATTCGTCGAAGCCGCCGCGAAAATGGCCGCGCGACTTGACCGCGACCGAGCGCGCGGCGCCGACATCGAGCCCCATCATCTCGAAAAACACCGGGTCGGCGCATTGCACGCGGTTCGACACGACGACGACGGTGACGCCGCCCACCTGCAAGGCCGCGCACGGGCCGAGCCGGAGCCGCATTCCGGCATAGATGCCGCGCCGGCCGAGGCAGTCTCCGTCGGTCAGCGCCACGACGGTCGCCGGCGCGGCCCAAGGTTTGGAAAATTTGGTCGTCTCGGCGCGGTTGAACCGGGCATCGAAGGAGGCGCCGCGGCCGCCGCCGCCCGGGTTGTCAGCGACATCGGCAAACGCGAGCGCCGGCAGCGCCGGATCACGCCCGACCGCGAGCGCCTTTGCCACCGCCTCGTCGAGCGGTGTCAGCTGCGGGTAGAACCGCGCCCGGTTGACCCAGCCCAATTCGGCGATCTCGCCGGCGAGCGCCATCGCAGCCTGTCGGTCCCGCCGCGCGGTGACGACGATTGCCAGGCCGTTGTCGGCGGTGTCAGCAAACGCAAAGCCGCCCATGACCGATACGTTCAGGATCTCCGGGCTCATCCGCTGCTGGCCGAGCGCGATCATTTCGGCATAGGGGCCGGCGGCGGTCAGCATGGTCACCGTCGGCGGCACAATCGGCAGCCGGATCATGATCGATTTCGGCCGCATCCCGGCCAGCATCTCGCGGATCGCCGCCGCCGCCTCGATGCCGCGCTCGCGCATGTCGAGATGCGGGTTCGTGCAGTAGCCGATAAAGGCGTCGAGCGAGCGCACCATCCGCGCCGACACATTGGCGTGCAGATCGAGGGTCGCAGCAATCGGAACATCGGGGCCGACGATCGCCCGCACCCGCTCGAAGACGAGCCCGTCGGGATCGTCTTCTTCGGTGGTGAGCCCGGCGCCGTGGGCGCAGATATAGACCGCATCGACCGGCAGCGCGGCCCGCAGCCGATGCTCGATATCGCCGATCAATTCGGCAAAGACGCCGTGCTCGACCGGTCCGTTGGGTCCGGCCATGGCGAGCGCGATCCCGACCGGCGCCCATGGCGCGCCACCGTCCATGGCGGCGACACAGCCCGGGGTTTCCGGCAGCATGCGCGGCGCCGTCGCGCGCGCCTCGGCGAGAAGCGCCTCGCCTTGCAGATAGAGAAAATCCGCCCTTCGCGCTGGCGGGGCGAATTTGTTGCACTCGATCGAAAAGCCGAGGACGGCGACGCGTGGTGGGGAGGATCGCGGCACGCTGCAATCTATCCACGAAAGACGCCAAGGGAACAAACTTTATAATCTCGTGCTCGCTCACTCCATCGAGGCGAACCACCGAGGTGGCACAAATTTTCCTATCGCTTCGACCGGAAGGGAGCTGGCCTGAATTAACCATACTTTAGGCCTTGCCTGTCGGTAAACTTTACAGCCGGCCAGTGAGTCGAATTTTGTTATCTCGTTGATATATAGGCTTTCGTGCCGCCGCTTTTTTGTGAGGACCGTCGGAAATCTTTACATCTGCACCGTGATCGGAAGAGCTTATTAACCTTAACATATTGATAATTCTGATTTCGAGGCCGCTGGCATGAGAATTGCGGCGGAAAATTAACCATATCCACCGAAGGGAGTCGCGACATGCGGAAATTGGGATTTGGCTTGGTTGGGGTCGCCGTACTCGGCGTCGCTTTGCTCGGCGCGGAGACGATGCCGGCAAACGCTGCCCCGGTTCCCCCGAATGGTTCTTTCGGCTTTGATTTCAAGCAACTGGGCAGCGTCAACACTGGCGACATAACGGCGGCGACAAATCAGCTCTCGTTTGATTTTCTAGGAATGCCCCTGCCGCAGATCACCAATTTTACCGACCCGTTTATGGGAAAGCCGAACAACTTTTGTGAGGAGGCGGGCGGCGGCTGCACCGACGGCCATCCCCCGGGATTTCTGCTCCCGGTGTTCAGCACTGTAGACATCGAACCCTCCACCCTCCCGGTCGGCAACACGCTGCCGGTGGCGATCAGCGAAAAAGCCTTCGCGACCACAAATTTCGGTGCTTCGCCTCCGCCTCCAGTTCCGCCGCCTCCGGCTCCCCTTGAAGCTTTGACCGCCGAGTTCGACTATTCGCAGATCTTCACTACCGACTTGGTGCCGACGACCACAACGTCCCAAGGAAAATTACAATTGTCCTTTCTTGGGCAGTTCGCTGGCGACACCCAGGACGTCTATACAACGGGGCAGTCGGCCGACATGGTGATCACCTGCACCCAGGATACCCTTGGTGCCCCGATCGCCTGCGGCGGTGTGATCGACACGCCGGCAGCCATTCTCCCGCCGGTGGGGACTCCCGAGCCGGCATCGCTGGCACTTATCGGTTCCGCTCTTCTCGGCTTTGGGGTGCTGCGTCGCCGAGGCAAAGCCTCCTAATTCCGATCTCGATCTAGGAAGCACGTCCAAGTTGCAAATCGGGTAATAAAGTGCGCAGAAGTGGCCCGCCGTGACCTTTTTCCGGCCAAATCTGCGAAAAGCGCCATTGAGTCCATAAAAAGTTACCCGTGCTACTTGGACTGGCTTCTGGGAGCACTGAGCGAATTTGCTGGATCCCTAGCGGCTGCTTCCACCCCGGATTCGGGACTACGAGACATGAGCAGATGTATCTTGGCCAAGCGCGAGTTAACGAGAGCATTGTTTGGTGGACTCGCGCTCGTCGGACTTGCAGTCTCGGCGCGGGCGGCGCCATGCGTCAACACGACGCCGATCACACCACCGGCGCAAGCTCAAGGCGCCGGCGCCGGTTGCGGGCTCGTTGCGACCGACGTGGAGGTTCAGGTCGTCTTCGCGTTCACCTCCGCCACCGATATGGACACCCTCCGCCTGCCCCCGTTTCCGGGTGCGCTCATTAACAACAAGAACACGATGTTGGGACACAATACGAATCTGTTGGGGCTTTCGGTTGGCGAGGCGCTACCGTTTGTGCTGACCGATTTGACGACGAATGCCCTCCATTACACCAACGCCAAGCCGTCGACATCGCCGGACGGGCTGCCGCATACCGCCTACGCGGAGGCGACCACCGGCACGGGTCCGATCACCTCGACTTCCGCCGACCTGTTCTACGACGGTGGTTCGCCGCGCACCCCCGCGACGCTGAGCCCGGCCGTGATCAACATCATGAACTCGATCGACAGCAACTCGTCGGACTGGCTGTTTATCGGCTTCGAGGACAAGATTAGGAGGGAAAACAGCGACTTCGACTACAACGATCTGATCTTTGCGGTCAACAACGTAGCCCTCGTCGCGACCCCAGAACCGGCCTCGTTGGCGGTCATCGGTTTCGGGCTTGTGTCGCTCGGGCTGATCCGGCGCCGGCATATTCCGAAGCGGTAGAAAGCCACACTGCAATACAAAAGGCGGCGCTTACAAGCGCCGCCTTTTGTATTGGGCGCGGTATCAGCCGCTACAGCTTCAGCAGCCGCCGGGCGTTGCCGTTCAGCAGCTTCTCGGTGTCCTCTGGCGACAAGGGCAAGGTCTTGGTCCATTCCGCACCCGGCGGGTTTTCAACAAACGGGTAATCGACCGAAAACATGATGCGGTCGATGCCCATCTCCAGCATGCAATGGACCAAGGCGGCGTCGGAAAAAAAGCCGCTCGTCGTCACATAGAAGTGCTCGCAAAAAACCTCGCGAAAGCCTCTGCCGCCACGGCGGTCGCGAGCAAACCCCATATCGATGCGCCACAGCAAAAACGGCAGGCCTTCGCCAAAATGCCCGATGATGATCTTCAAATTCGGGTATTTGTCGAAGACGCCGCTCAAAACGAGGCGCACGCCTTGCGTCGCGGTCTCGACGGTAAAGCCCCAGGCGGCGCGCAATATCCCGGGGTGCTCGGCGGCATAATCCTTGTAATAGGCCTCGACGACCGCCGGGTGCGGGATCGCCGGATGCATGTAAAGCGGCACGTCGAGGGCGGCGGCGCGCTCGAAGATCGGCCAGAACCGCTTGTCGTCGAGAAAAAGCCCGTTCGTCAGGCCGTTGACGAGCGCACCCTTGAAGCCGAGCCTCGTCACGGCGCGTTCGAGCTCGTCGGCGGCCGCCTTCGGATCGGGGGTCGGGATCGCGGCAAAGGCGGCGAACCGGTCGGGATGCGCCCGCACCGTTTCGGCCAATCTGTCGTTGGCGCCGCGCGCGAGGCTGACCGCGGTCTCGGCATCCATCTTTTGCAGGCCCGGATTGGCATGCGACAACACCTGGAAATCGATGCCGGACTCGTCCATTTCCTTGAGTCGCAGCGCGCCGACATCGTCGAGCCGCTCGACCAGCCGCGGCGCGCTCTGCACGTCCATCCCGGTAAAATGCTTTTTGACCTCGGGATCGAGGTAATGCTCTTCAAGCGCAATGATGTAGGGCTTCTTGGCCATCGTTTTCCTCCGCAGACGCGGACCCGACCCTAGCAATCCGTGCCGGGCCTGTCATCGCCGGCGAGAAAGCCGCGGATCAGCGCATTGACCCGCTCGGCTGCCTCCACCTCGGGGAGATGGCCGCAGCCATCGAGCATGACGAGCCGCGCCTGCGGCACCGCCTGCGCCAAGAGTTCGGCATTGGCCGCCGCCGGCGTCACCCGGTCGGCGCCGCCCTGGATCAGCAACAGCGGCATCGTCAGCCCGGCGCCCAATGGCGGCATCTCGCCGCTCGCGGTAAAGCGCGCGGCTTTCAGATAGCCCGCGGGGTTGGTCGCGCGCACGGTCTGCCGAACCAGCGCCAAGATCTCGGGCGCCGCACCAGGCCCGAGCAGCGCCTCGGCGCGGGCGCCAAAGGCATAGCTCCCGCGCGCGATCATCTCGGCGCGACCGGCAAGAATGCGGTCACGCTCTTCGCTCGAGGTGCCCTGGGCAATGCCGGTGCCGGTAAAGACCGCTCGCCCGATCCGGCCCGGGTGGAAATGGACAAAGCATTGCGCCACACGGCTGCCAAAGGAATTGGCGACGACATCGAAGCCGCCGATCCCGAGCGCCGCGAGAAAATCGGCGAGTGCCGCGGCCCATTCGCGGGCGGGCGGCGTCGCGGCCGCGAGATTGTCGCTGAGCATATAGCCCGGCGCATTCCAGGCGACGACCCGTCGGGAATCGGCAAAGCCCGCTAGCTGAAACCGCCAATGCAGCGAATTAGCGCCGATCCCGTGCAATAGCACCAGGGCCGGCGCATCCTTCGGACCCGCCGCCATATAGCTGAACCGGTCGCCGGTGTAGCGAGCGCGCGCCGCCGCCGGAATTTCGGCAAATTCCAATTCCGGCAGCGGCGGTACGTCCACGGGAGCCCCCCGAAGATGTCTTGCTCAAGGTAATTCGAGCACGTTTTGCTGTAGGCCGAAAGTGCCGACGCCGCTCGCCTGCAGACGTCGGTGTAGCCATTCGACCCGCATTGCGCCGCAAATCGGCAACAACATAAAATGTCCTCGGGGCACGCGAGCGGAGTTCTCGCGCGGCATGCCGGGGAGCTGCGATGGCTGAATTGCCACCTCTCGATGCGGCCGTGTTGCCATCCGGTGTCCGCAGCCGCTTTGTGGCGGGGGTCAACGGGTTGCGGATGCATGTGCTGGAGGCGGGCACGGCGTCGGACGACCGGCCCTCTCTACTGCTGCTGCACGGCTTTCCGGAGCTTGCCTATTCCTGGCGCAGGGTCATGCCGGCATTGGCCGAGACCGGGTTTTACGTCGTCGCCCCGGACCAGCGCGGCTATGGCCGCACCACCGGCTGGGACGCGGATTACGATGGCGAGCTCTATCCGTTTCGGCTGTTGAACGCGGTGCGCGACGCATTGGCATTGGTCTCGGCGCTCGGCCGGCGCTCGGTCGCAGCCGTGATCGGCCATGATTTCGGCGCTTCTGTTGCCGCCTGGTGCGCCTTGGTGCGCCCGGATGTGTTCCGCTCGGTCGCCTTGATGAGCGCGCCTTTCGCCGGGCCGCCGTCACTGCCGTTCGACACCGCCGGCAAAGTGCCGGCGGGCGAGGCCGGCCCGGACATCCATGCGGCATTGGCGGCGCTCGCCCGGCCGCGCAAGCATTACCAATGGTATTATTCAACCAGGCCCGCCAATTCCGATATGTGGCATTGCCCGCAAGGGGTGCACGCCTTTCTGCGCGGCTATTTTCATTACAAAAGCGCCGACTGGGCCGGCAACAAGCCGCACCCGCTGCAGTCCTGGACCGCGGCCGAGCTCGCCAAAATGCCGACCTACTACATCATGGACCGCGACCGGAACATGGCCGAGACGGTGATGCCGGTCATGCCGACGGCCGAGGAGATCGCCGCCTGCCGCTGGCTGCCCGAGAATGAGCTCGCGGTCTATGCCGCCGAATACGAGCGCAACGGGTTTCAGGGCGGGCTCAACTGGTATCGCGGCCGCACCAGCGGCCTCTCCGACAGCGAATTGCTGCTCTATTCCGGTCGCACAATCGATGTGCCGTCGCTGTTTATTGCCGGCAAAAGCGATTGGGGCACCTATCAGCGCCCGGGCGCCTTCGAGCGGATGCAGGGCGCCGCCTGCACCAATATGCTGGGCGCCCATCTCGTCGACGGCGCCGGTCATTGGGTGCAGCAGGAGCAGCCGGAGCAGGTCGGCGCGCTGCTGCTGGAGTTCCTCGCGGCGCAGAGATGAGCCCGGCCGAGCACGGCAGCTCTTAATCGGCCGGACCGGATTGCAGCTGGATATAGTTTTCGAGACCGATCTTCGGGATCAGGTCGAGCTGGATCTCGATAAAATCGACGTGCTCCTCCTCGGCTTCGAGGATTTCGCTGAACAGGTCGCGGGTCACGAAATCGCGAACGCTTTCGGCATGCGCGATACCCTCGCGCAAGAACGGCATCGCGTTCTGCTCGAGCCGCAGATCGCATTCGAGGATCTCGCGCACGTTTTCGCCGATCAGCAATTTGTCCAAATCCTGCAGATTTGGCAACCCGTCGAGAAAGAAGATGCGCTCGATCAGCTTGTCGGCGTGCTTCATCTCGTCGATCGACTCGGAATATTCAAAGGCGCCGAGCTTGGTGACGCCCCAATGGCGCAGCATGCGCGCGTGCAAGAAATATTGGTTGATCGCGGTCAACTCGTTTTTCAGGACCGCGTTCAGATGCTGCAATACGGTCGCGTCGCCACGCATCCTCGCCTCCCGCCGGTCGTCCCCAGCTAATGGTGGGCGCAATACGGCGCGGCTGCAACCCCGGGCAAGAGGCTAGCCCGGCGCGGACACCGGCTCCGGCAGCTCGACGGCGACCTGGCGCATCAATTGCAGGACCAGCGGCACGCACTTGCCGCATTTCGGCGTGGCGCCGAGCGAGCGGTAGACGGTCGAGACCGTGCCGGCGTCGCGCTCGGCATGGCTGCGCACATCGCGATCGGTAAACGCATTGCAGACACAAACATACATTCGTGCGCACCAACAAAGCTGGTCGCCGTTGATGTGACCCAGTTGCAACCAATTCGCAATCGCATTTCCTGCATAGCTGGTCCGCAAGCTTTATCGGGCGCGCGCGATTTCGGCGGCCGTGGCGCGGGCGCGCGAGGCGGCGTCGCGGGCCATCTCGGCGCAGAGGCCGGTGTAGCGGGTCGGGTCGAGAAGAGCGGCGATCGCCCTCTTGTCGAGATGCGCGGTGACCCGCGGGTCGGCCGCGAGCAAATCGCCAAAGGGCCGGTTTTCAACAAAGGCGGCCTGGGCTGCGTCATAGACGATGTCGTGCGCGTGCTGGCGGCCGATCGCGGCGCCGAGGTTCAGCATCATCGCCTCGGCCATGATCAGGCCGCCGCCCAAATCGAGGTTGCGGCGCATCCGCTCGGGGTCGAGGCGCAGCCCGGTCACGACCTCGACGAGGCGGGCGAGCATGTCGCCGGTGGCGATGGCGCTCCGCGCATCGGCCGCGTCCATCATCAGGCTCGTCGTGCGGTCGGCCTCGTGCTCGGTCTGCATCGCCTCCAACGCCAGCGGCACACAGGCGCGCACCTCGGCCGCAGCGGCGATGATGTCCTGGCACAGCTTGGGGTTGCGCTTTTGCGGCATGGTCGAGCTGCCGACCGTGCCCGGCGGCACCGGCTCCTCGACCTCGCCGAACTCGGTTTTCATCAGCGTGTAGATTTCGCGCGCGATCTTGGCCGCGGTGGCGGCCAGCATGCCGAGCAGGCAGATGTTCTCGGCAAGATGGTCGCCGAGGGTGCGCGCCGGCACCCGCATCGGCAGCATGCCGAGCCGGCGGCCGATGCCGGCCTCGACCGCCGGCCCCTGCGCACCGAGCGACGCGAAGGTGCCGGCGCCGCCGCCCAGCATCGCGACAAAGAGGCGGGGTGCCGCCTGCCGAAAACGCTCGACATGGCGGATCAATTCGTCGATCCACACCGCCGGCTTTAGGCCGAAAGTGGCGGGCACGGCGTGCTGGCCGTGGGTGCGCCCGGCAATCGGCATGTCGGCGCCGCGCTCGGCAAGGTCGGCCATTGCGTTCAGCGCGTCGCCGATCAGCCGGAGAAAGACCCGGTGCGCCTGCCGCAAGACCAGAAGATCACCCGTCTGAGTGATGTTCTGGGTCGTCGCCCCCCAATGCACCCAACCGCCATAAGGCTCGCCGACGACCCGCGACAACTCCCAGACGAGCGGCACGATCGTATGCCCGGTGCGGGCAAAACCCTCGTCGATGCGCGCACGGTCGAAGAACTCGAGCCGGGCCGCCCGGCCGATCGCGTCCGCCGCACCTTTGGGGATGATGCCGAGCTCTTCCTCCGCCTCGGCCAGCGCCGCCTCGACATCGAGCCAGGCCTGCCACCGGTTCTCCTGAGCATAAAGAGCGCGGATCCCCGGATCCGATACCCGCGCCGCAGTCGGCAATTCGTCGCTCATTGCTGTGCCTCCGCATTGCCGAGCCGATAAAAGCGGCGGGCGGTGTCGGCGAAAAGGGCGCGTTTTTCGTCGGCCGAGGCGCCGGCGGCAATGCGCTTGAACGCGTTCCACAGGACGGCGTAGCCGGTGCCGACCTTTTCGACCGGGAAATTGCTCTCGAACATGCAGCGGTTGGCGCCGAAGAGCTCGATGCAGGTGTGCATGTAGGGGCGCCAATACCGGGCCAGCTCTTCCGACGAAGGTGGTTTCTCGGCGAGGCCGTAATCAAAGGCGGCGAGCCGGCGCATCTGGCCGCCGAGCTTGACGACGACATTCGGGCAGGCCGCGAGATCGGTCATCCCGCGTTTCCACGCCGCGAACACCTCGTCTTTTTTGCCGGCATAGGGGCCGTAGCCGAGGACGCCGCCGACATGGCCCATGACGACCGATGCGGTCGGAAAGGCGCGGGCGAGATCGACCACATCGCCGAGCTGCGGATGATAGAGCCAGGCGTCGAAGCTCAAGCCCCGGTTGGCCAGCGTGGCGAGGCCGGCGCGAAAATCCGGCCGTGCGTAGAGATGCGGCCGCATGTCCGGACGGCTATTGCCGATCGTGTCGCTCTGGTCCCAACCGGCCGAATGGCGCACCCCGAGAAACCTTCCGCCGCCGGCGCGGATATGCGCTTCGAGCACCGGCTCGACCCGCGCGCCCAAGGTCAAATCGGCATAGCCGACGATGCCGGCCGCGACCCGCGTCTTGCCATAGCCGCCGCTCGCGCTCATCGCCGCGATGCCGGCGACGAACTCGGTCTCGCCGACAGGGCGCATCTCGGGCGGACCGTCGGCGCGGTACATCGAGCGGCATTCGAGAAACACCGTCGCTTCGATGTTGTGGCCGGTGTCGATATCGGCGAGCAGCTCGTCGAGCAGATAGCAGTGGCCGGACCCCTCGCCCCGCCGGTCCCAGAAATGATGATGCGGGTCGATGATCGGCAATTCGGGGTCGAGAACCGGCTCCGGCTCCTGCAAGGCGAGCCAGTCCTCGTTCGGGTGCTCGATGGTGCGACCCCATTCTGCCGGCCGGCTCGCCCTCGCCATGCGCCCCTCCTCGCTTTTTGACGAGGCGAGAATACTGGCTTTTCAACGAAGGCCGAAAGGCCGGGCTCGTCAGTGCGCGTTTTCCTTGGCGGCGAAAAACTGGCACCAGCCCTGCGGGGTGACCGGCCCCTGGACGATCTTGCAGCTCGACGGCGGCTGGAATTGCAAACAAATCTCGCAGCGCTGCTGGCCTTTCGGCTCCTTCTGATATTTGGCGTCCGCCTGCTTGATCTTGTCCGCTTCCTTGATCGGCTCGTCGGCGGCGGCAGGGGCCCGGCCATCGGCCGCCGCCAATGCGATCGCTGCGCCGATCAATGCCCGCCGCGAGATTGCCATCGAGAAATCGCGCTCCCTACTTTGCGACCAGCGCTTCCTGGGCCTTCGAGACGTGCCACAGCACGACATGATAATGCGGCACCGGGACGCCCGGATGCCCGGCATTGTAATAGATGCTGACGTGGTCCACCCGGCCGCCCGGCGACGGCAGGTCGGCGAACGCCTTTTGCGCCTGCAGGTCG
>DASXAM010000155.1:0-4866 GCA_036404275.1 Allostellaceae bacterium
TATTCTCGGCGTCGCAGCGGCAATGCGGGTCGCCGTCGTCGCCGCACCGCCTTATTTGTCGAGCGACCTCTACCGCTATCTCTGGGACGGCCGGGTCATCGCCGCCGGCATCAACCCCTACCGCTACATCCCGGCCGACCCGTCGCTCGCAGGGCTGCGCGATCCGGCGATCTACCCCAACATCAACCGCGCCAATTATGCGCACACGATCTATCCGCCCGCGGCCGAGGCGATCTTTTTTGCGGTGACGCGGCTCGGCGAGAGCCCGATCGCGGTCAAGGCGGCGATGGTCGGGTTCGAGGCGGTCGCGGTCTTGCTGCTGCTTCGCCTGCTCGTTCTGTCCGGACAGCCGCCGACCCGGATCGTCATCTACGCCTGGCACCCGCTGCCATTGTGGGAATTTGCCGGCAGCGGTCACATCGACGCGACGATCGTCGCCCTGGTCGCTCTCGCCTTGTGGAGCCGGCGCCGCTGGACCCAAGGTTGGGTTGCCGGCCTGGCACTCGCCGGCGCCACTCTGGTCAAGCTCTACCCGGCGGTGATCCTGCCGGCGTTGTGGCGGCGCTGGGATTGGCGCCTGCCGGCGATCTTTGCTGCGGCAATGATCCTCGCCTACCTGCCTTTTGCCGAGGTGGGTTGGCGGGTGTTCGGCTTTCTGCCGGATTACCTCGCCGAGGAGGGCTTTACGGGCCGCGGCGCGGGTTTCTACTTGTGGGACGTCGCAAGGCTGGCCTCGCCGCAAGTTCACTTGTCTGAAGTCGCTTATCTGGTGCCCGCCGCGGCATTGCTGGTGGCGCTGGCCGGTTTTGTCGCGCAGCGCCGGCCGCACCCGGACGCCGACATCCGTGGGGCAGCGCTCCTTGCCGGGGCCTTCACCTTGCTCGTGTCGCCCCATTACCCATGGTATTTCGCCTGGCTCGTTGTCTTTGCCTGCGTCGTCCCGTCGGTGGCGCTCATATGGTTGACCTTGGCGAGCTTCCTCCTCTATCTGGAGCCGGTTTGGCCGCAATTGATGCAAAGCCGGCCTTGGCTCGTCGTGCAATCGGCGCTGTATTTGCCGTTTTTGGGGCTCGCCATAGTCGAGTTGCGGCGGCATCTGAGGGAAGAGGCGCTGCATGACGAGCGTGCAGCCGGCTGAAAGCAACCCCCGGCGCTATTTCGCGCATATCGCCGCCGAGCGCGGGCCGGTGGCCGAGGCCGAGCCGGTCTGTCTTTATCTGGAGACGACGAACCGCTGCAACCTATTGTGCACGACCTGCCCGCGCACCTTCGCCGCGCTCGAACCGCCGGCCGATATGAGCTGGGAATTGTTCACGCGGATTGTCGATCAGCTGCCGCGCCTCGCCCGCGTCGTATTGCACGGCGTCGGCGAGCCGATGCTGGTGGCGGCACTGCCGCGCATGATCCGTTATCTGAAGGAGCGCGGCATCTATGTTCTGTTTAATACCAACGGCACGCTGTTGAGCGAGCGCAAGGGCCGTGAGCTGATCGAGAGCGGGCTCGACGAGCTGCGCGTCTCGCTCGACGGCGCCGACCGCGATGCGTTCGCCCGGGTGCGCGGCCGCGACATGTTTCCCCGCATCCTGCGCAACCTGCGCCTTTTTCGCGCGATGCAGCACAAGCTGGCGGTCGAGGCGCCGCGGGTCTCGTTATGGCTGACCGGGCTTAAGGAAACCATCGGCCAGCTCATCGATTTCGTGCGTCTCGCCGATGATTTGGACGTGCGCGAGGTTTATCTGCAGCGCCTTGTGTATTTCGCGGACGGGCAAGGGCTGGCGCAAGCGGACCAGGCCCTGTTTGCGGCCGGTGGCGACAGCGAGGAGGAGAGGCTCGTGCGCGAGGCCGCGGAGCTCGCCGATCGCCTCGGCATCGCATTCAACGCGTCCGGCGCCACCGACCCGTTGGCGAGCCTCGCGCCGGGCGAGGCGGAGCGGCCTTGGTCGCTGTGCCGCCGGCCATGGAGCCTGATGTACATAACAGCGCATGGTCGCGCGCTGCCCTGCTGCATCGCGCCGTTCTCGCTGCGCGGTTATGACGGCTTCACCCTCGGCGACGCCACCCAAGAGACCCTGCGCGACATCTGGAACGGGCCGCGCTACCGGGCCTTTCGCAGCGCGCTCCTGAGCCAGACGCCGCATGCCGCCTGCGCCGGCTGCGGGCTGCGCTGGAGCCTTTAGATGGCGGCGCAACGGGCACAACGCCTGCGGGTCGCCGCCGTGATCCCGACCTTGAACGAGGCCGAGACGATCGCCGGCGTCATTGCCGCGGTGCCTCGCGGCGCTGTCGACGAGATTGTCGTCGTCGATGGCGGCAGCGGCGACGGCACGGTTGCGGCGGCCCGCGCCGCCGGCGCGCAGGTGATTTGCGCCGGTCGCGGTTATGGCCGCGCCTGCCAGGCGGGTGCGACGGCGGCGGCGGATTGCGACATCGTCGTGTTTCTCGACGGCGACGGCAGCGATGCGCCCGACCAAATCCCGCTGCTGGTCGCCCCGATCGTCGGTGGAATTGCCGATTTCGTGATCGGCTCACGGACCCGCGGGCACCGCGAAAAGGGCAGCATGGGCGCCCATCAGCGGCTCGCCGGCCAGGCGGTCGGCGCGTTGCTGGGCCTCCTCTACGGGGTCCACTACAGCGATATGGGGCCGATGCGTGCGATCCGACGCGCGGCGCTCCTGAACCTCGGCATGCGCGAGATGGGCTATGGCTGGAACCTCGAAATGCAGATGCGCGCGGCACGCGCCGGCCTGCGTATCCTCGAAGTGCCGGTGATGCACCGCCGCCGCGCCGGCGGTGCATCCAAAGTCTCAGGCACGGTCGCCGGCACAATGAGGGCCGGCTGGCGGATTGCACTGACCTTGGTCCGCGTCGCGCTCGAGGCGCGGCGTCAGCCAATCATCTGACATGCCGTCCTGCAGGTGAGTGCAATGGACAACCCCGCCCGCGATGTCATCGCATTCTTGACAAAGCCGGCATGGACGACGGGCGTATTCTGGCTGCTGCTCGTCGCCAGTGTCGCCATCGCGCTCTATGCCATGTCCGCGATCCCCGAGCAGCGTCGCCCGCGTCATCTCGCGCAGTGGCTGTTCCGCTTTTTGATCGGCGCGATGTGGTGGCAGCAAAGCCTGTGGAAATTGCCGCCCTATTACACCGACCAGCCGGGTAAGCCGTTTGGCGAAACCGGGCTTGCCCATTGGATGCAGATCATGGGCAAATCCGCCGCGATCCCGCTCCAGGCCGATTTCGTCAATCGCATCGTGCTGCCCCATTTCTATTGGTTTGCGCCGGTGGTCTACAGCCTCGAAGTCTTGACCGGGGTGTCGTTGATGCTTGGCGTCTTTGTACGCCTCTTCGGCGTCATCGGCGCGTTGCAAATTCTGAATTTGTGGCTCGGCCTCTACAATGCCTGGGGCGAATGGCCCTGGACCTATTTTTTTCTGCTGGTGTTGCAGCTGATGTTTGCGCTGCACAGCTATGGTCGCAGCCTCGGCGTCGATGCGGTCCTGGCCGCTCGCCCGCGCCGCAGCCGTTTGCTCGGGCTGCTGGCCTAAACAACATCGATCAAGGTTTCAAAATGGCGCAGATGTCACGGCAGCATTGGTCGGCGCAGCGTTATGCCGAGACTGCGCATTTCGTGCCGGCGCTTGGCGGCGCGGTGCTCGACTTGCTGGCGCCGCAGCCCGGCGAGCGAATTCTCGACCTCGGCTGCGGCGACGGCGCCTTGACCGAAAAGATCGCGGCCACCGGAGCGGCCGTCGTCGCCGTCGATGCCGCCGCCGACATGGTCGCGGCGGCCAAGGCGCGCGGCCTCGATGCGCGAGTGATGCCCGGCCAGAGCCTTGCCTTCGACGGTGAGTTCGACGCGGTCTTTTCGAACGCCGCACTTCATTGGATGCGCCCGCCCGAGGCGGTGCTCGCCGGAGTCTATCGGGCATTGAAACCGGGCGGCCGCTTTGTCGCCGAGATGGGCGGGCACAACAACACTGCGGCGATCATGGTGGCGATCGCGGCGGTCATGGCGCGGCGCGGGCTCGACTTCCGGCGGCTGAGCCCGTGGTGGTTCCCATCGGCCGCAGCCTATCGCGCCAAGCTCGAAGCCGCCGGCTTCACCGTCGCCGAGATCCGCATCGTGCCGCGCCCGACCCCGCTGCCAAGCGGGATCGAAGCCTGGCTCGACGCCTTTGCCGACGATTTCCTCGGCGCGCTACCCGAGCTCGACCGTTTGCCGGCGCGCGGCGAGATCGCCGATCTGCTGCGGCCGATGCTGATGGACGAGACCGGCATGTGGATCGCGGATTACGTGAGATTGCGCTTTCGCGCGCTCCGCGCCGACTGAGCGCCGGCCGGAACCCGGCCCGATTCGTTGCTGTTGGTGACGCATGTGCGCTTCCGCCGGAGGCGCCGTCACCAGCAAAGGATCGAACCCTTGTCAAAGGCCACTATTACCGCCGCGGTCGCCGCGCTGTTGTTGACGACTGCACCGCTCACTTACGCCCAAACCGCCGGCAACCGCGGCACATCGGGAGCGATCGAGTCCTCGCATGAAACGACGGCGACGGAGCCGTCGCCGGTTGGCGAGATGATCCAGCCCGACCAGGTCCGCGCCAGCAAGATGCTCGGCAGCACGGTTTACGATTTGCACAACCGCGACATCGGCAAGGTCGGCGACCTCGTCCTCAACCGTGACGGCAAGGTCGCCGCGGTGGTCGTCGATGTCGGCAGCTTTCTCGGCATGGGCGGCAAGAACGTCGCCGTGCGCATGAGCGACCTCAAAACCGACAACAACCGCCTGACCCTCGACATGACCAAGGAGCAGCTCCAGCAGGCGAACAATTACGAGCTCGAAAACAAGACGACCGGCGCCGGCTC
>DASXAM010000156.1:0-8570 GCA_036404275.1 Allostellaceae bacterium
ACCATATGGAACAATTCGGCCTCGTCGGCCGCGGCCATGATCACAAAGCCCGGCAGACAGCCGAGATAGGTGACGTCGAACGAGCCGGCATGGGTCTGGCCGTCCTGGCCGACGAGCCCGGCGCGGTCGATCGCAAAGCGCACCGGCAGGCTCTGGATCGCCACGTCATGGACGATCTGGTCGTAGGCGCGTTGCAGGAAGGTCGAATAGATCGCCGCAAACGGCTTCATCCCCTCCGCGGCAAGACCGGCGGCGAACGTCACCGCATGCTGCTCGGCAATACCGACGTCAAAGCAGCGCTTTGGAAATTTGTCGCCAAAGACGTTGAGACCGGTGCCCGACGGCATCGCTGCAGTGATCGCGACGATCCGGTCATCGGCCTCGGCCTCTTTGATCAGCGCTTTGGCAAAGACCGAGGTATAGCTCGGCGCCTTCGAGGCCGATTTCGCCTGCGCGCCGGTGATTACGTCGAACTTGGCCACGCTGTGCCATTTGTCATCGGCCTGCTCGGCCGAGAGGTAGCCATGGCCCTTTTGCGTCACGGCATGGACCAGGATCGGGCCGCGCTCCTTGGTGTCGCGGACGTTTTTCAAAACCGGCAGCAGGTGGTCGAGGTTGTGACCGTCGATCGGGCCGACATAGAAAAAGCCCATCTCTTCGAACAATGTACCGCCGGTGACAAAACCGCGCGCCAGCTCCTCGGCGCGCCGCGCCGCCTCGCCGAGCGGCTTGGGAAAACGGCGCATGACCTCGCCGGCGATATGGCGCAGCGAATGGTAGGATTTCGACGACAGCAGGCGCGAGAGATAGGCGCTCATCGCGCCCACCGGCGGCGCGATCGACATGTCGTTGTCGTTCAAGACGACGATCAGCCGCGAATCCATCGCCCCGGCATTGTTCATCGCCTCGTAGGCCATGCCGGCGCTCATGGCACCATCGCCGATGACGGCGATGATGTTGCGCCGCTCGCCGCGGAAATCGCGGGCCACCGCCATGCCGAGCGCCGAGGAGATCGAGGTCGAGCTGTGTGCCGCGCCAAACGGGTCGTATTCGCTTTCCGAGCGCTTGGTAAAGCCCGAGAGCCCGCCGCCTTGACGAATCGTGCGGATGCGGTCGCGCCGACCGGTCAGGATCTTGTGCGGATAGGCTTGGTGCCCGACATCCCAGATCAGCCGATCGTGCGGAGTATCGAACACATAATGCAGCGCCACGGTCAGCTCGACGACGCCGAGCCCCGCGCCAAAATGGCCGCCGGTGATCGAGACCGCGTCGATCAGCTCGGCGCGCAATTCGTCGGCGAGCTGGCGCAGATCCGATTCGGGCAGCCGGCGCAGATCGGCCGGCACGTCGATCCGGTCGAGCAAGGGCGTCCGATTGGAGATCGGGCGAGGCGATGTCGCATCCAATGCAGCGCTCCTCAGCTACGGCGGGCGATTACAAATCGCGCCGCCTCCCGCAAAAGTTCCGCCCTTTGCTCGAACAAATCAAGATGGGCAACCGCCTGGCGCACCAACAGCGCGGCCTGGGCGCGCGCGCGCTCGACGCCGAGGATCGAGACAAAGGTGGCTTTGCCGGCGGCAAGGTCGGCGCCGACCGGCTTTCCGGTCTCGGCCGCCGAGCCCTCGACATCGAGCAGGTCGTCGGCGATCTGAAAGGCGAGGCCGAGATCGTGGGCATAGCCGCGCAACGCCAGCCGCGGCTCGGACGGCGCCTTGGCGAGAATCGCCCCGGCCTCGCAGGCGAAGGCGATCAAGGCACCGGTCTTCATCCGCTGCAGCCGGGTGATGGCGCCGATGTTGAGCGTCTGCTCCTCGGCGATCAGATCGATCATCTGGCCGCCGACCATGCCGGCAGCACCTGCCGCCGCGGCGAGCGCTGCAACCAGCTCGCACCGCACCGCCGGATCGGCATGAGTGTCAGGATGCGCCAGCACCTCGAAAGCGGCGGTCAGCAACCCGTCGCCGGCGAGCACCGCGGTCGCCTCGTCGAACTCCTTGTGGCAAGTCGGACGGCCGCGACGCAGATCGCTATCGTCCATCGCCGGCAGATCGTCATGCACCAGCGAATAGGCGTGCACCATTTCGACCGCCGCCGCCGCCTGCAATGCGCAATTGCTCGCCACGCCGAAAAGCCGCGCGCCGGCCAGCACCAGAAACGGGCGCATCCGCTTGCCCGGCGCCAGCGCCGAATAACGCATCGCGCGGTAGACCCGCGCTTCGAGATCCTCGGGCTCGACCAAGAGCCGGTCGAGCACGGCGTCGGTCAGCCGCGCCGCATCGGCCAGGGCCTCGGGAAAGGTGGTGGTTTCGGACCACGGCGGCTCAGTCAATCTTTGCCGGCTCCGCCCTGATGGCGCCGTCGGGACCGACGACGATTCGATCGACCCGCTGCTGCGCCTCGTTGAGCTTTCTTTCGCAATGCTGCTTCAGCTGCGCCCCGCGCTCATAGGAAAGGATCGCTTCGTCGAGCTTGACCTGCCCGGCTTCGAGCCGACGAACAATCGCTTCGAGCTCGGCCAGCGCATCCTCGAAGCTCATGGCCGCGATGTCGACGGACGGGCTCGGATCGCTCATGACATCCTGTTCCTAACAAATACGCGAGGACGACGCGCTTTTCTAGCCGGCAATGCACATCGAGCCTTCAAATTGTTGCGGATTTGCAACAAAGGCTGCGAGAACCCGGCTCACGCTGCCATCAGCACCCCGACATGGGCGGCGGTCGCGGCCGCCAGCGCCGTGAGGTCGTAGCCGCCTTCGAGGGTCGAAACGACGCGGCCCCCGGCATGGCGCTCAGCGATGTCGCACAGCTCTCGGGTGACCCACGCGAAATCCTCGTCGTCGAGCATCAGCTGGGCCAGCGGATCGCGGCGATGGCCGTCGAACCCCGCCGAGATCAGCACCAGCTCGGGCCGAAACGCGTCGAGCGCGGGCAGGATGCGCTCGCTCATCGCGCGGCGAAACGGCCCTGACCCGGCCATCGGCGGCAGCGGGGCGTTGACGATGTTGCCGACACCTGTTTCGCTCGCCGCCCCGGTCCCGGGATAAAGCGGAGATTGGTGGGTCGAGGCGTAGAACAGGCTGTCATCGGCTTCGAAGGCAGCCTGGGTGCCGTTGCCGTGATGGACATCGAAATCGATAACCGCGACATGACCGAGCCCATGCACCTCGCGTGCGTGCAACGCGCCGATCGCGGCGTTGTTGAAGAGGCAAAACCCCATCGCCCGCTCGGGCTCGGCATGGTGGCCGGGCGGCCGCACCGCGCAAAACGCGTTGTGGGTCTCGCCCGAGACCACTGCATCGACCGCGGCGATGACCGCACCCGCCGCGCGCAGCGCCGCCATGCCCGAAGCCGGGGACAGCACAGTGTCGGCGTCGATCGCGACATGGCCCGATTGAGGCACGGCGCGCAGCACGGTCTCGACATGGCGCCGCGAGTGGACGCGCAGCAAATCCGCGACATCGGCTTCCGGCGCCTCGCGCCACCGCAATCCGGCGAATCTCGGCTCATCGAGCGCTGCGAGGACCGCACGCAACCGCGCCGGCGACTCTGGATGATGGCGGCCGGGATCGTGCTCGAGGCAGGCCGAATGGGTAAACAGCACGGTGGTCATCGGGATACCTTGTCGCTAACGCGCCAACCGGTGCTCGTTGCAGCACCGCATCGAGCATAGCGGGTATCGCTCTTGACCATATTGAGAAAAGAAGGGGCTCCCCGGCGGGGATCCGGCCCCGCTCAGCCCGCGGATACCGCTCCGCGGTTTTCGATGATTCCGGCCGCGACCGTCGCATTGGCGTCGGGGTCGATCAGGATGAAGCTGCCGGTCGCGCGATTTTCACCGTAATCATCGACGGCGAGCGGCGCTGCGAGCGCGATCCGGGCTCGCGCGATAACGTTTCGTTCAAGCGGTCCCGAGACGCACCGGTATCCGAGGGTTGCGAGATCGAGCCGGTCGCCGGCTTCGTCGATTCGGCCGGTGACGCTGCGGGTGCCGCTTTTGACCAGGTAGCGGCGGTCGGGAACGGAGGGCTCGTCGGCGAACCAGCATAGGGTGGCGTCGAGTGTGGTGCCGAGCGCCGGCGGTGCTGCCCGCGCGGCCATCAAGTCGCCGCGCGATATATCGAGGTCGTCCTCGATCTCGACCGCGACCGACTGGCCCGCCGCGGCGGCGGATAGCGGCCCGTCAAAGGTCGATATCGAGCGGACGCGGCTTGCCATCCCCGAAGGCAAGACCACAATCTCATCGCCGATCCGCAAACGTCCCGAGGCGATCCGGCCGAGATATTGCCGACCCGTCGCAGTGCGGCGCACCAGCTGCACCGGAAAACGCAGCGGCAGATCATGCTGCATCGCCGCTGTCGGCAATCGCTCCAAGAGGTCGAGCAGCGGCTCGTCGCGATACCACCCCATCCGCTCGCTGCGGCGCACGACATTGTCGCCGAGCTTGGCCGAGATCGGCACGCAGCGCAGGTCGCGCACACCGATCGCCGCTGCCCGATCGGCGGCGCGACCGGCAAGGTCGGTGAAGGCGCCGGCCGAAAAATCGACGAGATCCATTTTATTCACCGCGAGAATCAGATGCCGGATGCCGAGCAGATGGCTCAGATAAAGGTGGCGATGCGTCTGAAGGGTCATGCCGCGGCAGACATCGACGAGGATGACCGCGGCATCGGCGGTGCTGGCGCCGGTCACCATGTTGCGCGTGTACTGCTCGTGGCCCGGTGTGTCGGCAATGATGAATTTACGCCGCACGGTCGCGAAATAAATGTGGGCGACATCGATCGTGATGCCTTGCTCACGCTCGGCGACGAGTCCGTCGGTCAACAGCGACAGGTCGAGCTCGGTTTCGCCCTTGCGCTCGGCGGCTCGCTCCAGCGCGGCCAGCCGATCGTGCGGGACTGCTTTTGCGTCGTGGAGCAGCCGGCCGATCAGCGTGCTCTTGCCGTCATCCACACTGCCGGCGGTGGTAAAGCGCAAGAGGCCCCGATCGCCCTCTCCTCCCCTGGTTTGCATGATCAGAAATATCCGGCGCGCTTGCGCTCTTCCATCGACGCCTCCGAGGTGCGGTCGTCGAGCCGTGTCGCGCCGCGCTCGCTGAGCGAGGCTTGCACGGTCTCGCGGACCACTTCTTCCGGCGTCAGCGCGACCGATTCGACCGGCAAGGTGCAGGAAATGTCGCCGACGGTGCGAAACCGCACGGTGCGGGTCTGCAGCTCGGAGAGGCCGTTCGGGCTCCCCGCCTCCGCCACACCGAGAATTGCGTCGCCGCGAACCGCGACGCGGCGGGGATGGGCATAGTAGAGCCGAGCGAGCTCGATGCGCTCGGCCGCGATATATTGCCAGATATCGAGTTCGGTCCAGTTGCTCAGCGGGAAGACGCGCATATGCTCGCCCGGCCCGACGCGCATATTGTAGAGGCTCCACAATTCGGGCCGCTGCCGCCGTGGGTCCCACTGGCCAAAGCGGTCGCGGAACGAAAAGATTCGCTCTTTGGCCCGGGCCTTTTCCTCGTCGCGCCGGGCGCCGCCGATGCAGGCGTCAAAGCCGAACTCGGCGATCGCGTCGAGTAGTGTGACACTCTGCACCGCGTTGCGGCTCTGGTCGGGGTTGCCGAGCCGGACACGCCCGCTGTCGATGGTTTCCTGCACGAGGCGTACGATCAGCCGCTCGCCGAGCGCCGCTGCGGCCCGGTCGCGAAACTCAATCACCTCGGGGAAATTTTGGCCGGTGTCGACATGGAGCAGCGGAAACGGAAAGCGCGCCGGACGGAATGCCTTTTCCGCGAGCCGTAGCAGCACGGTCGAATCCTTGCCTCCGGAAAACAGCAGCACCGGGTTGGCAAACTCGGCCGCGGTCTCGCGTAGAATGTAAATCGCCTCGCTTTCCAAATCGGCGAGATGGCGGGGCAATGGCTGCGGCGCGACCACTGCAAGCGGCCGCTCAACGATAAAGGTCATGTCATCCATGTTGTTGCTGCCGCGGGTGCAGGCCGCACTCCTTGGTTTCTGGGTTTTCCCACCACCAGCGCCCGGCGCGCCCATCCTCGCCCGGCAATACGGCGCGCGTGCAAGGCGCGCAGCCGATGCTGCGATAACCGCGTGTATGAAGCGTGTTGTGCGGAACGTCGTGCGCCCGGATGTAGGCCCACACCTCGGCCTCCGACCAGTCGGCCAACGGGTTGTATTTATAGAGCCCGTTCTCCGCGTCCCATTCGCGCAGCGACAGCGCGGCGCGCGTCACCGCTTGGTCGCGGCGCTGCCCGGTGATCCACGCACCCCTGCCCGCAAGGGCACGTTCGAGCGGCCTCTTTTTGCGCAGCCGGCAGCATTCGACGCGCAGTTGGAGGCTGTCATAAAACGCGTTGGGCCCGTGCGCCGCGATATAGGGCTCGAGGTCGGCGGCGTCTGGGGTGTAGACCGCAACCGGGGTGCGGTAGCGGCGACGGATCGCCTGCAGCAGATCGTAGGTCTCCTGGTGCAGCCGCCCGGTGTCGAGGGTGAAGACGCCGATATCGAGACGGGCGGCGTCGATCACGTCGAGCAGCAGCATGTCCTCGACCCCGAGGCTCGATGCCAGCACCGCGGGAGCCCTGGTCTCGGCCGCCTCGCGCAACAGCGCTTCTACCGCTCTGAGCTTTTCCACGAGGCTCCCCTACCATCGCGTCAATCCGCCGGCAACGAAAATCTCGCACACAAAACTGTGATTCTGACCCTAATAACATTATTAAGCCGCTTAATAGATCAGCTGGCGATACAGCGCCAGGGTCTGCCGTGCCACGATACCCTCACCAAACTCACGCTCGACCAGCGCGCGGGCGGCAGTGCCGAGCGCATGCCGCCGGACGGGATCGCCGGCGAGCGTGGCGATCGCCTCGGCGAGGGCCGGCACGTCGTGCGGCGGGACGAGCAACCCGGTCTCGTCCGCCCGAGCCACCTCGCGGCAACCGGCCACATTGGTGGCGACGATCGGCCGGGCGCAGGCGGCTGCCTCGAGCAACGTTTTGGGAACGCCCTCGCCATAGGTCGAAGGCAGCACCGCGATTGCCGCACGGCGCCATACCTCCCGGACATCCGCGACCGGCCCGAGCCAAGCGATCCCCGATCCGGCGGCGAGCGAGCGCAGCTCCTCCGGCGTCAGCGAGCCGGGGTTATCGGGATCGGTCGGCCCGGCGAGCAGCAATTCGACCGCAAGCCCGCGCGCCCGCAGCAGTCGGACGGCCGCGACGGCTTCCTCCACGCCTTTGCCCCGCAACATGCGCGACACAAATGCAACAGTGACCGGCTGAGCCGGCGGCTCGGGCAGCGGTTTGAAATGATCGATGTCCACACCTGATCCGCGAATCAGGGCAATGCGGCTTGCCGCGATGCCGAGGCTTGCGAGAACGGCGCGATCCTCCGGGTTTTGGACGATGACGTGACCGCCGCCTACCGCAAGTCGCAAGGCCAGTCGCAATAGCGGCCGGCGCAGCCGCGCGCCGAGCCGGCGTTCGGAAAAGCCGGAGCCGAGACCCATGACCGAGGCGAGCTGCACTGAACGGACGCCGGTAGGGAAGGCAAGCCGACGGGCCAGCCCGCCGAGCAGCACCGGCTTCAACGCAACATGATGGACGATGTCGGGGCGCTCGGCGTGATAGAGCCGGGCGATCGCGGCAATGGCCCGCAGCGTGCCGAAAACGCCGTCACCCCGCCGGCGCCAGAGGAGCGGCCGCAGCGCGAAGCCTTCGCTGCGGATCGCCGCGCCATGCGCGCGCACCCTTGTCGCGACAACGACCTCGAAGCCATCGTCGCGCGCCGCCCGCGCCACCGGCAACCGGTGCGAGCAAAAATACCAGTCCTCGGTGACGAGAAAGAGCAGCTTTGGCCGCGATGCGGCGGGTCGAGGGGCAGGCAAATCGACTGACCGCAGCTATGATCCGAAGGCGACGCCTTGCCGGCAAATCGGGTTCTCTCTAATCCATTCGCCGGCGGATAGCCTGTGCAATCGGAGGGCGCGCTGGCGCGGATCCTGGTAACCGGCGCCGCCGGCTTTATCGGCCGGGCAGTGTGCCGCACACTCATCGGCAGCGGCCATAGGGTTCACGGCATCACACGGCGGCCGGCCGAGCCGATCGCCGATGTCGCGATGCGGCCGATCGGCGATATCGGGCCGCAAACCGATTGGTCCGAATATCTCTCCGGCATCGACACCATCGTTCATCTCGCGAATCGGGCGCATCGCCGCGCGGCCGAGCGCGATCTCGCCGACGAGGCGGCGGCCGGCGCCGCATTGGCCCGCGCTGCGGCGGCATGCGGGGTGCGCCGCTTCGTCTATATGAGCTCAATTCGGGCGATGGGCGAAGCGACGGCCCCTGGCGTCCCTTTTCGTCCCGGCGATCCTGCGCGGCCGCACGACGCCTATGGCCGGGCAAAGCTTGCGACCGAGCGGGCGCTCACCGCGGCGGCGCGGGAAAGCGGGCTCGAGCTGGTCATTCTGCGCCCTCCCCTCGTCTATGGGCCGGGGGTGAAAGGCAATCTGCGGGCGCTGATCCGGCTCGTCGCCAGCGGACTGCCTTTGCCCTTTGCCGTCATCGACAA
>DASXAM010000157.1:0-5957 GCA_036404275.1 Allostellaceae bacterium
CGGTAGGTCGATGACGAGCTGCGGCGACCCCTCCGCTTGGCTCGCCTGATGGATCTCGACGAGCGCCTCGAGCATCGCGGCAATATCGATCGGCTCCAGCTCAACACGGCTCAATTCGGCATCGAGGCGCGAGGCGTCGGAGATGTCGGTGATCAGCCGGTCGAGCCGTTCGACATCGTCGAGAACGATTGCCATCAGGCGCTGCCGCTTAAGCGGATCCTCGATCCGGGCGGCAGTTTCGACGGCACTGCGCAACGAGGAGAGCGGGTTTTTGATCTCGTGCGCGACATCGGCGGCAAAACGTTCGATCGCGCTCATCCGCTGCCACAGCGCATCGGTCATCTCGCGCAGCGACCCCGAGAGGTCGCCGATCTCGTCGCCGCGCCTGGTAAAATCCGGGATCTCGACGCGGGCACCGCGGCCGCGGGCGCGCTCGGCGGCGGCGGCCAGGCGTCGGATCGGGCGGGCGATCGTGCCGGCGAGATAGAGCGACAGCAGCACCGTGACGAGCAAGGCGACGCCGAAAATCCGCAACAGTTCGAGCCGCACATTGCGCAAATCGTCCTCGATTTCGCCGCTGCCGGTAGACAGCATGACCGCGCCCAGCACCTCCTTGTAGCGCTGCACCGGGACGGCGACGCTGAAGATGAGCCCGCCCGAGGAAGGGTCGCGGCGCACCGCGGCACCGGTCTCGCCGCCCAGCGCATCTTCGACTTCGTCGTAATCGGCCGCTTTCTGTCTCGCGTTCTCATGGTAAGGCGGATAGTTCCGGTGGTGCGGCAGCCGACCGAAGACCCAGTCGTAGGCTTGCCCAAACCAGCGGGCGATCGGCTCGCGCGGCTCGACCTCGGGCAATTCGAGCACCTGGACCGAGTCGCCTGGGCCGCGCAGCACGCGGCTGTCGGCGATGATGTGGCCCTTGACGCCGAATAACCGCGCCCGGGTTCGGGTCGGCTCGACCAGGCGTCGCATCATCTGGCGGGCGAGATCGGGCAGCAGCACTTCACCGCCGTCGGCGGTGTCAAGCACCGCACCCTCGCCCAAGGCCGCGGCGAATATTTCGCCTTGCGTCTTCAGCGATTCGATCTTCTGATCGATCAAGCTGGCCTGGTATTTGCCGAGATAGAGAAAGCCGCCGCCGAGCAGCGCCAGGGCCATCACATTGACCGCGAGAATGCGCCAGGTCAGCGGCGAAAGCGGCCAACGCCAACTGCGCGGGCGGAGCTGGGCCGCGGCCGGCAGCTCGGCGGCGTGGGGGAGCCCTTCCGCCCGCGGAAGACCGGTGCCGGCTTCGTCGGCGGCGGACGATTCAGCGTTCGCGGTATCGATAGCCGACGCCATAAAGGGTTTCGATCTGGGCGAAATCCGGATCGACCGCTTTGAACTTCTTGCGCAGCCGCTTGATATGACTGTCGATGGTCCGGTCGTCCACGTAGATGTGCTCGCCATAAGCCGAGTCCATCAACTGGTCGCGATTTTTGACGTGGCCCGGACGGTGCGCGAGCGACTTCAGAATGAGGAACTCGGTAACTGTCAATTCGACCGGGGCGCCGCCCCAGGTGCACATATGCCGCGCAGGGTCGAGGGTTAGCGGGCCGCGCACGACCACCGGCTCGCCCTGTGGGCCATCGCGCTCGCGCGCCACCTCCCCGCGTCGGATCAAAGCCCGGATGCGCTCGATCAGCAACCGCTGCGAAAACGGCTTTTTAATGTAGTCGTCGGCCCCCATGCGCAGACCGAGCAATTCGTCGACCTCGTCATCTTTCGAGGTCAAAAAGATGACCGGGATGTTGCTCTGCCGGCGCAATTGCTCCAGCAGCGCCATGCCGTCCATGCGCGGCATCTTGATGTCGAGCACCGCGAGATCGACCGGCTGCGCGCCCATTCCCTTTAAGGCCTCCGCACCGTCGCTGTAGCAGCGCACGGAAAAGCCCTCGGCTTCAAGCGCCATCGACACCGAGGTCAGGATATTGCGGTCGTCATCGACAAGAGCGATCGTGTTGGCCACTTTGGTCCATCCCCCGCTGGTCCTTCCGCACGGCCATCGGCCGCGAGCCGCTGCTTCGCCATCAAATATGGCCATTTCCCGGCAAAGACAAACCACCCCCCTGGGGTTTTCCGGATGGTGACTGGCGGCCGAGCGAGCGGTTCGCCGGCGCAGGGCGAAACCCGTTGCGGGGCGCGCGGTTTGAGGCTAACCCGTTGGATTGGTCTGCGGCGCCGCGGAGACGGGTCTCGGATGGCGGGGAATCTCGTGCAAGGTGCCGTGTTCACGCTGATGGTGGTGCGCGCCGGCCTGCTCCGCGACTCGGCGTTTGCGCGCGATCTCGCCGAGCAGATCGGCCGCAGCCCACGGTTTTTTCTGAATGCGCCGGTCGTTCTCGATCTGCGCGACATGACCGGGTTTACCGCAGCCGACGAGTTTGTCGAAGCGCGCGACATTCTGCGCCAGCACACCTTGACGTTGGTCGGTGTGCAGAATGCGCTGCCGGCGCAAGTCGAGGCCGCCGCCGCCGCCGGGCTCGCCAGCTTTGCCCCGAATTCGACGCAGCCGCGGCGGCCACCGCCGTCGGAGCCAGTACCCGATGTGGTACCGGTCGCACGCGCCGCTGCCGGCAAGACCCGGCTCGTCACTCAGCCGGTGCGTTCGGGGACCCAGATCTATGCGCAGGGCGGCGATCTTGTCGTCACTGCGCCGGTCAGCGCCGGGGCCGAGATTATGGCCGACGGCAATATCCATGTTTATGGGGTGCTGCGCGGGAGAGCTTTGGCCGGTGCGAGAGGCGACGCCGAAGCGCGAATCTTTTGCAGCAGGCTCGATGCAGAGCTCATTAGCATCGCCGGGCGCTATCTCGTCGCCGACCAATTACCGCCCGAACAGCGGGGTGGCGCGGTGCAGATCGCGCTCATCGATGACCGGTTGACGATTACCCGCAATTGACGCTCATGATGGCGCCGGCGGACTCGCCGGGGGAAGGGAGGGTCCTTTTGGGAGCCAAGGTAATCGTCCTGACTTCGGGCAAGGGGGGCGTGGGCAAGACCACCAGTGCTGCCGCCTTTGCCGCCGGGCTCGCATTGCGCGGCCACCGCACCGTCGTCGTCGATTTCGATGTGGGCTTGCGCAACCTCGATCTGATCATGGGCTGCGAGCGCCGCGTCGTCTTCGACTTCATCAACGTCATCAACGGCGACGCCAAGCTCAACCAGGCGCTGATCAAAGACAAGCGCAGCGACAATCTCTATATTTTCCCAACCTCGCAGACCCGCGACAAGGACGCGCTAAAGCGCGATGGCGTCGAACGCGTGCTCGACGAATTGAAGGAGAGCTTCGACTACATCGTCTGTGACAGCCCCGCCGGGATCGAGCACGGCGCGATCACCGCACTCTATTTCGCCGACGCAGCCGTTATCGTCACCAACCCCGAGGTGTCCTCGGTGCGCGACAGCGACCGGATCATCGGCATCCTCGCCTCGAAATCGCGCCGCGCCGAGCACAATTTGGAGCCGGTGGCGATCCATCTCCTGCTGACGCGCTATTCGCCGCAGCGCGTGACCAAGGGCGAGATGCTGACCGTCGAGGACGTAAACGAGATCCTGTCGATCCCGCTCTTGGGCGTCATCCCGGAATCGGAATCGGTGCTGCGCGCCTCCAACACCGGGACCCCGATCGTATTCGATGCCGAAAGTCCGGCCGGCAGCGCCTATCTCGACGCGGTGGCCCGGTTTCTCGGCGAAGAACGCGAAATGCGGTTTTTGAAGCCGGAGCGCCGCAGCTTTTTCCGCGGCCTGTTCAATCGTGCATGATGCGCCTCCTCAACATCCTCTTCCCCGAGCGCCGCAACAGCGCCGCGGTCGCCAAGGACCGGCTGAAGATCGTGCTGGCGCACGAGCGGGCAAGCCGCGATGCGCCAGATTTTCTGCCGATCCTGCAAAAGGAATTGCTCGACGTCGTCGGCCGGTATGTCGAGATCCGCGGCGACATGCTGCGCGTCAATCTCGGCCGCGAGGGCGACACCTCGCTCCTCGAAATCAATGTCGAAATCGACGGCGCCAAGCTCAAGCCGACCAGAAACGGCGCGGCCGGCCCGGCCAAATCGTCGAATCCCGCCGCATATGACAGCGGGGCGCCGGCCCCCTGGGTCAAGCCCGGCTAACCTCGGCGCATCGCTCCCACTCCTCGCGAACCATCGGCTCGGTCTCGGCGGCGAGACGGCGGGCATGCTCGGCTTCGCGCAACGGCGCCAGCCGCGACATCGCCCAGACCGCGGCGGCGCGGACCAGCGGCGCCGGGTCTTCGAGGCCGCCTCGCGCAGCGGCGACGAGCCGCTGGTCCGTCGGATCGCCATTGCCGATCGCGATCAGGACATTGCGCAGAAAGCGGTCGCGGCCGGTTCGTTTGATCGGCGAGCCGGCAAAGAGCCGGCGGAAGGCGGCATCGTCGAGACCGGCGAGCTCGGCGAGGCGCGGAGCGGTCAATTCGGCGCGCGGCAAAAAGTCGGGCTCGTGCGCGGCGCGCGCAAACTTGTTCCACGGACAGACCGCAAGGCAATCGTCGCAGCCATAGATGCGGTTGCCGATCAGCGGGCGCAGTTCCGTCGGGATCATGCCCTTGTGCTCGATCGTCAAATACGAGATGCAGCGCCGCGCATCGAGCTGATGAGGCGCCGGAAAGGCTGCGGTCGGACAGGCATCGAGGCAGCGCCGGCACGAGCCGCAATGGTCGCCTCCGGCGGGATCGGGCTCGAGCTCGAGGCTCAAATAAATCTCGCCGAGAAACAGCCACGAGCCGAATTCTTGCGAGACGAGATTGGTGTGCTTGCCTTGCCAGCCGAGCCCGGCGGCTTGCGCCAACGGCTTTTCCATGACGGGTGCCGTATCGACAAAGAGCTTCAGCGCGCCGGGCCATTGCCCGTCGATCCAGCGGGCGAGCGCCTTCAGCCGACGCTTCAGCACATCGTGATAATCGCGGCCGCGGGCGTAGACCGAGACAGTGCCGCAATCCGCAGGAAGCGGCGGCCCATCTTCCGGGGCGTAATTGACGGCGAGCACGACGACGGTCCGCGCCTCGTCCCATAGGGCCCGCGGGTCGCCGCGCCGATCACGTGTATCGGCCATCCAGTCCATGTCGCCGTGATAGCCGCGGGCGATGAACTCGGCGAGCCCAGCCCGCGCCTCAGCGCTAAGCCGCGCCGTGGCAAAGCCGACCGCATCAAACCCCCCGGCCAGCGCCCGGTCGCGAATCCTCTCGCGGATCAGATCGGCCATCCTTAGCCGCGGCCGCGGTAGGGAGCGACGCCGGGGTCGGGGAGCCAGAGCCCGTCGGGCGGGGCGCCGGTCTGGTAGAACACATCGATCGGGATGCCGCCGCGTGGATACCAATAGCCGCCGATCCGGAGCCAGCGCGGTGCGAGCGCCGCGACGAGGCGGCGGGCAATGCCGAGTGTGCAATCCTCGTGAAATGCCGCTTGGTCGCGAAAGGCGCCAAGGTAGAGCTTCAACGACTTGCTCTCGAGGATCGTTGCCGCCGGCGCGTAATCGATGACCAGATGCGCAAAGTCGGGCTGGCCGGTGACCGGGCAGAGCGAGGTGAATTCGGGGCAGGTAAAGCGGACTAGGTAGAGGAGGCCCGGATGCGGGTTCGGCGCGGTTTCGAGCAGCGCTTCGCTCGGCGATCCGGGGAGCGGCGTCGGCCGGCCGAGCTGGGTCAGCGTGGTCTCGGTCTTCACAGTGCCGCTTCCTTCGATCCGGCCTGGGTTTCGGCAAACTCGGCAGCGAAATCGGCGAGCCTGCCGGTTTCGATCGCATTCCGCATCGCGGCCATCAGATCGGCATAGTAGCGCAGATTGTGCGCGGTCAGCAGCATGGCCGCGAGGATCTCGCCGCACCGGCAGAGATGGTGCAGATAGGCCCGGCTGTATCCCGTGCAGGCCGGACAGCCGCATTCCGGGTCGAGCGGC
>DASXAM010000158.1:0-4376 GCA_036404275.1 Allostellaceae bacterium
ACCGAGGTGCCGATGCAGTCCGAGCCGGTGTCGCCGCCGCCGATGACGATGACATGCTTGCCGGCGGCGGTGATCGTGCCGCCCGGGGCGGCGCGCGCCTCGTCATCGCCGGCGTTTCGCTTGTTTTGCTGAGGCAAAAAGTCCATCGCGAAATGGATGCCGGCGAGGCCGCGGCCTGGCACGTCGAGATCACGCGGCAATTCGGCGCCGCCGGTCATCGCAACCGCATCAAAGCCGTCGGTCAACGTATCGAACGGAATGTCGACGCCGATCTCGATGCCCGCGCGAAACATGACGCCCTCAGCTTTCATCTGATCGATGCGCCGGTCGATCAGATGCTTTTCCATCTTGAAGTCGGGAATACCATAGCGCAGCAGCCCGCCGATGCGATCGCTCTTCTCGAACACGGTGACGGCGTGGCCGGCGCGCGCCAATTGCTGGGCGCAGGCGAGCCCGGCCGGTCCCGAGCCGACCACCGCCACCTTTTTGCCGGTTTGCCGCGAGGATGGCGCCGGGACGATCCACCCCTCCTCCCAGCCGCGATCGACGATCGCGCATTCGATGGTTTTGATCGTGACCGGGTTGTCGTCGATGTTGAGCGTGCACGCCGCTTCGCACGGAGCGGGGCAGATGCGGCCGGTAATTTCCGGAAAATTGTTGGTCGAATGCAGCGTTTTCAACGCCATCCGCCACTGGTCGCGATAGACGAGGTTGTTCCAGTCCGGGATCAGATTGTTGACCGGGCACCCGTTGTGGCAGAACGGGATGCCGCAATCCATGCAGCGCGCGGCCTGGTCGCGGGTCTCGGGCTCGGGCAGCGGCTTGACGAACTCGTGCCAGCTGCGCCGGCGGATGTCGGGCTTGTCGTACGGACGATCGCGACGCTCGATCTCCAAAAAGCCGGTCGGCTTGCCCATCCCAACCCCGCAGCCCGCTCCGCCAAGACGGGTCATCGATACTGACTTATGTCAATGATGCCTTGACCGCCGACCAACATCAACAGCAACCCGCTGGGCCGACGGCCGCGCGCCTTATTCGATCACCTCGTCGGCCTGCGCCAGGAGGGTCGGCGGCACGGTCAGGCCAAGCGCCTTGGCGGTTTTCAGGTTGATCAGCAGCTCGAACTTGGTGGGCTGCTGCACCGGCAGGTCGGCCGGCGTCTCGCCCTTGAGAATTCTTCCGGCATAGTTCCCGAGCTGGCGATAGACCGCGATGATGTCGATGCCATAGCTGATCAGGCCGCCGGCTGCGATGAATTCGCGGAACGCATAGATCGCCGGGACCGCATTGCGCGCCGCCAGCGCCACGATCTGCTCGCGTCGATTGATGAAGAACGTGTCGATGCCGACGAGGAGCGCATCGACCTGCCGTTGCGACATGGCAGTAAAGGCGGCATCGATCTCGCTCGGGCGGCTCGCTTGCAAGACTTCGAACCGAAAGCCCCTTGCCTGCGCAGCGTGCTGCGCGTTGTTGACGACGCGCTCCACATCTCGATTGGTCGGATTGGTCAGCAGCGCGATCGCCTTCGTCTTCGGAACCAGCTCGGAGAGCAGCTCGATCCGTTTCGGCTCCAGATCGCCGAGGAGCAGGCTGATGCCGGTCATGTTGCCGCCGGGCCGGGCGAGACTGGCGACAAAACCGTCCTTGACCGGATCGGTGCCGGTGCTGAAGACGATCGGGATCGTCGCGGTCGCCCGTTTTGCCGCGCGCGCGGCGGGCGGGCCGGAGGTCGCGATCAGATCGACCTTGCGACCGACGAGATCGGCGGCAAAGCCGGGCAAGCGATCGTAATGGTGCTCGGCCCAACGAGGCTCGATCGTCAGGTTCCGGCCCTCGACATAGCCGCGCTCGGCCAGTCCCCGGCGAAAGGCGGCCAATCGCGCCAATGCCGCAGGGCCGGCCGAGAATACGCTGAGAATGCCGACCACCGCCTGCCGATGCTGCGCCGGTGCTGACATCGGCCGCAGAGCCGCCGCACCCACGGCCGCGGCGATCAAGTCGCGCCGCCTCATTCGATGACCTTGTCGGCCTGCGCGAGCAGCAGAGGCGGGATCGTCAGACCGAGCGCCTGCGCCGTCTCCCGGTTTATGTACAGGTAAAATCTCATCGGCTGCTCGACCGGCAGATCAGCCGGCGCCGCACCCTTCAAGATCTTGTCGATGAAGACCGCGACGCGCCGGTAATTCTCGCCGATGTCGCCGCCATAGCTCATCAGTCCGCCTTCCTCGACAAAGAAATGGTCGTGATAGATGGCCGGCAGGCGGTGGCCGGCGGCGAGCGCGATGATCTGCTTTCGCCCGGTCGTGAACAGCCCGTCGCCCAATACCACGAGCGCATCGACATTACGGCTGCGCATCGTCGCAAAGGCGGGCTCGAGGTCGGTGAGCGAGCGCGTCTCGACCGGCACAGGCTCGATATGCAAGCCGCCTGCGACCTGCCGCAGCGCCGGCAACACCGTGGCGTGCGTCGGATTTCCGGCATTGACCAGGACGGCAACCCGCCGGATGCGGGGCGCCATCGTCTCGAGCAGCTGCAGCTCGCGCCCGACCGTCGCCTCCTGGGCCAGTGACAGACCGGTCACGTTGCCTCCGGGATGCGCCAGGCTCTTGACCAGACCCTGAGCGACCGGATTGTCGGAAACGGCGACCACGATCGGCATGGTTGTGGTCGCCGCCTCCAAGGCGCGCGCGGAGAGCGGCTGGCCGGCGACGATGACCGCCGGAGCGAGCCGCACCAACTCGGCGGCGAGGGCGGGCAGGCGGTCGGCGTGCCCGTCGGCCCAGCGGCTTTCGATGACGATGTTGCCGCCATAGCCGAGATCGGCGAGCGCCCGGCGGAGCGTTTCGAACATCCACCCGACCGCGGCGCGCGAGCCGAGCGTCAGCGTGCCGATCAACGGCCGCGTCTGCGCCTGCACAGCGCCGGCGAGCGGGAACGGAACAATCGCCGCGGCGGTCAGCGCCAAAAGCTCGCGCCGCCTCATTCGATGACCTCGTCGGCGCGCAGGACAAAATCGGCGGGCAGGTTGAGGCCGAGCGCCTTGGCGGTCTTCAGGTTGATAACCAGCTGGAGCCGCAGCGGCTGCTCGACAGGAAGATCAGCGGGCTTTGCACCTTTGAGGATCTTGTCGATAAAGCTCGCCGCCAGGCGGGGCGCCTCCTCAGGGGCGTTGGCATAAGACATCAGCCCGCCGTCGTCGGCAAAGTGCCCATTGGGCGAGACGGCCGGGATCCGATAACGCAACGCGAGTTGGGCGACGTGGGCGAGCGGCAGGCTCGGCTGCACGATCACCGCCCTGACCTTTTTGCTCGCCATCGTCGGAAACGCCGCGTCGAGCGTCGGCCCGGCGATGACTTGCACCGGCACGATCTCGATGTTCTCGGTTTTGCCGGCCCGCTCGATTTGCTGCAAGAAAGGCTTGGAAAAGGGATCGACCGAATTGGTGAGGGCGGCGATCCGGCGCAGACCCGGCAATGCATCCTTGAGCAATTCGACCTGCTTGGCGGCAAGCTGGGTGGTTTGACTGGCCATCCCGGTGATGTTGCCGCCGGGCCGGGCGAAGCTGGCGACAATCCCCATGCCAACCGGATCGCCGGCGGCGATCATGACGATCGGGATCTCGCTGGTGGCATGCTTTGCGGCCAGCACAGCCGGTGTGAACAGCGCGGCGATGACATCGACCCGGTCATGCACGAGCTGTGCGGCGAGCCCGGGCAATCGGTCCAGCTTCCCCTCCGCCGACCGTACCTCCATAAGGATATTTTGCCCTTCGACATAGCCGAGCTTGCGCAACTCCTCGCGAAACGTCCGCAGGGTTGCCGACGGGTCGGGCTTGCCGATGACCAGCACACCGACCGTCGGCACCTTCGCCGCCGATGCGAACGGCGCCGCCAAACCAAGCACGGCCGCAACGCTCGCCGTCAGCACCATGAATTCGCGCCGCTTCATCAGCGAGCTCCGCGTTGTCGAGCGATCGGGAGGTGGGGATCCAGCCGTGACTCCGGCGTCGCCTCGGTGAGCGTCGGGAGGCCTCCTGCGCGCGCGCTCGCGCGAGGGGACAAGAGATCAGGATCAACCAATTGATATTCCGCGATTCCACCTCAAAAGAGCAGGCAATATCAGGGACCAGAAAAACGGAACGATCATGATCTGCCGCATCCTATGGGCTTTTCGAGCGAGAAGAGATAATTCGTGGTCCGTTCTTATCAAGATTGGCCGGCGGCCAGCTCCTCCGGCGCATGCGCGACGCCACGGCGACCGCCGAGGCGCCTCATTCGATGACCTCGTCGGCGCGGGCGAGGATCGAGGGCGGGATCGCGAGGCCGAGCGCCTTTGCGGTCTTGAGATTGACGACGAGGCGGATCACACCGGGCTGC
>DASXAM010000159.1:0-10203 GCA_036404275.1 Allostellaceae bacterium
GCGAGCGCGGCAAAAAGATGCGCGAGGACGCGATCTTCCGCATCTATTCGATGTCGAAGCCGATCACCGCCGTGGCGTTGATGATGCTGGCCGAGGAAGGGCTGGTCGGCCTCGACGACGCGGTCCACAGCCACATCCCGGCGTGGAAGGACCTCGCAGTCTATGCGAGCGGCATGCCGACGCTGTTGCCCGACGGCCCGCCCAGCTTTCTGACCACACCCACGTTGAGGCCGATGAAAATCATCGACCTCGCAACCCACACCTCCGGCCTCACCTACGGCTTTATGATGCGCAGCGCGGTCGATGCCGCCTATCGCCGCGCCAAGGTGACCGACCGCCAGACGCCGGGCGGGCTCTCCGAGATGGTCGATCAGCTGGCGCGCATCCCGCTCGATTTCTCGCCGGGAACCGCGTGGAACTATTCGGTGGCGATCGACGTGCTGGGCTATCTCGTCGAGAAGCTCTCCGGGGTCAGCTTTGGCGAGTTTCTGCGCACCCGCCTCTTCGAGCCGCTCGGCATGAACGACACCGCGTTCTGGGTGCCGCCGGACAAGACCGAACGGTTCAGCGCCTGCTATCAGCCCGAGAGCGGCGGGCCGGGGCTCAAGCTCCAGGACGATGCGCGCGAAAGCACCTACGCCACGCCGCCAAAGCTCGAATCGGGCGGCGGCGGCCTCGTTTCGACCGCGCACGATTATTTGCGCTTTTGCCGGATGATGCTGGGCGGCGGAACCCTCGACGGCGTGCGGATCCTGAGCCCGAAGACGGTGGCATTGTTCAGCCTCAACTATCTGCCGGAGGGCCGCGAGATCGCCGATATGGCGCTCCCCGGCATGTTCAGCGAGTCGGGCTATGCCGGGGTCGGGTTTTCGCTCGGCTGCGGGGTCAATGTCGATGTCGCCAAGACGCGGCTGCCGGGCTCGCTCGGCGAATATTTCTGGGGCGGGGCGGCGGCGACCGCGTTCTGGATCGATCCCACGGAGGACCTCTCGGTCGTGTTCATGACCCAGGTGATCGGCAGCCCGGCGCGGCTCACCCTGCGTCGCGATCTGCGCACCCTCGTCTATTCGGCGCTGACCGAATCCTTTGCCTGATCTATGGCTTACGACATCCCGCCACCCAAAAATTTGCCCGAGCCCGGCTATTACTACCACTTCAAGCACGACCCGACGGGGCCGGTCAACAATTACGCCTATTACATCTATGGCGTCGGCCACCACACCGAGGACGATTGCCGGGCCGAGGACGCCTTTATGCAGGTTTACCGGCCGCTATACGAGGCGGCCTATGCCTACCGGAACGGCGGCCTGTTCGACCTGCGCCCGCTCCACATGTTCTTCGAGCCGGCGGAATGGCAGGGGAAAAAGGTGCCGCGGTTTACCCGGATCGTCGATCCCGTGGTGCTCGCCCAGCTGGCCGCGATCAAAGCGCGCATGTATCCGGCACCTTGACCGGTGCTTCCCGAAAGCGGCAGGCAAGCCGGGGCTCTCGGACCGCTTCGGGTCAGCGCAGCCGGAAATAATGCACGCTGAAGAGCGCCGCCGGATCGGTCCAGGTATCGACCGGGCGGAACCCGGCCTGCGCCGCGAGCGCACGAAATTCGCCGATCGTATACTTGTATGAATACTCGGTATGGATCAGCTCACCGGCGGCGAAATCGATAGGCCGTCCGGCGATGGCGGCCTGCTGGTCGGCAAGGCTGCGAATGTAGATTTCGATCCGGCCTCGCGATTCGTTGTAAAAGCCGAAATGCTCGAAACGGTCGAGGTCGAGATCGCCATCGAGCTCGCGGTTGATCCGTTCCAGGAGGTTCAAGTTGAAGGCGGCGGTGATGCCGGCGCGGTCGTTGTAGGCGGCGTCGAGAATCACCGGGTCTTTTTTCAGATCGACCCCGATCAGCATCTCGCCGCCGGAACCGAGAAACCGGGCGCAATTGCCGAGAAAGCGGGTAGCCGCCTCGGGGTCGAAATTGCCGATGGTCGAGCCGGGAAAAAACCCGACCCTTTTTCCGGGCGGGCCCGGCAAGGGCGGCATCGCAAAAGGCCGCGTATAGTCGGCGCAGACCGCGATCACCGGCAATTCGGGGAAATCCTCGGCGAGGTTGAGCGCGGCTTCGCGCAGATGGTCGCCCGAGATGTCGACCGCGACATAAGCCGCGGGCCGGTCGAGCGCGTTCAGCAGGATGCGCACCTTGCGGCTGGCGCCGCTGCCCAATTCGATCAGCCGGCTGTGCTGGCCCATTTGCGCCGCGATCTCGGCGGCGTTCTCCTCGAGGATCGCGATCTCGGTGCGGGTCGGGTAATATTCGGGGAGGCGGCAGATCGCCTCGAACAGCGCCGAGCCGCGCGTGTCGTAAAAAAATTTGCACGGGATCGATTTGCGCTCGCGGCCGAGGCCGTTCAGCACGGCGTCGCGAAAGCTCTCTTCGCCCGGCGCCAGATCGTGAAAGGCAAAGCGCGCTTCGCTCAGCATCAGACGTCCTCCGCAAGCCGCAGCCCGGCGAACGCCCAGCGCGCCCAAGGCGGGAAAAAGTTGCGGTAGCTGGCGCGAATATGACCGGCCGGCGTGACCGCCGCACCGCCGCGCAGCACCATCTGGCCCGACATGAACTTGCCGTTGTACTCGCCGATCGCACCCGCGACCGGCCGAAACCGGGGATAGGCGACATAGGGGCTCGCGGTCCATTCCCAGACATCGCCGAACATCTGGCCCAGCCCCGACGGCTCGGGATCGGGGTCGGCAGCCGGGTGAAACCGGCCGCGATCGGCGAAATTGCCGGCGAGCGGGAGGTCGTGCGCCGCCGATTCCCACTCGGCCTCGGTCGGCAGCCGCTTGCCGGCCCAGCGGGCAAACGCGTCGGCTTCGTAATAGCTGAGATGGCAGACCGGCTCGGCCGGAATTACCGCGCGACGGCCGGCGAGCGTAAAGACCGACCAATCTTTCTCCTCGCGGCGCCAATAGAGCGGCGCTTCCCAGCCTTCGGCGCGCACCGTCGACCAGCCGTCCGACAGCCAGAATTCGGGGCGCCGATAGCCGCCATCGTCGATGAATTCGAGGAATTCGCCGCAGGTCGCGGGCCGAGTGGCAAGGCGGAACGGTTCGAGCCATACCTTGTGGCAGGGCGTCTCGTTGTCAAAGGCAAAGCCGCTGCCGTGATGCCCGATCTCGACGAGGCCGCCCGCAAAGTCCACCCATTGCAACGGCCGCGGCGGGGCGGCGATTGTCGGCTGCGGCGCCTGATAGGCCGGCTGCAGCGGGTTGATCGAAAAGACGTGCTTGATGTCCATCAGGATCAATTCCTGATGCTGCTCTTCGTGATGCAGGCCGAGCTCGATCAGCGGGGCGGCGGCATGCCATGCCGCGGCATCGGCGGTTTCGGCAAAGCGGGCCATCGCGGCGCCGATATGGTCGCGATAGGCACCGACGATATCGACCGTCGGGCGCGACAAGAGACCGCGTTCGGGCCGCGGATGGCGCGGGCCGGCTGCTTCGTAATAGGAGTTGAACAGATAGGCGAAGGCCGGGTCGAACACGCGGTAGTGCGGGTCGAGCGGGCCGAGGATGAAGGTCTCGAAAAACCAGCTCGTGTGCGCCAGATGCCACTTTGTCGGGCTGACATCGGGCATCGATTGGATCGACTGGTCTTCGGGCGTCAAATTGGCGGCGAGCGCCTCGCTCTCGCGCCGCACCCGCTCGAACCGGTCGAGTGCGCCAGCCCGGTCCGCGCTCTCGGCGGACAATTGCGCCGGTTGATCGAACAACTCGCCCCCCTGACTTATTGCGGAAGCCCGCTGGATTCTGAATTAACGCCGCGACGCCGACTTTGTCACCGTTGCGCGAGCCGGCCCCCACCCTGACCCTCCCCCGCAGGCGGGGGAGGGAATGGGGAGTGACCCGGACCCTCCCGCGCAGGCGGGGGAGGGAATGGGAAGGGCGAACCGGCAGAGGCTTGCCAACGGAGTGATCCGTCCTAATCGAGATAACGGGCGCGCAGATGCCGCTCGAAACTCGCAGCGCCGAGCGGTTGCCCGGTGGCGGCTTCGACCAGTTCGGCGGTCGAGAGCAGCGAGCCTCTTTGGTGCACGTTGGTGCGCAGCCAGCCGAGAAGCGGCGCGAAATTGCCGGCAGCGATCGCTTCGACCAGACCGGGGACCGCCCGACGCGCCGCCTCGAACAGCTGGGCCGCGATCAGCGCGCCGAGCGTATAGGTCGGGAAATAGCCCCAGATGCCGTCATACCAATGGATGTCCTGCAGGCAGCCCTCGCGGTCGTTGGCGGGTGCGACGCCAAGCAATCCGCGCAGCCCGTCGGCCCAGGCGCCCGGCAAATCGGCCGGCACCAAATCGCCCGCCAGCATCGCGCGTTCGAGGCGGTAGCGCAGGATCACATGCGCGGGGTAGGTGACCTCGTCGGCATCGACGCGGATCAGCCCGCGCCCGACCCGGACCTGGCGGCGGTAGAGTGCCTCGGCGTCCCAGGCAGGCCCCTCGCCGGCGAAGGCCCGGCGCAGGATCGGCGCGGCAAGCTCGATAAAGGCGCGGCTGCGGCAGGCCTGCATTTCGAGCAGCAGCGATTGGCTTTCGTGCATCGCCATGCCGCGGGCGCGGCCGACCGGCTGCAAGCGCCACTCCGTCGGCAAGCCGCGCTGGTAGAGGGCGTGGCCGGTCTCGTGGAGGACCCCCATCAGCGCGCGGGCAAAATCGCTTTCGTCGTAGCGCGTCGTGATGCGGACATCGTCGGGGGTGCCGCCGCAAAACGGATGCGCACTGACATCGAGCCGGCCATGCGCGAAATCAAAGCCGATCCGCTGCATCAGCTCGATGCCGACACGGCGCTGCACCTCGACCGGGAACGGTCCCTGCGGCGCCGGCGGGACAGGGAAGGCGGCCTGGCGACTCAGCACCGTCTCGGTCAGATCGGGCAGAAAGCCGGCGAGCTCGTCGAACAGCCGATCGATCAGGGCGACCGACCCGCCCGGCTCGTATTGATCGAGCAGCGCCTCGTAGGGGCTGGTTCCGAGCCGCTCGGATTTGATCGCGGCGGTCTCGCGCTTTAGCGCCAGAACACGGTCGAGCGCGGGGAGGACGGCGGCAAAATCGCTTTCCGGGCGCGCGTCGCGCCAGATCGTCTCGCATTCGGAGCAGGCGCGCGACACTGCCTCGACGAGATCGCCGGGCAGTGCGGCCGCATGCCGCCACCGCCGCCGCATCTCGCGCAGATTGGCCGCTTGCCAGCTGTCGAGCGTGTTGCCGGCGGTCTCGGCCTCGGCGAGCCACGGCTCGATTTGGGGTGCCGTCAAGTGCTGGTGGGCGACGAGGCGCAGGGTTGCGAGCTGCTCGCTGCGCGCCTCGGCACCGCCCGGCGGCATCATCGCCGCGGCGTCCCAATTGAGCACCGCGACGGCCTGCTCGATGGCGCCGAGCCGACGAAAGTGGCTTTCGAGCTGTTGGTAGGCAGTCATTCGGGCCTTGGGTTGCGACGATGGTAAATGACATAAATGACGATCAGCGCAACCGCCAGTGAAAACCACGTCAGCGCATATTGCAGGTGGTTGTTCGGCAATTCGAGGCGCGTCGTGCCGCCTTTCGGCCAGCCGCCGGGGTTCGGCGTGGCATCGGCATCAATATAGAACGGCGCCACCCGGTCGAGCGTGTCGGCCTTGGCCATCGCCGGCAGATCGATCCAGAACCAATAGTTCAAATCGGGGCGGTTGTTCGGCAGAAACCAGTTCGGGCGGCCGTTTGGCGGCAGCCGCAGGAGCCCCGAGACTTTGACCGTGCCGGCAACCTGGCCCGCCGGCCGCCTTGCCGGATCGCGCAGCTCCTCCGGGACAAAGCCGCGATTGACAAAGACAATTCGTCCGTCCGGCTCCCTGAGCGGGGTCAGGATGTGATAGCCGGCGCGGCCGCCGGGCGAGGTTGCGCCGAGGTCGATCTCCTTGTCGTGCAGAAACACACCGGTGTCGCTGACATGGCGGAACTCCATGCCGCGGGCCGCTTCGCCATCGCGCGGCGGGGCGACCGGGGCCGCCGCCACCGCGGCAGCACGCGCGGCGATCAACCCCTCTTTCCAGGCGAGTCGCTGGATTTGCCAAACGCCGAGGCCGAGGCAGATGAGCAGCATCGGCACGGCGACAATTGTCGGCCAGAATTGCGGGCGAAACCCGCTCATCGCGGAAAAAACCGCGGCTTGCCGCTCCGGATCGAGACCGCCGCGGCGGCTCGCTCAGCCGGCGGCGTAGGTCGCGCCGGCGCCGCCCCACCAATAGATGCAGACAAACAGAAAGAGCCAGACGACATCGACAAAGTGCCAGTACCAGGCGGCGGCTTCGAGGCCGAAATGATGATCGGGCTGGAACTGGCCGAGATAGGCGCGGTAGAGGCAGACGGCGAGAAAGATCGTGCCGATGATCACGTGAAAGCCGTGAAACCCGGTCGCCATGAAAAAGGTCGAGGGGTAGATGCCGCCGCTGAAATGAAAGGTCGCGGTGCTGTATTCGAACGCCTGCAGCGAAGTGAAGGTCAGGCCGAGCAGGACGGTCAAGGTCAGCCCGCGCAACAACCCGCTGCGGTCGCCGACCAGCAGCGAATGATGCGCCCAGGTGACCGTCGTCCCGGACAGCAAGAGGACGAGCGTGTTGAGAAACGGGAACTCGAACGGATCGAACGGGCGCACGCCCTTTGGCGGCCACACCCCATCGACCGGAAACAGGCTCGACGCAAAGAATGCCCAGAAGAACGCGACAAAGAACATCACCTCGGAGGCGATAAACAATGCCATGCCGTAGCGCAGGCCGAGCTGGACGATCGGCGTGTGAAAGCCCTGGAACGTCGCCTCGCGGATCACGTCGCGCCACCACACGAACATGATCGCCAGGATGCACAGCATGCCGATGATCATCAGCACCCAATCATTGCCGTGCAGGTAGAGGATGCCGCCGCCAAAGGCGAGGCCCGCTGCGACCGCGCCGAGCAATGGCCACGGGCTCGGATCGACCAGGTGATAGCCGTGCTTGGGGGCTGCGTGCGTGGGATGCGCGGCGTGCGCTTCGCTCATCGGCGGAAACCTCGTTTGATCAATTGACCGCCCGCACCGGTTCAACCACGGACGGCGTTGCCGAAGCGCTGCGCGGTGAGGCGCCGCCCTCCCGGAACATCGTGTAGGAGAGCGTGATCGAGCGCACCTCGCGGGTGGCGGGATCGGTCAGGAGCAGCGGATCGACATAGAACACGACGCCCATATCGGCCGTTTCACCGGGCTTCAGCGTCTGGTTTTTGAAGCAGAAGCACTGCAATTTGTCGAAATAGGCGCCGATCTTGGCCGGCGTCACGTTGTAAACCGCATGGGCGGTCACGGTCTCTTTGCTGCGATTGACGGCGCGATAGGAGATTTCGGTCCGCGCCCCCGGATGGACCCGGACCGAACGGGTCAGCGGGCGGAATTCCCAATCGAGGCCGGGCGCCACCTGCGCGTTGAAATCGACCGTGACCCAGCCGGCGGCGATTTTGTCCGGGGCCACCGTGGCCTCCCGCGGTGTGCCGGCAAACCCGGTGGCGCTGCAAAAGATGCGGTAGAGCGGGACCGAGGCGAACGCCATGCCGATCATGACCGCGACGATCGAGACCGCGACGAGCACCGTCGCCCGGTTGCGCCGCTGTTGCGACGTGCGTTGCGTGGTGCTCGCGGGCGCCCGTTGCGGCATGCCTAGCCTCCGATCCGCACCAGGGTCACCGCGTAGAGCAGCATCGCCAGCGCGGCGAGCACCGCAAACAGCGCCCGATTGCGCATCCGGATTGCCCGCTCGCGCTGGTCGGTCACGGCAACCCTCCGCCGGCACGATCGAGCAGCAGCAGCGCGAAGATCAAAAACAGATAAAGCAGCGAAAAACCGAACATCCGGCGGGCGCTGCGGTCGCCTTTGTCGAGCCAGACCTGGACCGCCGTCGCGGTGAAGGCGATGCTCAGCGCCAGCGCGGCGACACCGTAAATCCGGCCTGCGACCCCGAGCAGCCACGGCGCCAGGGTCACCGGCCACAACACCAGCGTGTAAAGCAGCATCTGGCGCTTGGTTTCGCGCGGCCCGGCGACGACCGGCAGCATCGGCACGCCGGCCCTCGCATAGTCGTCGGCGCGGTACAGCGACAACGCCCAGAAATGCGGCGGGGTCCAGAAAAAGATGATGGCAAAGAGCGCGATCGCGCCCCAGCCGACCCCGCCGGTTGCCGCCGCCCAGCCGATCAGCGGGGGAAAGGCGCCGGCGGCTCCGCCGATCACGATATTCTGCGGCGTCCGCCGTTTGAGCCAGATCGTGTAGACAAAAACGTAAAAGGCGATGGTCAGCGCCAAGAGGCCGGCCGCGAGCCAGTTAACCGTGAGTCCCATAATGAACACCGAGCCGGCGCCCAGCACCGCGCCAAAGCCCAGCGCCTCGCCCGGCAGCATCCGGCCGGCCGGCAACGGACGCGCCGCGGTGCGGCGCATGACGGCATCGATGTCGCGGTCGTACCACATGTTGATCGCGCCGGCCGCACCGGCGCCGACCGCGATGCACAGCACCGCGACCACCGCCAGCACCGGGTGCAGATGCTGGGGCGCCACGGCGAGCCCGACGAGCCCGGTAAAGACCACCAGCGACATGACCCGCGGCTTCAGGATCTCGACATAGTCGCCGAGTGCGGCGATCGGCGGCGCGGTCAGATGCGGTGCATCGGCCGGGCGGGCCTCGGAAAGCTGCGACACGACAGCGGGCACGGCTCAGCTGACCACCGGGATCTCGTCGTAGCTATGGAAAGGCGGCGGCGACGAGATGGTCCATTCGAGCGTCGTCGCCCCCTCGCCCCAATAATTGGCGCCGACCCGCTTACCCGCGAGCAAGGTGTCGAACACGATGAAGATGAAGAACAAGGTCGAGGCATAGGAGATGTAGGAGCCGATCGACTCGACAAAATTCCAGCCGGCAAAGGCGTCGGGATAATCGGCGATGCGCCGCGGCATGCCGGCGGCGCCGAGAAAGTGCATCGGGAAGAAGGTCAGGTTGACGCCGATAAAGGTCGTCCAGAAATGGATCTTGCCATAGAGCTCGTTATAGGTCCGCCCCGACATCTTGCCGATCCAGTAGTAGAAGGCGGCGAACAGCGAGAACACGGCGCCCAGCGACAGCACATAATGGAAGTGGCCGACAACGTAGTAGGTGTTGTGCAATGAGAAATCGACGCCGGCATTGGCGAGAACGATGCCGGTGACGCCACCGATCGTGAACAGAAAGATAAAGCCCAGCGCGAACAGCATCGGCGTCTTGAAATCGATCGAGCCGCCCCACATCGTCGCGATCCAGGAGAAAATCTTGACCCCGGTCGGCACGGCGATGACCATCGTCGCCGCGGTGAAATAGGCGCGCGCGTCGATCGAGATGCCGGTCGTGAACATGTGATGCGCCCAGACGATCGAGCCCAACAGCCCGATCGCCACCATCGCATAGACCATGCCCAAATAGCCGAAGATCGGCTTTTTCGAAAAGGTCGCGACCACCTGGCTGATCATGCCAAAGCCGGGGATGATCATGATGTAGACTTCGGGGTGGCCGAAAAACCAGAAGAGGTTCAGGAACAAGAGCGGGTCGCCGCCGCCCGAGGGCTGGAAGAAGGTGGTGCCGAAATTGCGGTCGGTCAGCAGCATCGTGATCGCCCCGGCCAGCACCGGCAGCGCCAGGAGCAGCATAAACGCGGTCACCAGCACGGCCCAGACAAAGAGCGGCATCTTGTGCATCGTCATGCCGGGCGCGCGCATGTTGAAGATCGTCGTGATGAAATTGATGGCGCCGAGGATCGACGAGGCGCCGGCCAGGTGCAGCGAAAAGATCACCATGTCCACCGCCGGCCCGGGATGGCCGATCGTCTCGGACAGCGGCGGATAGATGGTCCAGCCGGTGCCGGCGCCTTCGCCGACAAACATCGAGCCGGCAAGCAATGCAAAGGACGGGACGAGCAGCCAAAAGCTGATGTTGTTGAGCCGCGGGAAGGCCATGTCGGGGGCGCCGATCATCAGCGGCACCATCCAATTGCCAAAGCCGCCCATCATCGCCGGCATGATCGTGAAAAAGATCATCATCAGCCCGTGGGCGGTGACGATGACGTTATAGACTTGATGGTCGCTGATGAACTCGTTGTGCGGATGGATCAGCTGGGTCCGCATCGCCACCGACAGC
>DASXAM010000160.1:0-19752 GCA_036404275.1 Allostellaceae bacterium
CCGGGTGATTTCGGCGATCCGCTCGTTGAGCGCCTTCCGGTTCTTCGAGCGCTGCGGCCCGGTCGCGTAATCCGGGTCGTCGAGCAGCGCCATCGCGTCGGCCGCCTCGCAGAAGCGGCGGAACATGTGGTCGCCCGAAGCCGCTATGTTGATCTGCCCGTCGGCGGTCGGGAAGAGCCCCGTCGGGATCCCGGTCGGATGGTCGTTGCCGGCCTGCTTGGCGACCTCGCCGGCCATCAGCCAGCGCGAGGCCTGGAAATCGAGCATAAAGATCTGCGCCTCCAAGAGCGAGGTGTGCACCCACTGACCCTCGCCCGAGGTCTCGCGCTCGATCAGCGCCATCAGGATCGCCTGCGCCAGCAACAGCCCGGCGCACAAATCGTCGATCGGAATGCCGACCCGCACCGGCCCTTGGCCTGGAAAGCCGGTGATCGACATCAGCCCGCCCATGCCCTGGGCAATCTGGTCCACCCCCGGCCGCTTGGCATAAGGCCCGGTCTGGCCAAAGCCCGAGATGCTGCCATAGACGATCTTCGGGTTGATCTTTTTGACGCTGTCGTAATCGACGCCAAGCCGATGCTTGACCGCCGAACGGAAATTCTCGACGATGACATCGGCCTTCTCGGCCAATTTCATAAAGATCGCGAGCCCGTCCTTGGTTTTCAGATCGAGGGTCAGGCTGCGCTTGTTGCGGTGCAGGTTCTGAAAATCGAAGCCCTCGCGCCGCGAGCCGGTGACATCGCGCCCGTCATCGCCGCGCTGCTCGATCTTGATGACATTGGCGCCCCAATCGGCGAGCTGGCGCACCGCCGTCGGCCCGGCCCGCGCATGGGTCAGGTCCAGCACGGTATATTTCGACAGCGGCAGAGTTCCGATGCTCACGGTCTGGTGTCCTCTCGATGGGTTAATGCCAATCCGACCGCAACTCTCCGCGTCCCCGCGCGACCCGTCAAGCCGTCGGCAGCGGGTCAGCCGCCGGTAAAGCTCTTCAGGGCGTCGAGGAATATCCCGGCGCCGGCCGGCGCCAGCAGCGCCACCAGCTGCGCCGCATGCTGCGGATAGGTGAAGGCCAGCCCTTGCGAGCTCAGCCATTTCTGCTGGCAATCCTGCGTGGCGCCGGGTTTGCGGGCTCGCGCGGTTTCCCAGGCGCGCCGGCGCAGCACAAACCAGGCCGGCAGGAACAGGCTGAGCAGCAGCAATGTGAAGATCATGCCGTATTCGACCGCGAACTGGTCCGCCACATTTTTTAACGCTTCCACCAGATGCGTCTTGATCGGCTGCTCCGTCGCCTCCGGGTCGAGCAATGCCGCGGGCCAGCCATATTGAGCACTGATACGGCCGACCGAAACCACCAGCAGCACCGCGCCAAAATAGATCGCGACACTCAACCGCTGAAAACAGCGCGCAAGAAACCGGATGTAGGGATCGTCAGCCGCCGCCGTGATCTGCTTCAGGCTTTGATGCAGTGTTGCAAGAAACCGGTTGTAGGCCTTGTCGGCTGCCGTTGCCGCAGTCCTCACCTGCCCCCAGTTCGGATTCCGATACAGTGTTGCGAGAAGCTGATCTGCCCGTGGAGCGGTGGTCCCCAAGTCGTTCAAACGCTGGCGTAGTGTGTTGAGAAAGCCATTGTAGGAATTGTCGGCCGCTGTCGCTTCGGTCCCTACCGGCTCCATACATTCGCTCAGTGTTTCGAGAAGCTCGTTTGCCGGCCTTTTATCTTTCACCACTTGCTCCGGGTGCTGACGCAGTGTTTGGAGAAAGGCGTTGTAGGCGTCATTGTCGACGGTGGACGACTTATGCTTCAGGGATCGTCGCAACGTTGCCAGCAGCCGGGCTGCGGGCGATCCCTCCTTACGCACCCGCGCCCGCACCTGCTCCGGATGCTGGTACAATATTGCCGTCACGGCGGCGGAGATTAGGATCACTGCCCCAATCACCGCCCAATTTCCCTCTTTGAGCAGTGGTAAGCCTCGGTCGAGCAACACCGCCGGCTTCACGGTCTTGTCCGACCCGAAGACATAGGACTGCAGGCTGTCGTCGAAGGCGCTCAGCCCGTCAAGTATTGCGGATCGGGGAACTTTCCAATCGAATAGGCCATAGTCAATCGCGACATAGGCCACAACCCCAATGAAGCACAGCGTTGCGAGCGATGCCGCGATGACCGCCGTCATCTTGAGCTGGTATCGTATATCCGGGGTGAGGTCGGTCGGCAGCCAATGGTCGCCGATCGCCACCACCCAGACCCAGCCCATGGCAAAGATCGTTGCGAGCGCGACGACCAGCGAAACACCAAAGCTGCCGAACCACAGCAGGCGAGCCCGCGCCTCGCGCAACAGCGACGCCTTGACGGCCATGCCGACCGCGTTGTCGAAACTGGCGAGTTTTTGTCGGGCCGCCACGCTCTTGTTGCCGGCCTCGGTCGCGTTCTTCCTAGCCGCTTCGAGCCCCTTTGCCGCCTCGGCGACGCTTTTTGCCGCATCGACCTTGGCCTTATCGACTGTTGTCGTGTCCGCAGGGGCTGGCGGGCTTGGGGCCGTTGTAAGCCTGCTTCCTCCGGCACCCCTTCCTGCGTGCGCTTGCCCGGGCACGCCCTGGCGGTGCGGCCGCGATGCGGGCCGGGACGGGGCGGCCTGCATCGGTTTCTGCCCGGCCTTCGTCACCGCGTCCTGGGCATCTTTCAACACCGCCTGGGCGGCGTTCAGCTCGGCCGAAGCCCCGGTGATCTCGGCTTCGGCCTCCGTCTTCTCGGCATTGGCATCGTCATAGTCTTTTTTCAGGGGCGCCCTCTCACCCCCGAGATTGATCCGCGCGGCGGCCGGATCCTCCGCCAGATTGGCGTCCATCAACTGCGCCGTGGTGACCGTCTGGTCGAGCAGCCGATGCATGATCTCCTTATCGGCACAAAGCACTGGGTTCGTCCGCAGCTCAGCCTGGGAATTGCCGGCATTGCAGTCACCATGGGCGACGAACATCGTTTGCAGCGCGACGGCCACAACGGTGAGCGCCGCGGCGGCTGGAATCAGGCTTGCCAGATTGATGACCACCCAATTCGTGGACCGTTGCGCCATGAAAATTCTCCGGAGGCCCGGCGGTGAAGGGGCGGCCGGGGGTCAGCCTTGCTCGACGCCGAGGGCGCGGCGGAAGCGGGTTTTCAGATAGACGCCGTCGCGCGGCGGCAGGACGCGCGGCGGCTCGTCGGCGCGGATCAGGATGCGGGCGAAGACCGTTGCCGTCGCATGGTGAATGCGATCGGCGAATTCGCGCAATCCCAGTTCGTCGCTGATCTCGAAGATTTCCTTGATGCCGCAGGCGCGCGCGACCGCGGCGAGATCGACCGCGGCTTCGGTGTGGCTCGCCTGCATGCCGGTTTCGCCGTAGCGGCCGTTATCGAATACGGCGAGCGCCAAATTTGGCGGGCGCTGCACCCCGATCGTGGCGAGCGCGCCCAGCCCCATAAGCATTTCGCCGTCGCCGGTGACGACGAGGATGCGACGCTCGCGCTGGGCTAGGGCGAGGCCGAGCCCGACCGGCGCGGCGGCACCCATCGCTCCCCACAAATAGAAATTCGTGTCGGCGTCGCCGACCGAGGCGGCGTCATAGCTGGTCGAGCCGAGACCGGTCACGACGAGCAGGTCGCCGCGCTTGTCCAGCAGGATGCGGATTGCGGCGCGACGGTCGAGACGGCGGTCGTTGCCGATCATTTGGTCCACCGTTTGGCGCCGATCAGCCGCTGCGCCAGCAGCACCGCCACCACGAGGTCGCCGTTGAAGGCGATGTCGAGCGCCGCAGCGACGGTGGGGGCGGCATCTTCGCCGCGCTCGACGCGATGCACCAGCACATCCATCAACTCGAGCGCCGCCTGGGTCTTCATGCCCATCGGCACCTGCCACGGGTTGAACTCGCCCCACTCGCCGCGCATCGTCACCAGCATCACGAGCGGGAAGCGGCAATTCTTGGCAAGCGACAGCATGTTGACGCAATTGCCGACCCCGCTCGACTGCATCAACAGCGCGGCGCGCATGCCGCCGAGCCATGCGCCGGCTGCCAGCGCCACCCCCTCCTCTTCGCTGGTCAGCGGCACCGCGCGGATCTCCGCGTCGGCGCGGACGAGATCGATCAGCCGCGCATGGCCGGCGTCGGGAACGTAGCCTACCTGCGCGATCCCGCCGGCTTTCAGCGCCGCGAATATTTCGTCGCGCCAATCGGGCGCCGCTACCGCCGCGCGTTCGCTCAACCCCGCTCTCCTCGTTTCGAGCACTGCGGCGAAGCCTATCATGCAAGATTGGATCGAGGGGAGGCTCGAGTGATACCCGGATAGGGGCAGCCGAAGGCGGGCGGAGTTGACCGGCCGAGGATCGCGGTGCTTACCTGGACCCGAGCATGGCAACGCATCGGGTGCCGAGATGAAAATCCGTAACGCGGCGCGGGAGCGACTTGAAAAGGGCGAGATGTCGTTGGGCGTCGGCATCCGCACGGCGCGCACCGTCGATATCGCCAAGATGATGAAGACGGCGGGCTACGATTGGCTCTTTATCGACCTTGAGCACGGCCCGATGTCGATCGAGTTTGCCACGACCCTTGCCGTCGCCGCGCTCGACACCGGCATCTCGCCGATCGTCCGCGTGCCCTTCATGCAGCACACGATGGCGACCCGCGTGCTCGATTCCGGGGCGCTCGGCATCGTCATGCCGCATGTCGACACGGCCGAGCAGGCGCGCGAGATTGTCGACCACTTGAAATATCCGCCCATGGGCCATCGCTCGCTTGCCGGCGCCCAGGCGATCTTCGATTTCCAGGCCTTGCCGATCGGCGAGATGGCGCAAGCCGCTAACGCCGCACTTCTCGTCGTTCCGATGGTCGAGACGCCGACCGCGATCGCCAATGCCGAGGCAATCGCAGCGGTCCCTGGCATCGACGCGGTGCTGATCGGCACCAACGATCTCGCCGCCGAGATGGGGATCCCGGGCGAGTTCGGACATGATCGGATCGTCGGCGCCTACGAAACGGTGATCGCCGCCTGCCGCAAGCACGACAAGTGGCCCGGGATGGGCGGCGTCTACGACGACGCGCTGCTGCAAAAATATATCGGGATGGGGATGCGGCTCGTGCTGACCGGCAGCGATGGCGGCTTCATGATGGCCGGGGCGGGGCGTCGCGCCGCTCTGGCGCGCGAGTGGGGCGCGCAGCATTAGGCCAAGAACAGGAGGGCGCATGATCATCGATTGCCACGGCCACTACACCACCTCACCGCGCCAGCATGAGAGATGGCGCCAAGAGCAGATCGAAGCGCACAAGGCCGGCGGGCCGGCGCCGCCACGGCCGACGATCACCGACGACGAAATCCGCGAGACGATCACGGGCGGCCAGCTCAAAATTCAGCGCGAGCGCGGCACCGATTTGACGATCTTTTCGCCACGCGCCGCCGGCATGGGCCACCATCTGGGCGACGCGACGACGAGCGAAGCCTGGGCCCGCGCCTGCAACGAGTTGATCCACCGCGTCTGCAGCCTGTTTCCGAGGAACTTTGTCGGTGTCGCGATGCTGCCGCAGAGCACCGGCGTCTCGCCGAAAAACTGCCTCTCAGAGATCGACCGCGTCGTGAACGAGCACGGCTTTGTCGGGATCAACCTGAACCCCGATCCGTCGGGCGGACATTGGCAAGACCCGCCGCTCGGCGACCGATACTGGTATCCGGTCTACGAAAAGATGGTCGAATACGATATTCCGGCGATGATCCATGTCAGCGCATCGTGCAACCCGACCCACCATACGACCGGGGCGCACTATTTGAACGGCGACACCGCCGGCTTCAACCAGCTGATGACCTCGTCGGTGCTCAAGGATTTCCCGACCATAAAATTTATCATCCCGCATGGCGGCGGCGGCGTGCCCTATCACTGGGGCCGCTTTCGCGGCCTCGCGCAGGACGCCAAGCTCGGGCTCCTCTCCGAGCTTGTGTTGAAGAACGTCTTTTTCGACACTTGCGTCTACCACCTGCCCGGTCAGGAATTGCTGGCCAAGGTTATCCCCGCCGACAACATCCTCTTCGCCTCGGAAATGATCGGCGCCGTTCGCGGCATCGACCCGGAAACCGGTCACCACTACGACGACACCAAGCGCTACATCGACCAGCTGCCGCTCTCGCCCGCGGACAAGGCAAAGATTTTTGAAGGCAATGCGCGCCGCGTCTATGGGCGCTTGGCGAGCGTAATCGAAAAGCAATCCGCCGGCGTGGCCTGAAGGACGCGGCGAGCAGGCGCGGCTATTCGATCAATATCAGCGCCGCGCCATATTCGACCGGCTGAGCGTCGGCGGCAAAGATTTGTACAACCCGACCGGCCCGCGGCGCCTTGATTTCGTTCATCACCTTCATCGCTTCGATAATCAGCAAGGTTTGGCCGGCGACGACGGCGTCGCCGAGCCGCACGAAGGGCGCCGCCCCCGGCTCCGATGCCAGATAGACGGTGCCGACCATGGGTGCCGTCAGCGCGCCCGGATGCTCGGATGTTTCGACCACGGCGGGAGCCGCAGCGCCGGGCGCGATTGCAGGCGTCGCATTGCCCGCCAAGGCCGCGCCACGGGCGACGCGAATGCGCTGGCCGCCGACCGCATATTCGATCTCGCTCAGGCCGGTCTCGGCCAACAGACGCGCAAGCGTGCGGACCAGTTCTGGATCGGGCGACAGCGGCGGGCTGCGGCCGCCGAACCTCACCGGGCGGCCTCTGTCGGCTCGTCCTCGAGCAAATTCGCGATCGCGTCGAGCGCCAGCTCATAGCCGTGCGCGCCGAGCCCGCAAATGACCCCGCGGGCGGCGAGGCTGACATAGGAATGATGGCGGAAGTGCTCGCGCCGGAAGATGTTGGAGAGATGCACCTCGACGACCGGGAGATCGCTCGCCAGCAGCGCATCGAGCACTGCCACCGACGTATGCGTCAGCGCCCCGGCGTTGAGCACGATACCGTCGGCCGATTCGCGCGCCTCCTGGATCCAATCGACGAGCTGGCCCTCATGGTTGGTCTGGCGAAAGTCGAGGCGCACATCGAGGGCGGCGGCGCGCGCCAGGCAGCGCGCCTCGATATCGGCCAAGGTGTCGAGCCCGTATTGCGCCGGGTCGCGCACCCCGAGCAGGTTCAGATTGGGGCCGTTCAGCACAAAAACGGTCGGCACTACGCTCCCCCGCGACGGATCGCCGAACAATTACTCCATGCGGGCGTCGAGCGGCAAGAAAGGCTGGGCGCGACGGTTTACGGCTGGTCTAATGCTCCGGCGGCCCCTGCGGCGTGTCGCCGGCGGCGGGGCTGAAGATGCCGGCATCGTCCTGACGCGTGCCGCGGTGGCGTTCGAGCTCGTGGGCGTAGCGACGCAGTGCGTAGGCCTCGCTCAGATAGCCGATGATCCGCCGGTGCTCGGGGTTGTCGATGACCGGCAAGGTTTCCTGGGCGGAGTGGCTGAACCGGTCGAGGGCGGTGCGCAGATCGTCGCCCGGCAGCAGAAACGCCGCCGGCTCGGTGACGAGGTCGCCGATCGTTTTGCCTTCGCCGGCGGCTTCCGGCCCATTGGCCTCGGTCGGGTCGATGATGCTGGAAAGCCGGCCGTCGCCGTCGACGACAAAGACCTGCTTGGTGCTGCCCGCCGGGAAGCGGCGGCGCAGCTCGGCGACCGGCAATTCGGCGGCGATCACCGCCGGGTCGCGCCGCATCATCGGCCCGATCAACAGCTCGTTGATCCAGCCGACATCCTCGGGGCTGCGGATCCCGAGCCCGCGCAAATGGAACCGCCAAGTGGCAAAGGAATAGCCGAACCAGTGCCGGGTGGCGAAGGCGGCGGTGACGACGCCGACCATGACCGCCATCGTCGCCGAAAAATCGCCGGTCGTCTCCAGCACCAGCATGATCATCGTCACCGGCGCGCCGACGATCGCCGCCGCGACCGCGCCCATGCCGACCAGCGTATAAACGAGCGGGTCGGCGGCGAGATGCGGCTCCAAGCGGCTGGCCAGGCCGCCCACCAAGCTACCAAACAGGCTGCCGAGATAAAGCGAGGAGCTGAACATCCCGCCGCGAAACCCGGAGCCGATCGACACCGCCGAGCCAATGATCTTGGCAGCCAGGATCCCGGCGACGAGCAGCAGGTCGATGCCCGGCGTATGCAGCTGCTTCAGGATGCCGCCATGGCCGCTGCCGAGGATCTGCGGGAACGGCAGCGCGATGATGCCGATGATCAGACCGCCGAGCGCCGGCCGTGCCCAGCGCGGCACCGCCTGGGTGCGAAACAGCGTCTCGGTCGAGGTTACCCCCTTCATGACCAGGATGCCGAGCCCGGCGCAGGCGAGGCCCAACACAAAAAAGGCAAGGAAGTCGGACGGGACCAACCCAATATCGTGCCAGACGACAAAGATCGGGTTGGAACCGACGAGAAACCGGACAACGAGAGTGGCGGTCAAGGCGGCGATGCCGACCGGCGCCAAGGTCTGCAAGGTGTAGCTGCCGATGATCAGCTCAAAGGCGTAGAACGCGCCGGTCAAGGGCGCGTTGAAGGCGGCGGCGATCGCCCCGGCGGCGCCGCAGCCGACAAGCGTGCGCACATCGTCGCGGCGCAACTCGGCGCTGCGCCCGAGCCGCGAGGCGAGCGCCGCGCCAAGCTGGGTGTAGGCGGCTTCGAGCCCGACCGAAGCGCCAAAGCCGCCCGACAGGATCGTGACGCCGACGAGCCCCAGGCTGTCGCCGACCGACATCCGGCCGCCAAACAGCGCATTGGCCTCGATCGCATCGACGACTTCGCGGGGCCGCCAGCGGCGGAGCAGCAGCGCCGCCAAACCGACAAGCCCGCCGCCCAGGATCGGCATCAGCAGCACGCGCGCCGGGGCAAGCGAGCCCGCGTCGCTCAAATGGCCGCGCGGCGGGATCGCGAAAGCGAGCTTGCGGATCAGATCGAGCAGCAGATCGGTCGCGATGACACCGAGGCCGGCCACCGCGCCGGCGGCGATCGCCAGCACCAGAATAAACAACTCGCTGTCGCGCAATCGCGCCGCAGCGCGCCGGGAGAAGGCCTCCTCGCTATCGGTTTGCTCCTGATCGTGGGCAATCTCGGCCACGCGCCTGCGCATAGGCGAAGCGGCGGCGACTGGCAAGAGCATCTGTCCATGCCGCAGTAAAAGGCTGGGGCCGGCGAAGCCCCATCGCTCCCGAGCGATCTTGCCGCCCGGAGATGGCGCAAAGTTCGGGCCGGACTAAAGGCGCGCGATCTCCCCGCGGGGCCAAGCCTGCGAGCTGAAGGCGGATGGCGTCGAATTTGTCGTCTGGAACAACCATCCGAGTCTCAAGCAAGTCTTGCCGGGATCCACCCGGCAACGCTGTTACTTGAACCTTCTACGTAACGGGCTCGACTGTTGCGCTTTGGCATCGGCGACCCCTTCGGCAATTTTTCAGCGAGATGCAGCAAAATGTTCCATGCCACAGCCGCATAGCTCGACCGCTGATTTGCCGGGATCGATCCCGGTTACACATTGTTTTTTTACGTTGCAGGCCGCCACAAAACGGCGGGAAATTTGACAAGGCATCGATCTATGGTCACAGTCCGGGATGAAATGACGCTAACCAGACCTCCGACACAATGTGAGCGCGCGATCCCGGACGACGGGCCGGTGGATTCCTCGGTGGCGGCACGAATCGCAGCGTTCCTCGACGGGCACACCGACGGCGAGGATTTGTTGCACGCGCTTTACGATTACGTGCTCGACGAGCCGGTGCCGGAAAATATGCGGGCGTTGCTGCGGAAAAGCTGATTCAGCGACGCGGCAGCATGCCGCCCAAATCGCGGCCGCCAAAGAGATGCACATGGAAATGCGGCACCTCTTGGCGGGCGTCGCGGCCGGTGTTGGCGAGGATGCGATAGCCGTTTTCGGCGAGGCCGCGCTCTCTGGCTATCCTGCCCAGCGCTCGAACCAAAGCGGCAATTTCTGCGTCCGAAGCGCTTGCGGAAAAGTCGTCGAGCGATACGTATTCTCCCTTGGGAATCACCAGGATATGGGTCGGCGATTGCGGGTTAATGTCATGAAAGGCGAGAACGTGCTCGTCTTCCAAGACTTTGTTGCACGGAACTTCGCCTCGCAAAATACGGGCAAAGATGTTGTTTCGGTCATAAGCCATCATGTCTCCGCTCAAAGTCTCTGATCCTAGAGCTTGGCCCGACCACGCTTTTCTTCGATCCCGGATTTGCTTTCGCGCCGCGTGAGCTCGGCGGCGACGTCCTTGGGCGCGACTCCGACATCAGCCCACAGCACGAGCAGGTGATAGAGCAGGTCGGCGCTTTCGCCGACAAGCTTTTCCGGGTCGCCGCGGATCCCTTCGATGACCGCCTCGACCGCCTCCTCGCCGAGCTTTTGCGCGATCTTGGTGCGCCCGCGGGTGAACAGCCGCGCTGTATACGAGGCTTGCGGATCGGCGCCGCGCCGCGACTCGATCACCCGCCACAGCCGGTCGAGGGTGCGGCCCAGCTCCTTTTGCCCCGGCTCTTTCTGACCCGGTTCTTTTGGGCCCGACCCTTTGGCCAATTTCAGCTCCGCACCGGGATGCCGCAGGCGCTCAGCCGGGCCTTGGCTTCGCCGATGCGGAAGGTGCCGAAATGAAAGATCGAAGCGGCGAGCACGGCGGTGGCATGGCCGTCGCGGATCCCTTCGACCAGATGGTCGAGCGTGCCGACCCCGCCGGAGGCAATCACCGGCACCCGGACCGCATCGGCCACGGCACGCGTCAACGCTATGTCGAAGCCCGATTTGGTGCCGTCGCGGTCCATCGAAGTCAGCAGAATTTCGCCCGCCCCGTAATCGGTGAGCCGGCACGCCCAGGCGACGGCATCGATGCCGGTCGGCCGCCTTCCGCCATGGGTGAACACCTCCCATCGCCCCGGCGCGACGGCCTTGGCATCGATCGCGGCGACAATGCACTGGCTGCCGAATTTCTGCGCCGCCTCGCGCACGAAATCGGGCCGCACGACAGCCGCGGTGTTGATCGACACCTTGTCGGCGCCGGCGAGCAGCAGCCGGCGGACATCCTCGACCGTGCGCACCCCGCCGCCGACAGTCAAGGGCATAAAGCATTCCTCGGCGGTGCGGCGAACCACGTCGTAGAGCGTGTCACGCCCTTCGTGGCTCGCGGTGATGTCGAGAAAGCACAGCTCATCGGCGCCCTCACGGTCGTAGAAGCGGGCTTGCGCCACCGGGTCGCCAGCATCGACGAGATCGACGAAATGGATGCCCTTGACCACCCGACCGTCGCGGACATCAAGGCACGGGATCACCCGCATCTTCAGCATCGCGGTGTCCCCGCCGCCAAGCGCAGCGCCGCCGCCGGATCGATCCGGCCGTCATAAAGCGCGCGGCCGCAGATGGCACCCGCGATGCCGTCCGCCTCGTGCGCCTTGAGCGCAGTTATGTCGGCGAGCGAGGCAATGCCGCCCGAAGCGATGACCGGGACCGTCGTCGCGCGGGCCAGCCCGGCCACCGCTGAGGCGTCGATGCCGCCGAGCACGCCATCGCGCGCGATGTCGGTATGAACGATTGCGGCGACACCGCAATCTTCGAAGCGGTGGGCAAGCTCGACAATCCCGAACTCCGTCGTCTCGGCCCAGCCCTCGACCGCGACCCTTCCGTTGCGGGCGTCGATGGCGACGGCGACAGCGCCCGGATGATCGGCCGCGGCCGCGCGCACCAGATCGGGGTCGCGCAACGCCGCGGTGCCGAGCACGACGCGGTCGATGCCGAGCCCGAGCCAATGCTCGATCGCGGCACGGTTGCGCACGCCGCCGCCTAATTGGATGCGCAGACCCGCCGCGCTGCAAATCATGGCGACAGCCTCGGCGTTGACCGAGCGGCCGGCAAAGGCGCCGTCGAGATCGACCACATGCAGCCACTCGAACCCCGCCGCTGCGAACTGGCGCGCCTGGTCGGCCGGGTCGTCGTTGAACACCACGGCGCTCGCCATCTCGCCCTGCACCAGGCGCACGCATCTCCCGCCCTTTAGATCGATCGCCGGGTAGAGGATCACGGCGGCGCCGGCCCGTCGGCGAGCAGCTTGTAATAATAATGGCCGGGAACGATGCGCCCCTCGACCCGGGCATAAACCGGATGCGTGCCCCAGCGCCGATAGCCAAGGCTCTCATAGAGCCCGATTGCCGCCTGCTGTGTGGCGCGCAAATCGAGGTTCAGCACGTCGAGCCCCATCGCGCGGGCGAGCCGCTCGATTTCGAGGATGATGCGGCGGCCGAGGCCGTGACTGCGCGCCCAGGGTGCGACAAAGGCGCTGGTCAAGGTCCCGGCAAACGCCTGCGCCTCGTTGTTGCGCGGTGCGCGGCTCAATTGCGCCGAGCCGGCAATGACGCTGTCGATGCGGCCGACGACGAGCCGGCGCTCGGGGACCAGCAACACACCCTTCCAGTAATTTTCGAGCACCTGGCGCGGCGGCGGCTTCAGCCAGCCAAACCCGCCGCCCTCGGCGATGGCACTCTCGGTCGCCTCGCACAGATCGTCGAGATCGGTCCCCGAGTATTTGATCAGATGCTCGACCGACACCGTTGCGCCGAACTCGCTCATGGTCGCCACCGCAGGAAATTGCCGATCAGCCGCAGCCCCGCCATCTGGCTTTTTTCCGGATGAAATTGGGTCCCCGCCAGATTGCCGCGGCCGACCATTGCGGTCAGCGGGCCGCCGTACTCGGTAACGGCGACAAGGTCCGCGGGTTCACGCGGACACAGTTGATAGCTGTGGACAAAATAGGCGTGCGTGCCGGCGTCGATCCCGTCGAGCAGCGGATGCGCGGCCCGGATTTCGAGCTCGTTCCAGCCTATATGCGGGATCTTCAGCGTAGGATCGGCAGGCTCGATCGCCGACACCTCGCCGGCGATCCAGCCGAGCCCGTCGACGGTCTCGAACTCGCGGCCGCGATCAGCCATCAGCTGCATGCCGACGCAAATGCCGAGGAACGGCCGACCGCGCGTGAGAACCGCTTCCTCGAGCGCTGCTTCGAGCCCGGGCATCTGGGCGAGACCACGCCGGCAGTCGGCAAAGGCGCCGACTCCCGGCAACACGACACGATCGGCGGCGGCAACCGTTTCCGGATCGCTCGTTGCCCTGATCTCGGCGGTAATGCAGTTATCGGCCGCGGCACGCTCGAACGCCTTTGCCGCTGAGCGCAAATTGCCGGACCCGTAATCGAGGATGGCGACGATCATCCGAGGCTGCCACCGAGCACGCCCTTGGTCGAAGGCACGGCGTTTGCCCGCCGCGGGTCGATCTCGACCGCCTGGCGCAGCGCGCGAGCAAGGCCCTTGAAGCAGGATTCAACGATGTGGTGGTTGTTCTCGCCGTAGAGGTTCTCGACATGGAGCGTGACGCCAGCCGATTGGGCAAAGGCCTGAAACCACTCCTTGAACAATTCAGTGTCCATCTCGCCGAGCTTCGGGCGGGTAAACTGCACCTTCCAGACGAGGTAGGGCCGGTTCGAGGCGTCGAGGCTTACTCGAGTGAGCGTCTCATCCATCGGCACCACCGCGTGTCCATAGCGGGCGATGCCGGCGCGGTTGCCGAGCGCTTTCGACACCGCCTCGCCGACGACATAGCCGGTGTCCTCGGTCGTGTGGTGAAAATCGATGTGCAGGTCACCCTTGGCGCGCAGCTCGATATCGACGAGGCTGTGCTTTGCCAATTGCTCCAGCATATGGTCGAGAAAGCCGATCCCGGTCGCGATATCGGCGGCGCCGGTGCCGTCGAGATCGACCCTGCCGGCAATCCGCGTCTCTCTGGTATTGCGCTCGACCTTCGCCTCCCGCACGGCCCTTCTCCTCGCCCGCCGCGTGCGCGGCTTCGCCTATTTAATGATTTCCGTGTCGGCTTGCCACTAGCGGGACACCCCACCCTCGATCCGCTCGGCCACCCGGACGAGCAAAGACAACATCGCCGCCATCCGCTCCTCCTGCGCACCGAAGCGTGCTTCCTGAGCGCCGAACCGTGCCTCCAATGCGCTAAACCGCGCTTCCAAGGCGCCGATCCGCTGTTCGAGCGCGCCGAGGCGCAGTTGCACATCCCGCAGTTCGGCGGTTATCGTCATCACACGCGCACCGAGCAGCTCCAGACTGATTTTTTCTTCGCTCAACCTGAATTCTCCATCCGCGGTCCGCCATCATCAGATGGCGTCGTGTGATCCTAGCACCAGAGCCCGGCCGATCGGCACGCTTGATCACCTGGCTCGCGGGCCTACATCTCGTTCGGTCGCGCAGCACATCTTCTCCAGAGGCGCATGATTCACTCCGGCGGCATGGTCTGGCACGGCACGACGATCCTGTGTGTGCGCAAAGGCGGCCAGGTCGTGGTCGCCGGGGACGGCCAGGTCACGATGGGCAACACCGTCGTCAAGTCGAACGCGCGCAAATTGCGCCGGCTCGCCGGCGGCTCGGTGATTGCCGGGTTTGCCGGCGCCACCGCCGATGCGATCGCGCTTTTCGAGCGGCTCGAAGCAAAGCTCGAGCAATATGCAACGCAACTGCCGCGCGCCTGCGTCGAGCTCGCCAAGGATTGGCGCACCGACCGCTATCTGCGGCGGCTCGAAGCGATGATGGCGGTCGCCGACAAAAGCGTCTCGTTGATCTTGAGCGGCACCGGCGATGTGCTCGAGCCCGAGGATGGACTGATCGGCATCGGCTCGGGCGGCGGCTATGCGCTCGCCGCCGCACGCGCGCTGATCGATCAGGATGGTCTCGACGCCGAGGCGGTGGCGCGCCGGGCAATGGCGATCGCCGCTCAAATCTGCATCTATACCAACGACAAAGTCACTTTAGAGAAAATCGACTACTGACCCGATGCCCTCCTTCAGCCCGCGCGAGATCGTCTCCGAGCTCGACCGCTTTATCATCGGCCAGCACGACGCCAAGCGCGCCGTCGCGATCGCCTTGCGCAACCGCTGGCGGCGGCAGCAGCTCGCCCCCGAATTGCGCGAGGAGGTGTTGCCGAAAAACATCCTGATGATCGGTCCCACCGGTTGCGGCAAGACCGAGATCTCGCGCCGCCTCGCCCGCCTGGCGCAGGCGCCTTTTGTCAAGGTCGAGGCGACCAAGTTCACCGAGGTCGGCTATGTCGGCCGCGATGTGGAGCAGATCGTGCGCGACCTCGTCGAGATCGCGATCTCGATGACCCGCGAGCGGCTGCGCAAAGAGGTCGAGCCGAAGGCCGAGATCGCCGCCGAGGAGCGCGTGCTCGATGCGCTCGTCGGCGCTTCGGCCAGCGCCGACACACGCCAGAAGTTTAGGAAGCGCCTGCGCGAGGGCGCCCTCGACGATCGCGAGATCGAAATCGCGGTGCAGGAAAGTGCCACGGCCAACCTGCCGACTTTCGAGATCCCCGGGATGCCCGGCGCGCAGATGGGAATGCTCAATCTCGGCGACATTTTCGGCAAGGCCTTTGGCGCCCGGTCAAAGCCGAAAAAGATGACCGTCGCCGACAGCCACCAGATCCTGATCGCCGAGGAAAGCGACAAGCTTCTCGACCAGGAAACCGTCGTGCGCGAGGCGATCGGTGCCGCCGAGCAGAACGGCATCGTCTTTATCGACGAGATCGACAAGATCAGCGGCCGGGGCGAGCGCGCCGGCGGCCATGGCGGCCCCGATGTCAGCCGCGAGGGGGTGCAGCGCGATCTCTTGCCGCTGATCGAAGGCACTACGGTTGCGACCAAGCACGGCGCGGTCAAGACCGACCACATCCTTTTCATCGCCTCGGGTGCTTTTCACCAGGCCAAACCGTCGGATTTGTTGCCCGAATTGCAGGGCCGGCTGCCGATCCGGGTCGAATTGAAGGCGCTCGACCGCAGCGATTTCCGCCGCATCCTGGTTGAGCCCGAGGCGAGCCTAATCAAGCAATATAAAGCGTTGCTCGCAACCGAAGGGGTGACGCTCGAATTCGAGGAAACGGCGATCGACGAATTGGCATTGTTGGCCGAAGAAATCAACGCCGCGGTCGAGAACATCGGCGCGCGGCGACTGCACACGATCCTGGAGCGGCTGCTCGAAGAGATTAGCTTCACCGCCTCCGACCGGCCGGCCGGCACCCTCTTCAAGGTCGACCGCGGCTATGTCCGCGACCAGGTCGGCGCGCTGGCCAAAAACGCCGATCTGTCGAAATTCATTTTGTAACGGGCGCGACTGCCTTTCGCCGGACACGGCGCGGCAAATCGGCATCGGTGCGCCGCCAAAGGATCACGCGACCAATTTTCGCAGCGCGGCCCAGCCAAATCCCTCGGACAGCCAAAGCCAAGAAATTGCCGAAATCGCCGATCAGGTTGGCGATGAAAGGAGTTTTTGGAGGGAGGTCCTGAAAATGCGCAAAGCGCGAGCCGTGAGCCTGTGCTGTTGCCTGGGTGTGCTGCCGTTGCTCGGCTGTGCCGCCGATGTGACCGCGATGCGAGGGGCGCCGTCTTCGATTGCTGCGCCAGCCGTCGAGGTGCCGGCGCCGCCGCGGGTTTATGCCGTCGATCGGGCCGCGCCGGCGGCGATTCTCGTCGTGTTGCCAGGTGCGGGTGCGTTTGACGCCGATCCGGCTTTGTGGGCGAGCCAAGGGTTCGACCTGGTGACACCGCCGCCCCAATTTCTGCGATTTGCCGCCGATCGCGAGGCGGCGCTGGCGCAGCTGATCGCTTCGGCGCGGGCGCTTGCTGATGCGCCGATCTGGCTCGTCGGACCCAACCCGGCGATCGAGGTGGCGCTCGGGGCGCCGGGCGGCCGCGTCTCGGGTGTCGTCGTCACTTCGGCTGGAGCCAGGACCGGCAGCTGCACCGAAAGCTTTTCCTATTTCGATCCGGGCACCGGCGCCCCGCCCAAGGTCAGCTTCAAGAAATCGGGCGACGCCTGCCCGAGCGGCCCGATGTCGGTCGGCACGGTGCCAGGCGCAGCCTTCGGCAATGGCGGTCCAACGGTCGTGCCGCCGGCGCCGGTCATGACGCCACGCCCGCCGCGGATCATCGAGGCGTCGCTACCGCCGGCAAAATCGTCGTCGCCGGAGCGCAAGGCCTATATCGAGCAGCTCGCTCAGCTGATCCGGCAGACGCCGCCGGGTTGAGCCGAAAGCGCCTGCGGCGGGCATGAGACCTCAAAAAAATCGGCGCTTTTGCTCAGGCTGTTGCGCGGGTCAGCTCGATATAGCCAAACGCGTCGATTTCAGCGTTGAAGAGGCGGGTGACGACGGTCGAGGTTTCGTCTTCGACAATAATCGCCGGGCCGGGGATTTGGGCGCCAGGGCGCAGGCTCGCCCGCTCGTGGATCCCGACGCTGGCAAACTCGCCTGCTTCCGCATCGAAGACCGGGCGCCAATATGCCGGCTCCGGCGAGTAGGGTGCCGGCGCCGGCGGCGCGGCGGGTGACGGGGGCGTGGGCGCCGACAACAGGAGGACCCAGCTCAGCACCTCGACTTCCACCCCGGGGATGATCCGGTGATAGAGGCGGCGATAGGCGTCTTCGAACGCCGCCCGCAAGGTTTCGGCGTCATCGGCGCGATAGGGGCGCACCGGCAATGGAACCGCGATTTCGTGGCCCTGGCCGCGGTAGCGCATAAAGGCCGAGCGGGTTTCGGTCAGCGCCGCATCGCCCGCGCCGCGCCGCACGACCTGCTCCGCCTCCTCCCGCATCGCCGCAAGCAGCGCATTTGCCGCCGCGGTATCGAACGTCTCCAGGCGCTGCAAGGCCGAGCGCACGATCTCGTAGGCGATCGGGGCGCGCAGAAAACCGACGGCCGAGCCGACCCCGGCCTGGGCCGGCACCAGCACCCGGTCGAGGCCGAGCTTTTCGGCAATGCGCGCGGCGTGCAATGGCGCGGCTCCGCCAAACGCCACGAGGGTGCGGCCGCGCGCGTCCTTGCCGCTCTCGATCGCGTGCACGCGCGCGGCGTTGGTCATGTTCTCATCGACGATCTCGCTGACCCCGAGCGCCGCCAATTCCAGCGCCAGCGCCAGCGGCTCGGCCACCGCCTGCCGGATCGCCGCTTCGGCAGCACTCCGGTCGAGCGCCATCCGCCCGCCGGAAAACCCGGTCGGGTCGATGCGGCCCAGCACCAGGTCGGCATCGGTCACGGTCGGCGCCGCACCGCCGCGGCCATAGCAGGCGGGGCCCGGATCGGCGCCGGCGCTGTCCGGCCCGACGGTGATCCGCTTCAGCCGATCGACGCGGGCGACCGAACCGCCGCCGGCGCCGATCTCGACCATCTCGATGACCGGGATGCGCAACGGCAATCCGCTTCCCTTTTTGAAACGGTAGACGCGCGCCACCTCGAATGAGCGGCTTGTCTGCGGCTGCAGCTCATCGATTAGGCAGATCTTCGCGGTGGTGCCGCCCATGTCGTAGCTGAGGACCTTGTCGAGCCCACATTGCCGCGCGATTTCGGCGGCAAAGATCGCACCCCCTGCCGGCCCGGATTCGACGAGCCGCACCGGAAAGCGGATCGCGGTCTCGACCGCGGTCAGCCCGCCGCCCGACAGCATCAAAAACAACGGGCAGGAAAAGCCTTCATCGTGCAACCGCGCTTCGAGATTGCGCAGATAGCGCGAGATCAGCGGCTGGACATAGGCGTTGGCGCAGGCGGTCGAAAAGCGCTCGTATTCGCGCATTTCGGGCGACACGTCGCTCGACAGGGTAATCGCCAGCCCCGGTAATTTCTGCGTGATTATCTCGCCGGCGCGGCGCTCGTGCGCCGGATTGGTAAAGCTATGCAAAAATCCGATCGCGACCGCCTCGACATGGTCCGCGGTGAGCCGCTCGGCCAGCGCCGCCACCCCCGCCTCGTCCAGCGGCACCAAGACTCGCCCCTGCGCGTCGAGGCGCTCCCTGACCGGAAAGCGCCGCCGGCGCGGCACCAATGGCGGCGGCAGGTCGATATTGACGTCGTATTGCTCGAACCGGTTTTCGTGGCGGATTTCGATCGTGTCGCGAAAGCCTTCGGTCGTCAAAAGCGCGGTCTTCGCTCCCTTGCGCTCGATGATCGCGTTGGTCGCCAGCGTCGTACCGTGGATAATTATCGAGAGGTCGGCGGGGACGAGGCCGGCTTCGGCCAATACCCGATGGACCACCTCGATGACCGCGCGTTCAGGCGCCTCGGGTGTCGTCAGGATCTTGGCGCTCCACCGCCGCCCGCCCTGTTCGAGCGCCACATCGGTAAAGGTGCCGCCGATATCGACCCCGAGCCTCGCACCCTTGCTCACCGTCACCGCCTTTCACCGCCCTCGGTCAGCGCATGTATTGTCCAGCTCTCTCGCGTTAAAGCAAATCGGCGACGGCGTTGCGGTAGCGCCGCATGGCGGCGATGTGGTCGGCCAAGGAGCGGCCGGCGATACGGTGGAGGTGGCCGCTCTCATAGTAATTGGCCAAGGTCAGGTGGGTGACGCCGAGCGCTTTCCAAGCGCTCACCTCGGCGCGCCATTCGGCTTCGGCGCCCGCACCCGCCGAAACCCGCGTGTCGATGCCGATCGTGGCCGGGTCGCGGCCCGCTTCCTCGGCGTAGCGGCGCAATTTGTCAAAGGCGGCGCGCGCCTCCTCGCCCGGCGGATAGGCGAGCGGCATCCAGCCGTCGCCCCATTTGGCGCAGCGCCGCAAGGTCACCTCGGCGTGCCCGCCATACCATAAGGGAACCTTGCCCGCGGCGGGCCGGGGATTGATCCCGGCATCCTCGATCCTGTGCCAGCGGCCTTCGAAATCGACATGCGGCTCGGCCCACAAGGCGCGCAT
>DASXAM010000161.1:0-2720 GCA_036404275.1 Allostellaceae bacterium
ACGCCCGGGATCCAGACCCGCGGATAGGGCTTTTGCAGCGGCACCGCCCACGGGTTGACGACGCGGTGCTGGTAATGCGTGCCCTCCCAGCGGAAGGGGCCCTGGCGCGTCCAGGCGGCAACGACGAGGTCGTGCGCTTCCTCGAAGCGCTCGCGGTTGAAGGCCGGGTTGACGCCGTTTGCCAATTGCTCCTGGCCGCCGCCACGGACAAAGCCGGAGACGAGCCGCCCCTTCGAGATCATGTCGATCATCGCCAGCTCTTCGGCGAGCCGGACCGGGTTCTCGGCCAAAGGCAGTGGGTTGCCGAGCAGCACGATCTTCGCCTTTTTGGTCACCGCGGCGAGGATCGCGGCAAAGATGTTGCATTTGGCCTGCATGCAGAACGGCGCGTTGTGATGCTCGTTCAGCATAAAGCCTTCGACGCCCATCTCCTCGGCATAGATGTAATGCTCGAGATATTCGTTGTAGAGGCGGCTGCCGGCAACCGGATCGAAATATTTGTTCGAGAACATCAGCGCCGTGTGGCCGACCTCGAGCCCGATATTGGCGGGATAGGCGGACATCGGCTGCTCGGTGAAATACATCACATGCATCGTCTGATCCTCCTCGCCGGCGCCCCGTGGCACCAGGTTTTCGGGCGCCTAGTTTCCGGGCGCCCAGCAGGTTGCTGAAAAATGCGGCTTTCACGTAACGGCACCCTTCGAGACGGCCCTTCGGGCCTCCTCAGGGTGAGGCAAGTGTTTGACACAACATACCTCATCCTGAGGAGCGCTCCGCAGGAGCGCGTCTCGAAGGATGCGGCACCGCTCCGGTTCACGTTTTTCAGCACCCTGCTAGTTTTCCTCGATAAAGCCGGTGACAAGGCGGGCGAGCGCGTCGGGCGCCTCCATATCGACGCAATGTCCGGCGCCATGCACGATCTCGAGCCGCGCCTTCAGCGACTTGGCATAGCGCTCGCCGGCGCTACGCGGCACGACCCCGTCGTGCTCGCCCCAGACGACGAGCGACGGCGCGCGCACCCCGCCCAGCAAATGCGGCAAGCTCTGGTTGTACATGTAGGGCTTCCAGGCGATGCGGAAGCTCATCTCGCGGCAGAGGTCCCAATCGACCAGCTGATCGGTCGTGACATCGCCATAGATGCGGGCAAAGGCCGCCGGATCGTTAAACCCGGCCCTGGCATAGTCGATATAGCTGATGATTGCCTGGTCGAGGATGTCGCCTTCGGGCGGCTTCATCCCCATCGCCCCGACCAGCACCAGGCGATGAAAATCGCGCGGCGCCAATGTCGCCATCTCGGCCGCAACCCAGCCGCCAAAGCCGAGCCCGACAAGTGCGGCGCGCTCGACCCCGAGCTCGGCGAGGAGCCATTGATAGAGGCCGGCCAGATCGCGCGGATGGCGCAACCAGGTTGCCCGCTCGGCCTTGCTGCCATAGCCCGGATGGGTCGGGACCAGCACGTCGAATTTGGCGGCAAGCGCGTCGTAGAACGACAGATGGTCGGGTGTGCCGATATCGTGATGCAGCACCAACACGGCGCGGCCGCTGCCGGCACGGGCAAGCTGCAATTTGATCCCCGCCAGCTCGATTTCGCTGTTTGTCCAGCCGCTCCCCGTCGCCATCGTTGGCCTCTTCCTGCATCACCGAAGCTTAGCCTAGCCCTCGCTCGGCAAAGGCCGCAACCGGCCGTTTGGTCATTGCAGGGTTGCGAGTTGATAAGCGGCCGTGATTATCAGCGTAGCTACTAAATTGCGAACCATGGAGAAAGCCTCATGCTCGTCGTCACCACCGAGACCGTCGCCGGTCACCGGGTCAGCGAAATCAAGGGCCAATGCTTTGGCGTCGTCGTGCGCAGCCGCGGGCTCGGCGGCAATATCATGGCCGGGCTACGCTCGATCGTCGGCGGCGAAATCCACGAATACACGATGCGCTCGAAGAGGCGCGGCGCCACGCGATCGACCGGCTCGTCGAAAACGCCACGCTGATGGGCGCCAACGCGATCCTGATGATGCGCTTCGACTCGGCCGAGATCGGCCAGACGATGAGCGAGATCGTCGCCTACGGCACCGCCGCGGTGATCGAGCCCGCAAGCGCGTAAAGCGCGCCATGCTGCGCGCGGCACTTCTTGTTTTCGGCGTCGCCTTGACCGGCGCTGGCTTTGTGACGGCGCTCGTCGGCTGCGGCCTCGGCATTGCGCTGCGTCTCGCCCTGCCTGGCGTGGTGCTGGTCGGCGCTCTCATCGTCGAGCGCTGGCGCTACCGCCGGCTCGGCAAGCACGATCCCGGCCCCGGCTGGATCGCGACCGACGAGCGTTTTATCGATCCCGAAACCGGGCGGCTCGTGGAAGTTTGGTGGCGGCCCGAAACCGGCGAGCGCCGCTACGAGGCGCCGCGACCGGCTGGCGCGCCGCGCGCCAAGCGCGTATCCTCCCGCCCGGGTCCCCGTAGCTCAGCCGGATAGAGCAACAGTTTCCTAAACTGTGGGTCGCGTGTTCGAGTCACGCCGGGGACGCCATTCAGCCATGAACGCCCGCCGCAATCTGCCATCGGGGCAATGCATGCCAATCCTGCATGCTCATGCGCCACCGCCAGCACCAAGACATTCAGGAGAGTCCGGATGGAGGGGGCAAAAGAAGGTCTTCGGGACCGGCGGAAGCACGTCGTTCAAGCCGCAGCCGAGCTCCTGAATAATTCTCTCCAAAATCTCTTGTGTCTGCTCCTCCA
>DASXAM010000162.1:0-8527 GCA_036404275.1 Allostellaceae bacterium
AAACCGGGCTGCGCCCGCCCGGCGATGCGGCGATCGTGTACGCCGAGGTCTATCCTTCGCTGTGGCGGGTGGCGCCGGCGCCGGGCGAGCCCAAAGACAGCGCCCAGGTGCGCGCCGTCGTCGATTTTTTTGCCGCGCGCGACCGTGCCGGCGAGCTCGCCGCGTTTTTCGCCGGCGACCCGGCGCTGACCGCCGAACAGCGGCGTGTGGTCGAGACCGAGGAAGCCTGGACGCTCGGCGTCACCGCCTTGCAGCAGCCACGGCTGGCACCACCCGTCTCGCCGCGGCGATACATTTACCTTCGCGATCCGGCGGAAATTTCGCGTCGATCCTTGGCTTTGATTGCGGCGGAGGCGGATATCGGCCGGTTTGCGCGCGAGCTGCGGCCGCTCGCGCTGCGGCTGGCGCATGCAGCCGGCGACCACTCGGTCCTGGAACAGCTCGCTTGGTCGAAGGGTGCCGCGGCCGCCGCCCGCCGGGCGCTCGCCGCCGGTGCGCCGGTCATTGTCGATTCGGGGATGGTCGCGGCCGGCATCATGCGCGAGCGGCTGCCAGCAAAAAACGAGGTGGTGTGCACCTTGCGCGATCCGCGCACGGCGGCACTCGCCGCGGCGAATTGCACCACCCGCTCGGCTGCGGCGGTCGAGCTGTGGCGGCCGCACCTCGCCGGTGCGGTGGTCGCGATCGGCAACGCGCCGACCGCCCTCTTTCGCCTCCTCGAGCTGATCGAAGAGGGTGCGGGGCCGCCCGCACTGGTGCTCGGCTTCCCGATCGGCTTTGTCGGCGCTGCCGAAGCCAAGGCGGCGCTCGCGGATTTCGGCCGCAGCCTTGCCTATGTAACGCTGCATGGGCGCCGCGGCGGCAGCGCGCTCGCCGCCGCCGCGGTCAACGCGCTGGCGGCGCAATGAAACCGTGGCTCGCCATCGTCGGGATCGGCGAGGACGGGTCGGCCGGTCTCGGCCCGGCGGCGCGCACCCTTGTCGAGACCGCCGAATTCCTGGTCGGCGGCGCGCGGCATCTCGGCATGGTGCCCGAAACAAACGCGGCGGAGCGTCTGTGCTGGGACCACCCGCTCGAACGAACGATCGACGCGATCGCCGCGCATCGCGGGCAAAGGGTGACCGTGCTGGCGAGCGGCGACCCGCTGTGGCATGGGATCGGGGTCACGCTGCTGCGCCGTTTCCCCCGCGCCGAGATGACGATCCTGCCGCAGCCCGGCGCCTTCAGCCTTGCCGCCGCGCGCCTCGGCTGGCCGCTCGCCGAATGCGTGACACTGAGCCTGCACGCCCGGCCGCTCGACCAGCTGCGCCTCCATCTTGCGCCCGGCCGCCGGATCCTCGCCTTGTCCGAGGACGGCGACACGCCGCGCCATGTCGCGCGATTGCTGAACGAAAGCGGCTGGGGTCTGAGCCGGCTTACCGTCTTTGCGCACATGGGCGGGCCGCGCGAGTCGGTCGTCGCGGCCGCAGCCGAGGATTGGGGCGAAGGGCGCGCCGCCGATTTGAATACGATCGCGATCGAATGCCGACCGGGGCCGGGTGCCAAGGCGTTGCCGCGGCTCGCCGGTCTGCCGGACGACGTGTTCGAGCATGACGGCCAGTTGACCAAGCGCGAAATCCGCGCGGCCACGCTCGCAGCACTCGCGCCGCTGCCCGGGGAAACCCTGTGGGACATCGGCGCCGGCTGCGGCTCGATTGCGATCGAGTGGCTGCGCGCCGCGGAAAACGGCGCGGCCTACGCCGTCGAACGCGATCCGGACCGGGCCGCGGCGATTGCCCGCAACGCCGCGGCACTCGGCGTGCCGACTCTGAACGTAGTTCTCGGCGCCGCTCCCGAGGTGCTCGCCGGGTTGCCGCCGCCCGATGCGGTCTTCGTCGGCGGCGGCATCTCGCAACCGGGTCTGCTGCCGGCAGTGTGGGCGGGTTTGCGCGCCGGCGGCCGGCTCGTCGCCAACGCCGTGACCGTTGCGGGCGAGGCGGCGCTGATCGACTGGCAGAGGCGCCATGGCGGCGATCTGACCCGGATCGCCGTGAGCCGGGCCATGCTCGCCGGCCGCCATTTGCTGTGGCGGCCGTTGGCGCCGATAACGCAGCTCGCCGTCGCAAAGGCCGCGTGAATGCCGCAACAAAAGGGGCGGCTTTTCGGGCTCGGCGTCGGCCCGGGCGACCCCGAGCTGGTGACATTGAAAGCGTTGCGGCGGTTGCGCGAGGCGGCGGTCATCGCCTATCCGGCGCCCGAGAAAGGGCCGAGCTTTGCCCGCTCGATCGTCGCCGCCTGGCTCGACGGCACCCGGCCCGAAATCGCAATCCGCTTTCCGATGCGGCCGGGCCCGGTGCCTGCCGTTATCTACGACAAGGCCGCAGCGGGGCTCGCGGCCGAGCTCGACCGGGGCCGCGATGTGGCGCTCTTGTGTCAGGGCGATCCGCTATTCTACGGCAGCTTTATCCCGCTCTTCGACCGTCTGGCGCCGCACTATCCGATCGAGGTCGTTCCCGGCGTCTCCTCGCTGACCGCGGGCGCGGCGGCCGCGGCTTTTCCTCTGGTCAGCCGGGACCAGGTGCTGACGGTAATCCCGGCCACGCTCCCCGAGGCGGCGATCGCCTCCCGCCTCACTGCCGCCGAGGTGGCCGTGATCGTCAAGCTCGGCCGCCATTTCGCCAAGGTGCGTCGGATTTTGGCCGGGCTCGGTGCGCTCGACCGCGCGATCTATATCGAGCATGCAAGTCTGCCGAACCAGCGCGTCGCGCCGCTTGCCGAGATACCGGCCGCCGTGGCCCCGTATTTTTCGATGGCGCTGGTGTTCCGCGTCCCGCCCGCCGCGGGCAGCCGGCGTGCACAACCGGGCCGCGACGAATCGGATCGAACCGATGGGTTTCACAGCTACCAAAGGGGGGCATAAACGCCGCGCCACACCTATATCTGGGGCCAATGGATTTGGCCCGCGGTGCCTTTTGGCTATAGTGCGCCGTCATCGCTCGAGGAGGCTCGGATGGAAATCCGCCAGGCGCTGACATTCGACGACGTGATGCTGGTCCCTTCCGCGTCGTCCATTTTGCCGGGCGGGACGGACACCCGCACCAGGCTCACGCGCGAGATCGAGCTCGGCATCCCGCTCGTCTCGGCGGCGATGGACACGGTGACCGAGGGTGCCTTGGCGATCGCGATGGCCCAGGCCGGCGGGATCGGCGTCATCCACCGCAACATGCCGATCGCCGAGCAGGCCGACGAGGTGCGCAAGGTCAAGAAATTCGAGGCCGGCATGGTGGTGAACCCGGTCACGATCCATCCCGACGCGACGCTGGCCGATGCGTTGCGGCTGATGGCCGACCACCATATCTCGGGGATCCCAGTGGTCGAGCACCGCACCGGCCGGCTCGCCGGGATACTGACCAACCGCGATGTGCGCTTTGCCAGCGATCCGCATCAGCCGGTCGCCGAGCTGATGACCCGCGACGGGCTCGTCACGGTGCGGGAGAATGTCGCGCGCGAGGAAGCCAAGCGCCTGCTGCACCAGCACCGCATCGAAAAGCTCGTCGTCGTCGACGAGGCCTATCGGTGCACCGGCCTCATTACGGTCAAGGATATCGAAAAGGCCCAGCGCTTTCCGACCGCCTGCAAGGACGAGCACGGCAGATTGCGCGCCGCCGCTGCGACCGGCACCGGCCGAGACGGGGTCGAGCGCGCCGAGGCGCTGTTTGCCGCCGGGCTCGACGTTCTTGTCGTCGATACCGCGCACGGCCATTCCGACCGGGTCCTCGCCGCGGTCAAGGAAATCCGCCGGCTGTCGAATTATACCCAGGTGATCGCCGGCAATGTGGTGACCGCCGAGGGCGCGCGCGCGCTGATCGAGACGGGCGCCGACGCGGTCAAGGTCGGGGTCGGCCCGGCTTCGATCTGCACCACCCGCATGGTCGCCGGCGTCGGCGTGCCGCAATTCACCGCGATTGCCGATACCGTCCGCGCGTGCCGGCAATACGGCGTGCCGGTAATCGCCGATGGCGGCATCAAATTCTCTGGCGATCTTGCCAAGGCGATCGCCGCCGGGGCCGATTGCGCGATGCTCGGCTCGCTTTTCGCCGGCACCGACGAGAGCCCGGGCGAGGTGTTTTTGTACCAGGGCCGCAGCTATAAATACTACCGCGGTATGGGCTCGGTTGGAGCGATGGCGCGCGGCTCGGCAGATCGCTATTTCCAGCAGGAGGTGACCGATACGCTGAAGCTCGTGCCCGAGGGGGTCGAGGGGCGGGTCGCGCACAAGGGGCCGGTCGCCAACATCGTCCACCAGCTGATCGGCGGCTTGCGCGCGGCGATGGGCTATACCGGCAACCGCACAATCGCCGAAATGCAGCAGAACTGCACTTTTGTTCGGATCACCGCGGCCGGGCTGCGCGAGAGCCACGTCCACGACATCGCGATCAGCCGCGAAGCGCCGAACTACCCGGCCGACCGTTGATGTTGGCCGGTCGTTGACGTTGGCCGGTCGTTGACTCCGGGCGCCCAGGTCGCGGCGGCAATCGACGTCCTCGCCGCGATCGAGAGCGGTGCGGGGGCCGCCGACGATGTCGCCGCCGATTATTTTCGTCGCCGGCGCTATATCGGCGCCAAGGACCGGGCGCAGATCGCCGGCCATGTCTATGCCGTGCTGCGGCACCGCGCCTCGCTCGACTGGTGGATTGCGCGGCTGGGCCGCGGCAATGTCGAGATCGGGCCGCGCAGTCGGGTCCTGACGGGGCTGGTGCTGGCCGAAGGGTGGCGGCCCGAGACGGTTCTCAAATGCTGCGACGGCGACCGGTTCCGCCCGCGGCCGGCGAACGAGCCCGAAACCCGGCTTGTCGACAGCCTCGAAACGCGGACTCTACGCCATCCGCACATGCCGCGCTGGGTTGCAAGCGGTTTGCCGGAATGGCTCGAGCCCTATCTCGACCGCACTTTCGGCAAGGGCTTGGAGCGCGAGATGGCCGCACTCAACGGTCCGGCGCCGATCGACCTCCGCGTCAACCTGATCAAGGGGGGGCGCGAAACGGTGCGGCGCGTGCTCGCGGCGGATGGGATAAAGGCCGAGCCGACCCCGTTGTCGCCGGTCGGGCTGCGTCTTGCCGAGCGCGCGCCGCTTTCCGGTCTTGCGGCGTTCAAGGCCGGCCTGTTCGACGTCCAGGACGAAGGATCACAGCTCGCGGCCCTGATCGTCGGCGCCGGGCCCGGCATGCGGGTCGCCGATTTTTGCGCCGGAGCCGGCGGCAAGACCTTGGCGCTGGCAGCTTCGATGCAGAACAAAGGCAAGCTCGTCGCGTGCGACGTCTCCGCCCGCCGGCTCGAACGCGCCGCTCGCCGTCTGCGCCGCGCCGGAGTGACGAATGTCGAGCGCCGTGTGCTTTCGAGCGAACGCGATCCTTGGGTCAAGCACCATGCGCAAAGCTTCGATCGCGTCCTCGTCGATGCCCCTTGTCTCGGCACCGGCACCTGGCGGCGCAACCCCGACGCCAAATGGCGCGCGGGCCCGCAGGATTTGGAGGAGCTGGTCGAGCGCCAGCAGCAGATCCTGCGCAGCGCGGCTCGGCTGGTGCGCCTGGGCGGCCGGCTTGTCTACGCCACCTGCTCATTGCTGCACGAGGAGGACGAGGGGCAGGCCGACACCTTTCTCGCCGCCGAACCCGATTTCGCGCCGTTGCCCGCCGCCTGCGCCTGGGCCGAAGCGATCGGCAGCCCTTTTCCCGGCGGCGAGCGCTATCTTTTGCTGACCCCGGCGCGCCACGGCACCGATGGTTTCTTTGTCGCCCTGTTCGAACGCCGCCAAACCGGCTCGGAGGCCCAGAGCTGATGACCGACCGTATTCTGATCGTAGATTTCGGCAGCCAGGTGACCCAGCTGATCGCGCGGCGGGTGCGCGAGAGCGGCGTCTATTGTGAAATCCATCCCTACACGATCGCCGACGACAAGATCCGCTCCTTCGAGCCGAGCGCGATCATCCTGTCGGGCGGGCCGGCCTCGGTGACCGAGGGAACCGCACCGCGCGCGCCGGGGCTGATCTTTCAGCTCGGCGTGCCAGTCCTCGGCATCTGCTATGGCATGCAGACGATGTGCGACGAATTGGGCGGGCGCGTCGCCTTGAGCGAGCACCAGGAATTCGGCCGCGCCTTTATCGACATCCTCGACGATTGCCGGTTGTTCGACGGTCTGTGGCCCAAGGGCTCGCGCGCTCAGGTGTGGATGAGCCACGGCGATAAGGTTGATGCGCTGCCGGCCGGATTTCGCCCGGTCGCGGCGAGCGAAGCCGCCCCTTTTGCCGCAATCGCTGATGACGAGCGCCGGTTTTACGGCGCGCTCTTTCATCCCGAGGTCGCGCACACGCCCCAGGGCCCGGGGCTGCTGGGCAATTTCATCCACAAGGTCGCGCGCTGCCGCGGCGATTGGACGATGGCGCGGTTCCGCGAACAGGCGGTCGAGCGGATCCGACGCGAGGTCGGCCATGGCGGTGTGGTGTGCGGACTCTCGGGCGGGGTGGATTCCGCGGTCGCGGCGGCGCTGCTGCACGAAGCGATCGGCGACCAGCTGACCTGCATCTTTGTCGATACCGGGCTGTTGCGCGCCGGCGAGGCCGGGGAGGTGGTCGATCTTTTTCGGCGCCACTACAACATCCCGCTTGTCGATCGTGATGCCGGCGAATTGTTTCTCGGCAAGCTTGCGGGCGTCACCGACCCCGAGGAAAAGCGCAAAACCATCGGTGCAACCTTTATCGACGTGTTCGATGAGGAGGCGTCGAAGCTGGGCGGCATCGATTTTCTCGCCCAGGGCACGCTCTACCCGGATGTGATCGAATCGGTGAGCCCGACGGGCGGCCCGTCGGTCACGATCAAATCACACCACAATGTCGGCGGGCTCCCGGAGCGGATGAAATTGCGCCTGGTCGAGCCGTTGCGCGAATTGTTCAAGGACGAGGTCCGCACCTTGGGCCGCGAATTGGGTCTGCCCGACCGGATCGTCGATCGCCACCCGTTTCCCGGTCCCGGCCTCGCGATCCGCATGCCGGGCGAGGTCACCCGCGCCAAGCTCGACATATTACGCAAGGCTGATGCGGTGTTTATCGAAGAAATCCGCGCCGCCGGCCTGTACGACGCGATCTGGCAGGCCTTTGCCGTCTTACTGCCGGTGCGCAGTGTCGGCGTCATGGGCGACGCACGCACCTACGATTTCACCTGCACATTGCGCGCGGTCACCTCGACCGACGGCATGACCGCCGACACCTATCCGTTCCCGCACGAATTCCTCGGCCGTGTCGCCACCCGCATCATCAACGAAGTCCGCGGCATCAACCGCGTCGTCTACGACATCACCTCAAAACCCCCCGGCACAATCGAGTGGGAATGATTCAGGCCATTCCGGGGCTATCCCACAGCGTCCCGTAAACCTCCATAACACACTGATAAATAAAATAAAATCGTTCATAGGCGTTCGGAGACTATCGGCCGGTAGAGATCGCTGCTGACGGACTCCCTGACGGTGTGCTTCCCCATTGCGAAATCCGATTTCGTCCGATACCGTCAGGGTGTGAGTGGCCTCTGACGGTCTTTTTTTCGACTTAACTAGCTGTAAGAAAAAGAGATTTTGTCACGAGGACGCCCGAAAATGGCCTGACGGTCTTTTTTTGCGGAGGCGGCTCGGATGCTGACGGATGCAGCTCTTAAACACCTGAAACCAAAAGAGAAAAATTATAAGGTGACGGACCGGGACGGCATGTATGTGCTCGTACGGCCGTCCGGGACTCTTTCTTTTCAGCTCGACTACCGCATGAACGGACGGCGCGAGACCGTCACGTTCGGGAAGTATGGTCCAGCCGGGCTATCTCTCGCGCGAGCCCGTGAGCTGTGCATCGACGCCAAGCGGGCAATCGCCGAGGGGCGATCGCCGGCGATCCAAAAGCAGCGGGAAAAGCGCCGCCTCCTGGAAGCTAAGAGCTTCGGCGAATTCGGTGAGAAATGGCTGACCGCAGCGCCGATGGCGGACAGCACGCGGGCGATGCGCCGAGCGATCTTCGAACGCGAACTGCTGCCGGCGTGGCGCAACAGGCTTCTGACGGAAATCACGCCAGATGACCTGCGAGCTCATTGTGGCGCGATCGTCGAGCGAGGCGCGCCGGCGACCGCGATCCATGTTCGTGATATCGTCAAACAGATTTACGGCTTCGCAATTCTGCACGGCGAGAAGGTCGCAAACCCGGCTGACGACGTAGGCCCGGCCTCGATCGCGACCTTCGTACCGAAAGACCGGTCGCTTTCGCCAACCGAGATCAGGATCATGCTCAGGCAGCTCGAGAAGGTGGCGACGCTGCCCACCATTAGGCTCGGCATGCGCCTCTTCCTGCAGACCATGGTGCGCAAGAGCGAGCTGCAGGACGCCGTTTGGGACGAGGTCGATTTCGAGAACGCTGTGTGGACGATTCCGAAAGAGAGAATGAAGCGGTCGAAGGCACACAACGTCTACCTGTCTCGCCAGGTGCTCGACATCTTCATCGCGCTAAAGACTTGCGCGG
>DASXAM010000163.1:0-3964 GCA_036404275.1 Allostellaceae bacterium
CTAGCCCGCTTCATTCACCGAGGGTTTGAAACCGTAGTTCCGCAGCACGTCGGCGACGCGGTTTTCGGTGGCGTCGATGACGCGGCGGTCGAGGTTTGAGGGTTGAGCCGAAGGGTTCGATCTGGGGCAAGCGCCCCGTCGGCTACGGCGGCAGCTTGGCGACTCGGCCGGCGAGCATGGCGAAGCCGGTCCGGTAGGGATATGCGGTCGGCAGTGCGATCTTGATGCGGGTGACCATCTCGGTGGCGCGGCCGGCGACCTTGATCAGGCAGAGGCGGATCGTGTCGAATTGGGCCTCGCGCCAGAACGAGGTTCTGGGAGCCAGGCCACGCAGGGTCAGCATCAGCCAGTAGGCGGCAGTGTGGATCAATAGCCGAAACTGGTTGGCCGTGGCTTTGTGGCAGGAGGTGCGGTCGGAGGCGAGGTGCAACTTGTGCGCCTTGATCAGGTTCTCGGCCTGGCCTCTGGCGCAGTAGACCTTCTCATAAAGCGGCTTCGGCAGGCCCGGCAGGTTGGTGACGATGAACCGGCTGTCGGCCCCCTGGGGTCCGGCCTCGACGCGGGCAATCACGCGGCGCTCGACAGTCCAGCTTTTGGCGGCATAGCGGAAGTCACCGTAGCGGCGAACTTGTCGGCTTCGCCGTCGAGACGGCCGAGCGCGGCGTCCTCGGCCAGCGGGCCGGCGTACCGCAGCAGCACCGGATTGCCGGCCAACCCAAAGATGTAGCCGACGCGGTGGCGTTCGCACCAAGCCATCGCCTCGGGTCGGCCGTAATGGCTGTCGCCGCGCACAATGATCTCGACCGCCGGCCAACGGCTGCGGATGCGGCCAATGACATGGCGCAGCACCAGCGCCACCTCGGCCCCGTCCGGCGTCTTGCCGGGGCGCAGGATGACGGCGACCGGCTTGCCGGTCGTCGCTTCGTAGATGTGGATCGGTAAAAAGCAGCGGTTGTCGTAATGCGCGTTCCACAGCGACAGTTGCTGGCCGCCGTGCACCCGGTCCTCGGTGTCGTCGATGTCGAGCAGGATGCGTCGCGGCACCTGGGCGAAACTGTCGCAGAACAGATCGACCATCGCCGCCATCATGCGTTTGAGCGCCATCGCGCCGGGCAGGTTCTCCAGCCGGCTGATGGTCGGCTGCGAGCACAGATCATCGCCGCTCTCCGGCAAGCGCCCGACCGCCATCTTGAAGGCGGGGTCGGATTTGAGCGCGTCGCAGTCGTTGCCGTCGGGATACCCCGCCGCGATCAGCAGCGCCCGGTATCGGATCATCTCGGCAAATTGATGCACCACCCGATCGGGATTGCGCCGGTCTTCGAGGCATGCCGCCAAGCGTTCGGCGATCTTGAGCCGTTGCTCGACCGCCGCCAGCAGCAATATTCCGCCGTCCGAGGTCAGTCGGCCGCCGTCAAACCCGACATGTACTGGCTTGCCAGCCACCGCTGGCAAACCCGGCAAAATCCCCGTACCTTCCTTCATGGCGGGCGCGAACTCCGTTGGCCTCGGTTGATCCGGCCTTAGCAACCAAATCATACACGAATCCAGCGGCTTACATCGCTCCCGCCAGCCCCCTTACGCGACTTAGTGAATTATTGCGGCTAGCCATTGCCGGATCAGTTCCGGCGTTACCCGCACGGCGAACCTGCGCGCGGCGAAGGGAAGGGCGGCTGTCTCGGCGAGGTCCAAAACCGGTCGCGTCGAGTCTGGCGCCCAGCCCCATTGATCGCATCCGCCGTAGGATGCCGGGGCAATGATCAGATCACCGTTCCGCAATTCGTCTGCAAAAGCCCATCGCGTCTGTTCGGTATCCGATCCGGCATAACGGAAGACGCGCCTCCCGCGTTGCCCGCCGGGTTCGTCCGGAGTGCGTTCCGCGACATCGGCTAGGGTCGCCTGCAGATTCCTCAATTCGCGCAACCATGCCCGCGCCACCCATAGTGGAATTTCGACCGACTCCCCGGCGCGCGGCGGAACCAACTCCAGCAACGCCGCGATGCGCTCTCGGTCGTCCGGACCGCCTGCGTTAAGGTCGGCTCGCCAAACGACCTGAACACTCGCCGGTGCGCGTTCCGACCCGTGCAGAAACAACGACACCGCGGGGTCGGCATTTGGAAGGGGCCAGGTTTGTGTCCACAGATCGAGGTAGGCGGGTAACAATATCGGCGCGTCGGCTCTTTTGGTTGCCAATTCGTCGCTGCACTCGGTCAGCTCGCGAGGCAACCGGGTATAGCCGAAATCGACGCAGGGCTCGGGAGCGCCTGCCGAAGCCCTGAGCATCGCCTCCCAGGTCTTCCTGATACGGTCCCCGTAAACGGCGTCGTCGGCGCGGCTCCCTATATCCTCTTTGTGCGCGAGGATGGCGGCAACCGGCGCGATGGCGCGTCCGTCCCGATTGAGGCGCCCGAAGCGCTGGCGCAGCGCGTCGAACGCCGCCACCTCGGTTATCAGCCCATCGAAATCGATATCGACGCCGGCCTCGATGGTCTGCGTGGCGACGACGACCAGCGGCCGCTCCAGCACCCGCTTCTCGCCCGTTTTGATCGGCCGCAGATCTCGCGAGGCTGCCTGCTCGCGCTCGCTTGCCCGCGCAGGACCAATAAGCAGAACGATATCGATGTCCGTCGCGTCCTGCTCCAGTCGCCCGAAGACCGCTCGCGCGCGGGAGACGCGGTTTAAGATGACGCCGACCGCCGGGTTCGGCACCGTTTCGCACAGCTTTGCCAGCGCCTCTTTGGTGCGACTGACGATCTCCTCGAGTCGGCGGTTCTCTGTCGAAACCCCTTGCCGGCCGGGGATGTCGATCAGCGCAGTCGGTTTCGCGGCCGCGAGCCGGCGCGCCAGAACCGGGTGGCCATGGTCTTCGGGGTCGAGCGAGAACGCCTGCTTCGGGGAAACGCCCGGTGTCGCCGACAACAGCGCGACCTGCCACGGAGCGGCTTGCGTGCTTCTCGGCCGCAGTTTCCGAATGCCGGCAAGCGTCTGCCGGAACGGCTCGGCGAGATGCGCTTCATCGAGCAAGATCAGGCAGTCGGAACCCAGCAACCCGGCATGAACCGGCTTCATACGGTCGCTGACCCCATAGCCGCGGAACAGGAGCCGCGAGCCGACCTGATCGACCGTCGAGCACAGGATTGTCGGCTGGCTCGGTGTGCGGGCCCAGTCGTCCTCGCGCGGCACGCCACCGCGCAGCCGCCGCGCCAGCAAGGGTCGCTCTGACCGCTCGGCCACGCGGCCGATCTGTCCGGCAACACGGGCAACTACAGGCTCGGCACGGACGCGACGCAACAGTTCGGTTAAAACTGGCCGGCCCTGTTCAGCGAGCTGGCGTTTGAGCTTTTCGGTCTCTGCGGCGCCGAGCAAGGACCACACCAGAGCGTTGCAGATCCGTTGCGCGCGTTCGAACGCGTCGTCAACAATCAACCGCCGATCGACGACGAAGGCGATGCGCACCGGCGCGTGCAAACTTGGTCCCTGATCGTCGTTGATGGTGCGGGGCTCGCGCTTGTGGGCGTCCATCGCCAAATGAAACACGGCGATATCCAGCGCCGCGGTCTTTCCCGAGCCGGTCGGCAGATTGAGGATCTCCGGCCAAGCGCCGTTTTCAGCCAGCAGGTGCAGCAGCCGGTCCTGCCACGGGAACGGCTGGACCGCGTGCACGGCTTCGAAGAAATGCCGCGAAATCGCCGGGCGACAACTCGGGCATCATCGTCAGCCGCGGTCGCGATTGAGAGGGCGACACAGGCCGAGCCCGACGAACCGGCCGGCGCCGAGGATAACCGGGCCGCGCACGACATCGCGAAATTCGACGACGGCATGGATTAGCGGCCGGCTGGCGAGGCTTTCCGGGAGCCGCCACCGCGTCCAGCGCGGCGCACCGCCCGAGGGGTAGGCCGACGGCGCCCCCTCCAAGGCTGAATGCTTGCCGGCGCTGATGCCGCTCGGCTCGGGCAGGCCGATATTG
>DASXAM010000164.1:0-4158 GCA_036404275.1 Allostellaceae bacterium
TAATCCTCGACCACATGCTCGCCGAGCGGCATCTGCGGCAAAAGCGATGCGGCCCGCGCCTCGCCTTTATCCGATCCTGACGAATTCTCCTCCTCCATCCCTGGAGACGGAGAGGGTCCCGCTTTTGCTTCTATCGCCGCGACGAAGAGCGGCAATGGCGGCTCGCCGAGTCCTTTCAAGGCCCATAATGCGCGACGGCGGTCGAGTCCGACCGAGCGAAAGGCGTCGGCCTCGGCCAGACGCTCGAGTGTCGCGCGGCCGAGCCCGCTCTTCCGCCACAGCTCCATCGGGCCGCAATAGCCCTCTCCGCGCACATCGACCAGCCGCGCGGCATCGGCTTTGGCAAACCCCTTGATCTGGCGAAAGCCGAGCCGCAACGCGGGGCGGCCTGTTCCGTGCGCGCTTACCCCCTCCCATTCCCTCCCCCCCTCGCGGGGGAGGGTTGACTTTTCTTCTCTCCCCCGCAAGCGGGGGAGAGTTAGGGTGGAGGCCGCGGCACATTCGAGCGTGCAGTCCCAAAGGCTGTGGTTGATATCGACCGGGCGGACCTCGACGCCGTGCTCGCGGGCGTCGCGCACGATCTGCGCCGGGGCATAGAACCCCATCGGCTGGCTGTTCAGCAGCGCACAGGCGAAGACCTCAGGATGGAAGCATTTGATCCAAGCCGAGACATAGACGAGGAGGGCAAAGCTCGCCGCATGGCTTTCGGGAAAGCCGTAGGTGCCGAACCCCTCGATCTGGCTGAAGCAGCGCGTCGCGAAATCGCGCTCGTAGCTGTTCGCGACCATGCCGGCGACAAATTTCTCGCGGAACAGGTGGATGTCGCCGTTGCGCTTGAAGGTCGCCATCGCGCGGCGCAGCCGGTCGGCTTCGTCCGGTGTGAAGCCGGCGCCGACAATCGCGATCTTCATCGCCTGCTCCTGAAACAAGGGCACGCCCTTGGTCTTTTCCAGCACCGCGCGCAATTTGCCGGGATAGGTCACATCCTCGAGCCCGGAGCGCCGGCGCAGATAGGGATGCACCATGTCGCCCTGGATCGGCCCCGGCCGCACGATCGCGACCTCGATGACGAGATCGTAGAATTCGCGCGGTTTGAGCCGCGGCAGCATCGTCATCTGGGCGCGGCTTTCGACCTGGAACACGCCCACCGAATCGGCGCGGCTCAGCATGTCGTAGACCGCGGGCTCCTCGGGCGGCACGGTGGTGAGGGTGAGCCGGCTGCCGTAATGCCCGGCGATCAGCGCAAAGGCCTTGCGCACGCAGGTCAGCATGCCGAGCGCCAGGACATCGATCTTCAGGATGTGGAGCGCGTCGAGATCGTCCTTGTCCCATTCGATGACGGTGCGGTCTTTCATCGCCGCATTCTCGATCGGCACCAGCTCGTCGAGCGGCCCGCGGGTGATGACGAACCCGCCGACATGCTGTGAGAGATGCCGCGGAAAGCCGGTCAATTCGGCGGCGAGATCGAGGGCGAGGCGCAAGGTCGGATCGCCAGGATCGAGCCCGGCCTCGCGCACTCTGAGATCGACGATCGGATCGTTGCTCCAGCCCCAGACGATGCCGGCGAGCGCGGCGACGACATCGACGCTGAGACCCAGCACCTTGCCGACCTCGCGGATCGCCGAGCGCGCGCGGTAGGAGATCACGGTGGCGGCGAGCCCGGCATGGTCGCGGCCGTATTTCTTGTAGATGTGCTGGATCACCTCCTCGCGCCGCTCATGCTCGAAATCGACATCGATGTCAGGCGGCTCGTTGCGCGCGGCGCTGATAAAACGCTCGAACAAGGCGTCGATCAGCTCCGGATTGATCGCGGTGATGCCGAGGCAGTAGCAGACGGCGGAATTGGCGGCCGAGCCGCGCCCCTGGCATAGGATTTCGTTCACCTTGGCGAACTGCACGATGTCGTGCACGGTCAGGAAATAGCGCGCGTAATCGAGCCGCTCGATCAATTGCAGCTCGTGCGTCAGCATATTGCGGATCTTGTCGGGAATGCCTTGCGAAAACTTCTCGGTCGCGCCCGCCCAGGCGAGGTCGGTTAGGCGTTGCTGTGGGGCGCGGCCGTCCGAAGCGGTCTCGTCCGGGTATTCATAGCGCAATTCGTCGAGGCTGAACCGGCAGCGTCGGACGATATCGAGGCTGCGTCCGACCGCGTCCTCATGGCCGCGAAAGAGCCGCCTCATCTCGGCCGGCTCCTTCAGATGGCGCTCGGCATTGGCGGCGAGGCGAAAGCCGGCTTCTCGGATCGTGCAGCCTTCGCGGATGCAGGTTACCACATCCTGCAACCGCCGGCGCGCCGGCGTGTGGTAGAGCACGTCGTTGGTCGCGACCAAAGGCAGCCCGAGCCTGTCGCCGAGCGCGGCAAGGCGGGCGAGGCGGCGGGCATCGTCGCCGCGGTAGAGGTGATGGGCGGCGAGATAGGCGCGGCCCGCGAAATCGGCGGCGACGCGGGCGGCAAAATCCTGCGGGTCCTCGGAGGGCAATGCGACGACGACCTGGCCTTCGCCGTGCGCGATCAGATCGGCGTAATCGAGGTGGCATTCGCCTTTGGGCGCGCGGCATTTGCCGAGGGTCAACAGCCGCGTCAGCCGGCCATAGGCGGCGCGGTCCTCGGGAAAAGCCAGGAGGCTGGTGCCGTCCCGAAAATCGAGGCGGCAGCCGACGACAAGACGGATCCCGACCTCTTTCGCCGCCTGATGCGCACGCACGATTCCGGCCAGGCTGTTGCGGTCGGTAATACCGATCGCGGCATGGCCGAGTGCCGCGGCTGTCACCACCAGCTCCGCCGGGTGCGAGCCGCCGCGCAGAAACGAAAAATTGGTGGTGACTTGCAGCTCGGCGTAAGCCGGAGGCTCAGAAGCTGGTTCTAAACGAGTGATGTCAAATCGGCGGGTTTTCGTCGCTTCCGCGAAAGCGGGGCCCCGGGGGCGAGCGCCCCTGTCCTCGACTCCTGGATTCCCGCTTTCGCGGGAATGACGGGAGGGACGGCCGAGCTCAGGCAAAGAGGCCATGGATGAACCAGCGCGGTGACGGGTCGTTGCCGGCGAGCCCGGCCCGGAACAGCCAGAAGCGCCGCCCCTCCTCGTCCTCGACCCGGTAATAGTCGCGGGTCGTATCGGCGTTCCCCGATCCCGCGGCGTGCCACCATTCCTCGACGATCCGCTCCGGTCCGTCGGCGCGCCTGACCCGATGCGCGATCCGCCGCCAGGTAAAGCGAGCCGGCGGATCGTCGGGCACCAGCCAGAAGGCTTCGACCGGCTCCGGCGGGTCAAACAACCGGATCGGCCGCGGCCTCCGCCCTGCCACGCCCCCCCACCCTAATCCTTCCCCGCCTGCGGGGGAGGGAACGGGAGAGGGGGCGACGGGAGAAGACGTGGCAGACGAGAGAGGTATTCTTGCCGAGGCGCGCTCGGGGATATGGCTTTCGCGCGGTTCGAGCCGGTAGAGCGCGAGCCGGTTGCCGAGCCGGTCGAGGAGCGAAGCGGCAGCGGCGCCTCCGCCCATTCCCTCCCTCGCAGGCGGGAGAGGGTTAGGGTTAGGCTGGAGGCCGAGGCCGAGCTGCTCGGCGGCCAAGGGCTCGACGGCAAAGGCGGCGAGGATCAAGTCTTCGACGCCGAGACCAGGATCGATGGTGTCGAGCTTTTCCTTGAAGAGGGCGGCGAGATGATGTGGATTGCGGCTCGGGCGCGCGGTGCCGATGCAGATATGCTCGACCCGGCCGTCGATCCGGTAAAAACCGAGGTCGAGCCGCCGGGCTCCCATCCCTTCCCGTGCCAGGCGCTGGACCAAGTCTGCGGCAAGACGCTCGGTCGCATGCCCGAGATCGGCGAGTTCGGAGATCGGCTCGGGCCAGCTCAACCGCACCCGCCGCACCGGTGTTTCGTCCAGCGGCGACAATGGCTCCGGCAGGCTGCCTTCGGCCTGGTCGAGGCGGCGCGCCACCTCTTCGTCAAAGCGGCGGGCAAGGGCGGCGCGTGGCATCGCCCACAGCTCGCCGATCTGTTTCAATCCGACCCGCCGCAGCCCTTGCGCGGTCGCCGAGTCGAGCCGCAGCGCCTCGACCGGCAGCGCGGCAAGGCCGGACCGCACCTTGCCCGTTGGTGCGATGACCAAATTCCGGCCGGATTCGGCAAAGTGAGCGAGGCCCCAAGCGGCGCCGAG
>DASXAM010000165.1:0-7034 GCA_036404275.1 Allostellaceae bacterium
CCGCGCGGCACCGGCAGAAGCTCCGCGGGCGGCGGCACCGGTTGCCCCACCCGGCCTGACAAAGGAGCGGGTGGCCGCACTCGCCGGCAACGCGCCCTATACCGAGCGGCCGCTCAACGCGATGCGCCGCGTCATCGCCCGGCGCCTCACCGAAGCAAAGCAGACTGTTCCGCACTTTTATCTGACGATCGATTGCGAGATCGATGCGCTGCTGAAAATCCGCAGCGAGCTGAACTCTAAGTCGGACGCCTACAGACTCTCCGTCAACGATTTTGTGATCCGCGCGGCGGCACTCGCCTTGCGCAAAGTGCCGGCGGCGAACGCCTCGTGGAGCGACGAGGCGATCCTCCAGTGGGATACGGTCGATATCGCCGTCGCCGTGGCGCTCGACGACGGGCTGATCACACCGATCGTCAAACAGGCGGAGCGCAAAGGGCTGGCGACGATCGCCGCCGAGACCAAGGATCTCGTCGCCCGCGCGCGCGCCGGCAAATTGAAGCTGGAGGAGTTCCAGGGCGGCACCTTTTCGATCTCGAACCTCGGCATGTACGGCGTCCGCGACTTTGCCGCCGTGATCAACCCGCCGCATGGCGGCATCCTCGCAATCGGCGCCGGCGAGCAGCGGCCGGTCGTCAAGGATGGTGCGCTCGCGGTGGCGACGGTGATGAGCTGCACCCTCTCCTGCGACCACCGTGCCGTCGATGGCGCGGTCGGCGCGCAATTCCTCGCCGCCTTTAAAAAGCTCGTCGAAGACCCGCTGACGATGCTGCTCTAGTCCGGCAAGGGAGGACGTCGATGGAAGCCGGCAGGTTAGGCGCCGATTTTTCCCGCTGCGCGCTGATCATCGTCGATATGCAGAACGACTTTCTGCACAGCGACGGCAGCTTTGCCCACATCGCCCGGGAACACCCGGAGGCGAGAATCGATATGCCGTTTCTGACGGGAACAATTCCCTATGCGAAACGGCTGGCAGATGCCTTCCGGGCGGCTGGGAGACCGGTGCTGTATGTGGCACATGTGCTCAAACCCGACTATTCGGATGCTGCTTTTCCGTACTGGCGGCTGGGAATGGCGCCCGGTCGCGGCAATCGCACGCATTGCGTGGAGGGGACCTGGGGCGCCCAAGTCATTGACGAATTGATACCCCAAGAGAATGAATATTTGATTGTAAAGAAAGGTTTCGGTGGTTTTGCCCACACGCCCCTTGATACCATCTTACGCAACATGGGTGTAACCACTTGTGTGGTATGTGGAGTGACGACCTGTGTCTGTGTATCAAATACGGTTCGTGGCGGGGTCGAATACAATTACCGTATGGTTTTAGCCAAGGATGCGGTCGCCGAAATTGATCGTGACGCGCATGAGGCGGAACTTAAAACGATGACCCGTCTCTTTGCTGATGTCATGACCGCCGATGACATTATAGAACGCTTACATCAGCGTTGACGGAGATGGCCGCGGATGGCCGAGACCTCGTTCGACTTGATCGTGCTCGGCGGCGGGCCGGGGGGATATGTCGCGGCAATTCGTGCATCTCAGCTCGGCATGAAGGCGGCGCTTGTCGAGCGCGACCAGCTGGGCGGCATCTGCCTCAATTGGGGCTGCATCCCGACCAAGGCGCTGCTGCGCACCTCCGAGATCAACCACATCCTGCACCACCTCGGCGATTATGGGTTTTCGGCCAAGGAAATCGACTATGACGCCGGCAAGGTCGTGGCCCGCTCGCGCGCAATCGCCAAGCAATTGTCGAACGGCGTCGCCTATCTGCTGAAAAAGAACAAGGTTGCGGTGTTCGACGGTGCCGGCCGGCTCGCCGGCAAGGGGCGCATCGAAGTCGAGAAGGACGGCCGGGCGGTCGCCGACCTGGCCGCGCCGCACATCGTGCTGGCGACCGGGGCGCGGGCGCGGACATTGCCCGGGCTCGAGCCCGATGGCGAGCGGGTGTGGACCTACAAGGAGGCGATGGTCCCGAAGACGATCCCGAAATCGCTGCTGGTCGTCGGCTCGGGCGCCATCGGCATCGAATTTGCGAGCTTCTACCGCGACATGGGCGCCGAAGTTACGGTCGTAGAGGTGCTCGACCGCATATTACCCGTCGAGGATGAGGAAATCTCGGCTTTCGCCCGCAAGTCGTTTGAAAAGCAGGGAATCAATATCCACACCGGAACAACAGTCAAATCATTGGCCCGCAACGGCGGAGGGATTGCCGCCGAGATCGAAGGCGATGGCGGAAGATCGGAGATCGCGGTCGAGCGGGTGATCCTCGCGGTCGGGATCGTCGGTAATGTCGAAGGGATTGGGCTCGAAAACACCGCGGTCGAGGTCGAAAAGACGCATGTCGTCGTCGATGAATGGCTGCGCACCGGCGAGCCCGGCCTCTACGCGATCGGCGACCTCGTCGGCCCACCCTGGCTGGCGCACAAGGCGAGCCATGAGGGGGTCGTCTGCGCCGAGCACATCGCCGGGCTGAACGACGTGCATCCGCTCGACATCCGTAATATCCCGGCTTGCACCTATTGCCGCCCGCAGGTGGCGAGCGTCGGGCTGACCGAGCGGGCCGCCAAGGACGCCGGCTACGAGGTCCGGACCGGACATTTCCCGTTTATCGGCAATGGCAAGGCGGTCGCGTTGGGCGAGCCGGAAGGCATGGTCAAAACCGTGTTCGACGCCAAGACCGGCGAGCTTTTGGGTGCGCATATGATCGGCGCCGAGGTCACCGAGCTGATCCAGGGCTTTACCATCGCCAAGACCCTGGAAACGACCGAAGCCGAGCTGATCCGCACGATCTTTCCGCACCCGACCATCTCGGAGACGATGCACGAGGCGGTGCTCGACGCCTACGGCCGCGCCATCCATTTCTAGCCGAAGGCGCCCGGCTTGACGGGCGCGGCGGCGCCGGCCACTTCTAGTCGCGGCATGTCCACTCCGCGATCGTCATGGCCGGGCCCGCCCCCGGCGTCGCCGGCCTTCCGTCATCCGGAAAAGGCGCATCTTCCCGATAACCCGGTGCTGCCCAAGCCGCCTTGGCTGCGCGTCAGGGCCCCAGGCTCGCCGGAATATCAGGCGACGCGGCGGCTGATGCGCGAGCTCGCGCTCCACACCGTGTGCGAAGAGGCGGCCTGCCCGAATATCGGGGAGTGCTGGAAACAGCGTCACGCGACGATGATGATCCTGGGCCGGGTCTGCACCCGCGCCTGCAGCTTTTGCAATGTCGCGACCGGCCGGCCGGATGCCGTCGACCCGCACGAGCCGGCGCGGGTCGGCGACGCGGTCGCCGCGCTGGGCCTCGCCCATGTCGTCGTCACCTCGGTCGATCGCGACGATCTTGAGGATGGCGGCGCCGGCCATTTTGCGCGCACGATCGCCGCGATCCGCGCCGCCGCGTCCGAAACCACGATCGAGGTCCTGACCCCGGACTTTTTGAAAAAGGACGGAGCGCTCGAAACCGTCGTGGCGGCCCGGCCCGATGTCTTCAACCACAATCTCGAAACCGTGCCGCGCCTTTACGCCGAGGTACGGCCGGGCGCGCGATATTTCCATTCGTTGCGGCTCCTCGACCAGGTGAAACGGATCGACCCGGCGATGTTCACCAAATCGGGGATCATGGTCGGGCTCGGCGAGGAAAAGGGCGAGGTGCTGCAGGTCATGGACGATCTGCGTGCGGCCGACGTCGATTTTCTGACCGTTGGGCAATATCTGCAGCCGACGCGCAAACACCATGGCGTCGCTCGCTTTGTCGCGCCCGAAGAGTTCGCCGCCTATCGCAGCATGGCTTTAGGAAAAGGGTTTCTGCTGGTGTCCGCTTCGCCTCTGACGCGCTCCTCGTTCCACGCCGGAGAAGACTTCGTGCGGCTGCGCGCCGCACGTGCCGCCAAGCTTGCCGCCGCCTAAATCTGTCGCCATGCCGACCCATGCCGAACAGCGTGTGCTGCCCTACACGCCGGAAGAGCTGTTTGCGCTCGTCGCCGATATCGAGCGCTATCCCGAGTTTCTACCGTGGTGTATTGCCGCCCGCATCCGCGCGCGCGAGCCGCATCTCGTCGTCGCCGACCTCGTCATCGGCTTCACGATGTTCCGCGAGCGTTTTACGTCACGCGTCGCGCTCGACCCGCCGCACCGGATCGACGTGACCTATGCCGAAGGCCCGTTCCGCTATCTGACCAATCAATGGAGCTTTACCCCGGTTGCAGGCGGCTGCCGGATCGATTTTTTTGTCGATTTCGAATTCAAGTCGCGGCTGATGCAGCGGGTGATCGAGATGCTGTTTGGCGAGGCTGTGCGCCGCATGGTCGGCGCTTTCGAAAAGCGCGCCGCCGAGCTCTATGGCGCAAGCGCCGCCGAGCGGGCCGCTGCCGGTTGAAGCGGCGGTCCTCCGCCGGGGACCGGACGCAGGCAGGCTTCGAAAATCTGGCCGCAATAATTGTACCCCGGGCGCAGCCATAGAAATTCCGGCGCCGAATAGCGCGCGGCGACGCTGCGCACCCGGCCGCGATCGAGCCTGAGCGTGACCTCGCAATAATTTTTCAAATCGGCGTAGCGGTAGACCATCGTCTGCGCACCCGACGGCGTGCCCGCCTCGTTCCAAGGCGGCCCGGCGCATTGCCGCAAGCGCGCCGCGGACATGCCGGGTAGCTCGGGCGCCACTGCGCGCCACGCCGCCTCCTGCCCGGGAACCTGGTCGTAGCCGCGGCACGATCCCAGCGCCGCGGCAAGCGCGACGAGCAGCCCGAAGCGGGCTTTGCTCGAAATCAAAGGACATTCGTGCATAGCTGCACTACATTGACTGCAAAGCTCGGACCGCGCGCAAAGATGCGGCGAGCCACCAGCCGGCGGCGACGGCACGCCGGCAACACGGGAGGATGCGATGGAAAAGACAAACCCGACACGGCGCAGCATTTTGCGGAACGCGGCGTTGGCGACGACGGCGCTGACGGTGCCTTTCGCGCATACCGCGCGAGCGGCGGCCGGCGCGCCGAGCGGCAGCATGACGCTCGCCTGGCATACCAACATCGCGCCGCGCTGGCTCGACCCGCAGCAGCATGACGGCGGCGCCACGCCGGACAATTTCTTGAACGCCGCGCAGGACGGGCTGATCAAAAACTTCCGCGACAAGCTCTACGATCATCTGGCGCTCGCCGAGCATTTCGAATTTGCCGAGGACGCCAAAAGCGCCACCTTCCGGCTCCGCGCCGGGCTCAAATTCCACGACGGCTCACCGGTGACACCGGCCGACGTCAAATGGAGCTACGAGCACTACCACGGTGCCTGGGCCAAGGTCATGCACGACAAGACCGCCGCGGTCGAGACGCCGGACGAGCGCACGATCCATTTCTCGTTCAAGGAGCCGTTTCTGGATTTCCCGCGGCTTCTCGGCACCGCCAATGTCTGCGGCGCCGGCTGGGTGGTGCCGGCAGCGTATTATCAAAAGGTCGGACAGGGCGGGTTCGCGCAAAAGCCGATCGGCGCCGGGCCCTACCGGCTCACGGCGCAGCAGCCCGGAACCAAGCTCGAATTCACCGCCTTCGACGGCTATTACCGGCCGGTCCATGTCAAGAGCTTCACGATAGTCAGCGTGCCCGACCCCTCGACCCGGGTGGCGATGCTCGAGCGCGGCGAGGCCGACATCGTCTACGATGTGCCGGGGGAAATGGTCGAGCGAGTCAAGAACAATCCCAAGCTGATGTTGGCGCCGGTCGTCTCGGGCAATTTCTGGCTCGAATTTCCAGGCTTCGAGGACCCGAAAAGCCCGTTCCACGACAAGCGGGTGAGGGAGGCGATCAGCCTGGCGATCGACCGCGAGGCGATGAACCAGGCCGAATGCGACGGACTCGGCCGCGTCGACGGCAATTGGATCAACGACGACGTGCTTTACGGCATGCCCTGGCCGAAATGGCCTCACGACGTCGCCAAGGCAAAACAGCTAATGGCCGCGGCCGGCTACCCGAGCGGCTTTCACGTCGATTGGCTGACCCCGGCGCCGCCCTATTATTCGCGCGGCGAGCGCATCGTCTCGCAGCTCCAGGCAATCGGCATCCGCGCCAAGATGCAGACGCTCGAACGTGCGGTTTATACCAAGCGGCGGCAGGCCGGGCTCAAGGAATGGCCCGGCGTCAACATCATCCTCGCCGGCGCGCGGATCGGGGCGAGCTGGGCCAATTGGTACGAATCGGTCTTCAAATGCGGCGGCTTCCTGTCGGCCGACGCGTTCTGCGTCAAGGACCTCGACGCCAAATATTCACAATACCTCGCCTCCGACAAGCCGGAGGAGCGCAAAAAGCTCGCCTATGACATCCAGCGCACGATGCTCGACGAATATTATTTCGTGCCGGTGTTCCGCCACGCCTTTATGAATGCGATCGGCCCGCGCATCGCCGCCGCAAAATGGCAGGATGTGTTTCCGAGCTTCAAAAGCACCGGCTACGCCTATCCCTGGGAGGACATCCGGCTAAAATCCTGATGCTCTTTAATGCGCTCGGCTCGTTGCGGCCCAGACATAGCGAGGTCGAGCGAGTCGAGCTTCTGCGCGCGTCGTCCCCGGGAGCCCGAAGGCTCCCCAGGGACGGTGCCGGCGCCTCTGGGTGCCCCCATTTTTGCGGGTCACGCAGCTATATGCGGCCGACTACCAACAGGATGATGACGATAACCAGCAGGAGGCCGATGCCGCCGCTCGGGTAGTAACCCCAGCCGCCGCTGTAGCCCCAGGTCGGCAGGGCGCCGATCAGCAGCAGAATGAGGATGATCAGAAGGATTGTGCCAAGCATTGCCGCACACGTTCGTGGTTGGTCCTCCCCTACGAACCCGGCGCGCGGCGATCGAGTTCCCCAGATGGTTTCGAGAATTTCGCACAATTCGCCGGTTGCGGCGGCTGCGTTCAGCACCGATTCAGGTGCGGGCCGGGCCGATCCAGCGGCGCACCGGCCCGCAATCGACATGGACGAAATCCGACCGCGGATAGTAGCCGACGCCACCGCAGCCGAGGCTCAACGCCGCGTCGCGTACCTGTGCGAGGCTGCGCCGCTCGCTGCGCAAATCGA
>DASXAM010000166.1:0-8695 GCA_036404275.1 Allostellaceae bacterium
GAGGCTTTCTGGGTGCTCGACGATCTTGCGCGCGGCATCGGTGATCGCCGCCGCAGCTTCGGCTGGCACGATGCCGAGCCGCGACTGGGCCCGCGCCAGCGCCGCCTCGACTTCGGCGCAGCGCACGAGAAACGCCGTGTCGCCAAATACCGCGCGCATCGCCGCGGTGCCGAACATGTCGGCAAAAAGCGCGGAATCGAGAACGCCGATCGCCATCGTGGCCTAACGCGGCATCGGGGCGGAAAAATCGGCCCAGCCGGCGGCGGTCAGCGATTCGAGCGCGGGGAAGCGCGCCTTGTACGCCATCTTTCGGCTCTCGCCGATCCAATAGCCGAGATAGACATGCGCCAAGTTCCGCCGGCGACATTCCTCGACCAGCCACAAAATGCTCCAGCTGCCGAGGCTGCGCTTGCGGCGCAACGGATCGTAAAAGCTGTAGACGGCGGAGATGCCGTCATCGAGCAAATCGATCAGCGACGTCGCGGCGAGGTTGCCCTCGCCGTCGCGGAACTCGGCGATCCGGGTGCGCACCGGGCTGTCCTCGACCATGCTGCGGTAATCGCCCCAGCTCATCGTCGCCATGTCGCTGTCGCCGTGGCGCAGTCGCTGATAGGCCGAAAACAGGCGGAACTGCTCCGGCGTGGCGCGCGCCGGCATCAGAGTCGTGACCAGATCGCGATTGGCGTTGCGGATGCGCCGGGTCGAGCGGGTATGGGCAAAGCAGGCGACGACGATGCGCACCGGGACGCAGGCGGCGCAGTCGCGGCAGGCCGGGCGATAGGCAAAACGGTGGCTGCGGCGAAATCCGGCCCGCGACAGGTCGCCGTAAAACCGGTCGCCGTCATTGATACCGAGCTCGACGATCAGCTTGCGCTCGGTCCGGCCGGGCACGTAGGGGCACGCGATCGGCGTCGTCGGGAAGAACTGGTGCAGCGACGCAGCGAGCGTCGCCGGCCGCCGCGATTGGCGCCACAGCCCCTCGCCTCTGCCGTTCGGCTCGCCGTCTGCCGGGCCGATGTCCATGCCACTATCCTCTGCCGCTGCCGGAGCCGCCGCGCACGAGTATGAACGAGAGCATACCGCCAATTCCAGCCCCACGCTCTTTCAGCGCCGCTGCGTCAGGTCGGCCCCTTGGTCCAGTGAAAGCCGGTCAGGACGCTGTTGTCGAAGCGGCATTCGGCCTTGAGGTCTTGCGGCAGCGGCGCGTTTGGCGGCAGATCCCGCCGCCACCCTTCGACCTTGGCGACGATCGTGGTAAGGCTGGTCGCCGCGGCCTCGCGTTTGAAGACGTCGATGTCGGCGCCCGGATAGGCGCGCTGCATCAGATCGGCGCAGCGGTCGGCCATGCCGCCGGCCGGGGCGAGGCTGCAGCCGGCGAGACAGCAGAAGAACCCGGCGGCGAGGGCGGCCGTTATCTTGCGGGTAAGGTGCATTGCGCGATAGTGCGGGGCGAGGCGGCGAATTTCAAACCCGAGGTGCCGCGGAGGGAGCTCGATGCAGGCACAGCTGATGACCGCCGCCGGTCGGCCGCTCACCGCGGCGGCTTTGCCGGACCCGAGGCCGGGGCCCCACCAGCTGCTGATCGAGGTGCGGGCTTGCGCGGTCTGCCGCACCGATCTGCATGTGCTCGATGGCGAACTGCCGGATCCGAAGCTGCCGCTGGTGCCGGGCCATGAGATCGTCGGCACCGTCGTCGAGAAGGGGAGGGAGGCCGGCAGCTTCGCGGTTGGTGATCGGGTCGGCGTGCCGTGGCTCGGCTGGACCTGCGGCGAATGCCGCTATTGTCGCAGCGGACATGAAAATCTCTGCGACCGCGCCCGCTTTACCGGCTATCAGATCGACGGCGGCTACGCCGAATTGACCGTCGCCGACGAGCGCTATTGCTTTGCATTGCCGCCGCGATACGACGATGTCGCCGCCGCGCCGTTGATGTGCGCCGGGCTGATCGGCTGGCGCACTCTGCGCATGGCGGGCGAGGCGCCGCTCGTCGGCATCTACGGTTTCGGTGCGGCCGCGCATATTGTCGCGCAGGTGATCCGCCACCAGGGCCGCCGGCTATTCGCCTTCACCCGGCTGGGCGATGCTGCCGCGCAAGATTTTGCTCGCCGGCTCGGCGCCGAATGGGCCGGTGATTCGACCGTGCTGCCGCCCGAGCCGCTCGACGCGGCCTTGATCTTCGCCCCCGTCGGTGCGCTCGTCCCGGCGGCTCTCGCCGCGACCCGCAAAGGCGGCACTGTCGTCTGCGGCGGCATCCATATGAGCGACATTCCCGCTTTTCCCTATTCGCTGTTGTGGGAAGAGCGGGTATTGCGCTCGGTCGCCAACCTGACCCGGCATGATGCGCAGGAATTTCTGGCATTGGCGGGCGAAGCCGGCCTCGAGACGACGACCGTGCGCTATCCGCTCGCCCGTGCCAACGACGCGCTCGCCGATTTGCGCAGCGGCGCGCTCGAAGGCGCCGCCGTGCTGGCGCCGTGAAATTTTATAACAACACGACAAGGAGAGACGAGATGACGCCCCCATGTCGGTGCCACGCCGCCCCTCTGGGCCGCCGCCATTTCCTGTTCGCGGCCGGTCTCGCCGCCGCCTTTCCCGTCCTGGCAAAGGCGCAAACCCAATACGATGCGATGCTGCTGTCCTGCATCGACCCGCGCGTGGTGGCGCCAGTCTACAAATACATGGATGGGCGCCAATTGACCGGCCGCTACAGCCAGTTCGTCATCGCCGGCGCGGCGATTGGTGTTGTCGCGCCCAAATTCAAAGGATGGCACCAGACCTTTTGGGACAATCTCGGCGCGTCGTTCCAACTGCACCAGATCAACCGTGTGATTGCGATCGACCATCGCGATTGCGGAGCGGCACGCATCGCCTATGGCGCGGACAGCATTTCGACGCCGGAGCGCGAGACGGCGACCCATCGCAAGGTATTCGAGATGTTTCGCGCAGAAATGAAAAAGCGGCATCCCGACATGGCGGTCGAGACCGGGCTGATGGCGCTCGACGGCAGCTTGCAGCCGCTCGGCTAAGCGTCGCCGCGCGCCACCAACGCCACTTTGAGGAGCGCCTCGCGGCATAAGCTTTCGGGCGGGAAGCCGGTGGTTTTGATATTGATCTCGGCGCGCGCAACGTGGTCGAGCGCGGCGCGCAGCAAGGCTGCGCGCCAGCGCCCAAGCTGTCGCGCGACGCTCTCTTGATGCTTGAAGAAAATCGGCGGGCGGGCGTTGCGCATGACCGCATCGATCGGAGCACCGCCGGCGACGGCGTCGGCGAGCAATTGCAGCCGATGCAGGTGGCGTAACATGGCGCGGACCACGGTGACTGCCGCGGCCCCCTCCTGAAACACCCGGTCCAGCACCCGGTCGAGCCGCACCGCATCGCCCTCGGCCGCCGCCATCACCGCGTCGTCGAGTTCGAGTGCGGCGCTGTCGCCGACCAGCAGAACGGCGTCGTCGAGCGCGACCCGGCCGCCATCCCCGGCGTAGAGCGCGAGCTTTTCGAGCTCGGAGCGGGTTACCAGCCGATCGCCGCCCAGATGATCCACCAGATACTGGACAGCGTCGCGGCTGGCGCTCACCCGGTGCGCCGCCAGGCTGTCGCGGACCACCGTGGCGCGGTCGCGCGCGCCGTCGGCATAACAGGCAATCGCCGCGGCGTGCTGCGCTCCTTCGAACGCCCGGCGCAGCGCCGAGGCGCGCGGCAGATCGCCGGCCTCGACGATGACCAGCGCATCGCCGGGCATCTCGGCAAGAAAGCCGGCGAAGATCCGGCCCTGCGCGTCATCGGCGCCGCGCACCCGCACTACCCGCCGGCCGCCGACCAGGCTCAACTGCGCCGCCTCGTCGGCAAGGCGGGCGGGGTCGGCGGCGAGGACGGTGCCGCTCAGCTCGGCGACCCGAAATGCATCGGCAAGGTCCTGGCACACCGTCCGCGCCAAAGTTTCAGCGCGCTCGCGCACCAGCCCAGCGTCGGGGCCGTAGACCAAGACTGCGCGGACGCCGGGATCAGGCTGCTGCAAAAACCCCGCGATACGCGCCGGCGGTAGCCGCATTGCTCCCTCAGCTCGGCTTTGCCGGCTTCGCGGCCATCCGGTGCTCCATAAACAGCGTCAGCCGGGCCACCATCTCGCGGGTGATCTCGACGACGCTGCGCACCCCGGCGTCGTTCTCGGCGACGACGGTCGAATATTCGTTCGGGTCGAGGCTAAACGAGTTCTGCGAGTGCACCTCGCTGCTGAGCAGAGTATTTCCGCTTTTGAGGTCGTTCAGGCGGTAGTCGGCGTAGACATCCACCCGGCCGAGCACTGCTGTCCCTTGCGTTTGGATGCCGAGGTCGGAGAGCGAGACTGTCAGAGCCGTCTGCAGCGCATAGCGCGCCTTGACCGGCTCGCCGCTCGGATCGAGCGCGTTGCGCAGCGCTATCTCCAGGCGCTGGCCAAGGCGCTCGGGGATCGGTTCGACCCGAATCGCCGCCAGCTCGCCCGCCGCCGGGCCGGCTTCCGGATCAGCGTAAAGCGGCGCCCAGCCGCAGCCCGACAGGGCCAGGAGGCCGGCGAGAAGAAGCAGGACACGGCCCGCGGCCATGTCAGGCCACGATGCTGACGATCCGGTTGGGCACGACGATGACTTTGCGGGGCTTGTTGCCGTCGAGCCAGCGCGATACCTGCGGCAATGCCAGCGCGGCGGTCTCGACCGCGCCTTTTTCGGCATCCCGTTCGATATCGAGCGTGCCGCGCAGCTTGCCGTTGACCTGAACCGCAATCGTCACCAGCGTGTCGCGCGCCAGATCGCGGTCGGCCTCGGGCCACGGCACCAAGGCGAGCACATCGCCATGCCCGAGCCGCTGCCACATCTCGGCCGCGAGGTGCGGCATCATCGGCCCGAGCAATCGCACCAAGGTCTCCAGCCCTTCGCGCAGCGCATGCCCGGCGCCGGGGGTTTCAGCCGGAAATTCCTCGATCGCGTTCGACAACTCGCGGAGATGGGCCACCGCCCGATTGAAGCGGAACTGGTCGAGATCCTCGGTCACTGCAAGGATCGTCTTGTGGGTGGCGCGCCGCAGCGCCGCGGCCGCGGGCGCGAGCCCGGCAGGTATTGCCGTCCCCGCCGGCGGCAACGCGATCGCCGGCTCGTCCACCAGCCGCCACAGCCGGTTGACATAGCGCCAAGTCCCCTCGATCCCGGTCTCGGTCCATTCGAGGTCGCGCTCCGGCGGACTGTCCGACATCAGATAGAGCCGGGCGGTATCGGCGCCGTAGGTATCGACGATCGCGTCGAGACCGACGACGTTCTTTTTCGATTTGCTCATCTTCTCGGTGCGGCCGGTGACAACCGGCCGGCCGGCGTCATCGACAATGCGGCCTTCGGCGTCGGTTGCGACCTCCTCCGGGAACAGCCAGTCACCGGTTCCGCTCTGATAGGTCTGGTGACAGACCATGCCCTGGGTGAACAGCCCGGCAAACGGCTCGGCCAAATCGAGATAGCCGCAACGAGTCAGCGCACGCGTAAAGAACCGAGAATAAAGGAGATGCAGCACCGCATGCTCGACGCCCCCGATATATTGATCGACCGGCATCCAGTAATCGACCGTCGCGCGCTCGAACGCCTCGGCCGAGCGCGCCGAGCAAAAGCGCAAAAAATACCAGGAGGATTCGAAAAACGTGTCGAGCGTGTCGGTCTCGCGCTGCGCCGGCCGGCCGCAAGCCGGGCAGGCGACATGCTTCCAGCTCGGGTGCCGATCGAGCGGGTTGCCGGGCTCGGCAAAGCTGACATCCTGCGGCAGCGTCACTGGCAAATCCCGCTCCGGCACCGGCACGATGCCGCAAGCGCCGCAATGGACGACCGGGATCGGACAGCCCCAATAGCGCTGGCGCGACACCCCCCAGTCGCGCAGCCGCCAGGCGATCGTGCGCTCGCCGCGGCCCAGCGCCTCGAGCCGCTCGCCGGCGGCGCGCTTGGCTGAGGTCACCGAAAGCCCGTCGAGAAAATCCGAATTATAGAGCGTGCCGTCCTCGATATAGGCATCTTCGCCGACCGCGAAGCTTGCCGGATCGGCGCCCGGGGGCAGAACCACCGGCAGCACCGGCAGCCGGTATTTGCGGGCGAATTCGAGGTCGCGCTGGTCATGCGCCGGGCAGCCGAAAATGGCCCCGGTGCCGTATTCCATCAGCACGAAATTGGCGACCCAGACCGGTACCCGCCGGCTCGGGTCGAACGGGTGCACGGCGTCGAGGCCGGTCGGATAGCCGCGCTTTTCGGCGGTCTCGATCGCCGCCTCGCTGGTGCCGATGCGGTTGCATTCGGCGATGAACTCGGCGAGCGTCGGATCGGTCTCGGCGAGGCGCTGGGCCAGCGGGTGGTTTGGCGACAGCGCCAGGAACGAGGCGCCGAAGAGCGTGTCCTGGCGCGTCGTAAAGACCTCGATCCGCTCCTCGCGCCCGGCCACCTGGAACACGACCCGCGCCCCCTCGGAGCGGCCGATCCAGTGCTCCTGCATCAGCCGCACTCGCTCGGGCCAGCGGTCGAGCCCGCTCAGCGCGTCGAGCAATTCCTCCGCATAGGCGGTGATCCGCAAAAACCATTGCGCCAGCAAGCGCTTTTCGACGATCGCGCCGGAGCGCCAGCCGCGGCCCTCGATGACCTGCTCGTTGGCCAGCACCGTATTCTCGACGGGGTCCCAATTGACCCAGGATTCCTTGCGATAGGCGAGCCCCGCCGCGAGGAAGTCGAGAAACATCTTCTGCTCGTGACGGTAATATTCCGGATGGCAGGTCGCGATCTCGCGCGACCAGTCATAGGCAAAGCCCATGCGCTGGAGCTGGGCGCGCATCGTCCTGATGTTCTCGCCAGTCCACAGCGCCGGATGGGTATGCTCGGCGATCGCCGCGTTCTCCGCCGGCAAGCCGAACGCGTCCCAGCCCATTGGATGAAGCACGTTGAACCCTTGCGCCCGGCGATAGCGCGCGACGAGGTCGCCCATCGTGTAGTTGCGCACATGCCCGACATGCAGCTTTCCCGACGGATAGGGAAACATTTCGAGCACGTAGTATTTCGGCCGGCCGGGCTCTGCGGCGCTTTCGAACAGCCGCCGCTCGTGCCAGATCCGCTGCCACTTTGCCTCGGTTTCCCGGAAATTATAGCGTGCCATAGCGTCCGATATGGGGTTTTTGCCGCCGGCCGGCACGAGGCCGGCGCGATTTCTCAGCTGGCCTTTGCCTGCGCCATCCAGGCGCGTTTCAGCTGGCGCGCGCGATAGAGGATTTTGGTTTCGAGATCGTCTTCGACCTTGCGCGCGATTGTCGTCGCCACCCACTGCCCGGTCGGCGACAGCTCCTGGCGATCGACGGTTACGCTCACCGAATCGGAGGCGAGCGCCCGCGACAGGATAAAGACCGTGATCCGGTAGCGGACATTCGGGTTGCTCTTTGGCGAATACCAGTCGGTGATCATCGAGCCGCCGAGCGGGTCCTGCGAGGCGAATTTCACAAAATTCAGCGTATCGAGCGCTGCCTGCCACAAGATCGGGCTGACCTGGCTCCCGGTCTGCGGGCCGATCTGGAGCTGATTTTGCTCCTTGGCCATGCCGAGGACAGTCCAGATCGTGGCGTCGGTATCGATTTCGTGCGGCGGGCTCGGCGCGGCCGGCGCCGTAGCCGGTTGGCCCGCCACCTGCGGGCCGGGTGCGGGCGCGGACGAACTGCAGCCGGCGAGCGCCAACGAGAGACTTGCGGCAAAGACGGTCGAGAGGCGGTAATGGAGAGCGGGCATCGCACGATCCTCGGCCAAAGCGGCCCTCGGACCGCCGCAGCCGGTGGAGTTTGTGCCAGGAACGAGGTCGATATGGAAGGGGTTATCGCCGCCAATCTCGCCGCTGTGCGCGAGCGTATCGCCGCCGCCGCCAAAGCCGCCGGGCGGGCGCCGGAGAGTGTCAATCTGGTCGCGGTCTCGAAAACCCATCCGGCCGCGGCGGTGCGCGCCGCACTCGCCGCCGGCCAGCGCAGGTTTGGCGAGAATCGGGTGCAGGAGGCGGAGGCCAAATACCCGGCGCTGCGCGAGGAGTTTCCCGACCTGGCACTCCATCTGATCGGGCCGCTGCAAACCAACAAGGTCAAGGACGCGGTGGCGCTTTTCGACGTGATCGAAAGCGTCGATCGCCTGCGGCTCGCCGAGGCCTTGGCCAAGGAGATGGAGCGCAGCGGCCGGCGCCCGCCCTGCCTCGTCGAGGTCAACACCGGCGAAGAGCCGCAAAAGGCCGGCATCCCGCCGGCCGAGGCCGACGCCTTTGTTCGCGACTGCCGCGAGCGGCTCGAATTGCCGGTGGTCGGGCTGATGTGCGTGCCGCCCGTGGACGAGGAGCCGGCGCCGCATTTCGCCTTGTTGCGCGAGATCGCGCGGCGTACCGGGCTCGATCTCCTCAGCATGGGCATGAGCGCCGATTTCGAAACCGCGATCCGCTTTGGCGCCACCCATGTCCGCGTCGGCACCGCAATCTTCGGCACCCGCGGCGCAGTGCGGTAGCGGGGTTATCAGGTAGATATCCCTAGCCCCCACCCTAGCCCCTCCCCCGCATGCGGGGAGGGTAAACAACAGCGTGCAGATTAAGAGCAAAAACACTCCCTTCCTGGAGGGAGGAGCAAAGAACATTGCGTCGGCGACGGGAAAGGCGCCAAGAACATTCCCTCCCCCGTAGGCGGGGGAGG
>DASXAM010000167.1:0-5595 GCA_036404275.1 Allostellaceae bacterium
ACCGCGCACCATCCGCTCGGCACGTGCAAGATGGGAGCGGAAGGCGACGCGGAGGCGGTGGTTGACGCGCAGCTCAAGGTCTTCGGCGTGGACGGGCTGCGGGTCGTCGACGCCTCGGTCATGCCGGACATGGTCGGCGGCAACATCAACGCCCCGGTTATCATGATCGCCGAGAAAGCCGCCGACCTGATCCGCGGCCGACCGGCCCCGGCGCCGCTCCACATGTAGAAGCGCGATCGCTCCGTTAACGTCACAGATGCGTTTATTGCTGGTCGCTCGTGGCGAGGATGCGGCGGGCCTGCAACGCGTCTTCGGCGATCTGCGCTTTGAGCGCGTCGAGGCCGGAGAATTTGCGCTCCGGGCGAATGAAATCGACGAGCGCCACGCGCAGATGGCGGCCATAAAGGTCGGTGTCGGTGTCGAAAAGGTGGGCTTCGAGGCGCGGCTCGGGGGTGCCGACGGTCGGGCGCAGACCGAGATTGGCAACGCCGTCGATGGTGCGTCCGGCGAGCGGGTCGTCGGGCCCGTCGCCCGAAACGCGCACCGCATAGACGCCAAAGGCCGGGCGCAGATAGTCGTCGAGGCCGAGATTGGCGGTTGGAAACCCGATCGTGCGCCCGCGCCGGTCGCCCACGGCGACGCGGCCGTCGATCTCCCAGAACCGGCCGAGGAGCGCGGCCGCCTCGCGCGGTCTTCCCGCCCTCAGCAATTCGCGGATATGGGTCGAGGAATAGACCGCTTCATCGGCGCCGCGCACCGGATCGAGCACATCGACCGCAAATCCGTTCCGCGGCCCCGCCTCGCGCAGCATCGCCGGCGTCCCGCGCCGGCGGTTGCCAAAGGTGCAGTCCCAGCCGACGACGATATGGGCCGCGCCGATCGCGTCGACGATGATTTCGGCGATGAAGTCCTCCGCGCTCTTTGCGGCAAAGCCCAGATCGAAATGTTGGACAAACAGCAGATCGACACCGAGCCGCGCCAATTCGCGCTCCTTGACCCGAAACGGGGTCAATCGGAACGGCTCGGTCGCCGGAAAAAAGACGCTGCGCGGATGCGGCTCGAAGGTCAGCACCGCGGTGGGGCGGTCTTGCCGGCGGGCCAATTCGCGCGCCGCACCGATCAGCGCTGCGTGGCCCTTGTGCAGACCGTCGAAATTGCCGATCGCCAGCACCGAGTGGCGCGGGTGGTGCGATTGAAGGCCGGGATGTCGGATAACGCGGATCACGGAGCGGATGCGGCGCAGCTTTGACCGGTTCCAGAACAGCGCGAAGATACCGCGGCCGGCGGCGCGAGGATAGCGGCTCGCGGCGGCGGGCGACGTTTAGAGGCAGCTGCGGAGAAAAACGCCCGCCGCCTTCAGCGCGCGCCGCCCGGCGGCGAGCCGGGGGTGGAACAGCGGCCAAGCGTGGATCATGTCGGGCCAGATTTCGAGCCGCACCATGACGTTCGCCGCACCGGCCCGGCCGGCGAGCGCAACCGCATCGTCGAGCAAGGTTTCGGCCGAGCCGACCTGGATCAAGAGCGGCGGCAGCCCGCCGAGCTCGGCATGGATCGGCGCTGCCAGCGGCGAGCGCGGGTCGGCGCCGCCGAGATAGGCCGCCGCCAGCTCGCTCAGATAGGGCTTTTGGATCAGCGGGTCGATGTCGGCCTTGGTCGTCATGCTCGCACCTCGCATTTCGAGATCGACCCAGGGCGAAATGCACCAGGCGCAGGCCGGCAGCGGCAATCCGGCGTCGCGCAACGAAACGAGGAGGGCGACCGTCAGCCCCCCGCCGGCGCTATCACCGGCGACCGCGATGTGCCGCGCCTCGATCCCTTGCGCCAAGAGATGCCGATAGCCGGCGAGGGCGTCGTCGAGCGCCGCCGGAAACGGGTGCTCGGGCGCCAATCGGTAGGCGAGCGCCAGGGTCCGCGCCCCGGCCTCGCGACCGGCCTCGGCCACCATGTGGCGGTGGCTCGCGATCGAGCCCGAGACATAGCCGCCGCCATGCAGATAGAGGATGACCCGCGCCGGATCGGCCTGCGGCGTTGCCGTCCACTCGGCGGCAACCCCGTTCGCGTCCGCCGGCGCGATCCGCACATCCGCCGGCAGCGTATCATGCTCGAACAGCGCATCGAGCCGCCGGCGCCGCTCGGCAAGCCCCGCCGGCCGCGGCTGCGCCGCAAGCAATGCCCGCACCGCGGCAATTTCCGGATCGGCCATGTTTTACCCGAAACGCAATTCCCCGTCCCATTTTCTCCCCGCCGGCGGGGAGGGTGGGGGGCCTTAGACCCGTTCGAGCACCGCAGCGATGCCTTGGCCGACGCCGACGCACATCGTCACGAGCGCATAGCGGCCCCCGGTGCGCTGCAATTGGCGCGCCGCGGTCAGCGCGATGCGCGGCCCCGAGGCGCCCAGCGGATGGCCGACTGCGATCGCGCCGCCGTTCTGGTTGACGCGGCTGTCGTCGAACGGCAATTCGAGACCGCGCAGGCAGGCCAAAACCTGCGCGGCGAAGGCCTCGTTGATCTCGATCACGTCCATGTCGGCGAGGGTAAGCCCGGCGCGCGCCAATGCCTTTTTCGAGGCTTCGACCGGGCCGATCCCCATGATCCGCGGCGGCACGCCGGCAACCCCGCTGGCGACGATCCGGGCAAGCGGCTCGGCCCCGGCGGCGTCGCCCGCCTTGCGGCTTGCGACAATCATCGCCACCGCGCCGTCATTGATGCCCGAGGCATTGCCGGCGGTCGTCACCCCGCCTCCCTGCAACGGGCGCAGCCGGGCCAGCGCTTCGAGATTGGTTTGCGGGCGCGGATGCTCGTCCTCGGCGACTGTCACCGGTCCGGCGCGGCCGCCCGGGACCTCGACCGGCAAGATCTCACCGGTGAAAAAGCCGTCGGCCTTGCCGGCGGCGTATTTTCTCTGAGAGGCTTCGGCAAAGACGTCGCAGGCTTCGCGCGTGATCTGATAATCGCGCGCCAGATTATCGGCAGTCTCCGGCATCGTATCGGCGCCGAAGCTCTTTTCGAGCTTCGGGTTGGCAAAGCGCGCGCCGATCGTCGAATCGTAAATGCGGCCGTCGCGGCCGAAGGCCGTCTCGGATTTGTTCATCACAAACGGGGCGCGGCTCATGCTTTCGACGCCGCCGGCGACAAAGGTGTCACCCTCGCCGCAGGTGACCGCCTGCGCCGCCATGACGATGGCGTTCAACCCGCTGCCGCAATTGCGCTGCAGGACCGAGCCCGCGACCTCGATCGGCAGCCCGGCGAGGAGCCCGGCATGGCGCGCCACGCAGCGGCTGTCCTCGCCCGCCTGGTTGGCGCAGCCGACGACCACATCCTCGATATCGCCGGGATCGAACGGGCTTTTTTCGACGACCGCCGAAATGACCGCGGCGAGCATGTCGTCGGGCCGCATCCGGGCGAGCGCCCCGGCATGGCGGCCGAACGGGGTGCGCAGACCGTTGTAGATATAGGCGTCGAGCATTGGTCGGGATCCTCCTCGATTCATCAGCGCCCGCCGCTGCGGCCGCTGTCAAGCCCTCTCGGCGCGCATGGCCGGGCGGTGATGCGAATGGTCAGCGCGCGCCAAAGCCTTTGACCGTGGCGAGGCCGCGGGCATGGGTCAGCACCGCGCCGCCAAAATCGGCGTCGGTTGCATCGGCGCCGCCGAGATCGGCATCGGTCAGGTCGGCACCGGAAAAATCGGCACCGGTCAAATTGGCGCCGGACAAATTCGCGCCGCGAAGGTTGGCAAAGCGCAGCAGCGCGCGGGTGAGGTTGGCGTGCGAAAAATTGGCGCCCGCGAGGTCAGCGCTGGAAAAATCGACCCGCATCAGCCCCATCGACTGGTTGGTCATATCGGCGCCCATTCGCGCGCCGGCAAAGTCCGCGCCGCGCAAATCGACCTGGGCCAGCCGGGCGATGAGGTGCGCGCCGGCAAGCTTGGCGCCTTTGAAAATCGGCACGTCTTTGGGCGAGACCGCGAGACCATAGGAGGTGACGAGGCCGAGCAGGCTCGCGCCCGACAAATCGGCGCCGGTGAAATTCGCCCGCATGATCCAGGCGAGATCGAGCTTTGCCCGCTCGAGATCGGCACCCGACAAATCGGCATCGACCAGCTTTGCGCCGAACAAATTGGCACCGGAGAGGTCGGCGTGCTTGAAGTCGATTTTGCTGAGATCGAGGCCTTCGAGGTTTCTGCCGGCGAAATTCGCCGGCTGCTGCGGCGTCGCCGCCGCCAGCTTTTGCCGAATTTGCGCGACATCGAGATCGGCGCCGCGCGCCGGCGCTGCGCTCAGCGCCAGCAAAAGCCACAAGCCAACGAGCGCCTTTGCCGTCACGGCGTGCCGCCCGCGCCATTGCGCGGTGTCGGGTACGACCTGACCAAGGGCAGGTTTGCCGCGGCCCAGCCGTCGGTGCCGTCGCGGTACCAATAGACCCGCTGGTAGCCCCAAGCCGCGGCGCGCTTGGCGGCGTTCCAGCTCATCCAGCAATCGGCCCGGCAATAAAACACGACCGGCATGTCGTGCCGGCCCTTTGTCGCCGCGTCGAGGTGGTTGCGAAAAAACTGTTCGAGCTCGGGGCTGAGCGTGCCGAGCCCGATATCGGGGAGCCACAGGCTGCCCGGGATATCGCGCCGCGGCAGCGGCATCCACACCGATTGTGCCGGCAGATTGGCCGGCCGCTGGGGTGCGGCGAGCACGTCGATCCACACCGCCCCGCCCTCTTGCCACAGCTTGTGCGCCCCCGGCGTGTCGAGCGCGGTGCCGCCGGCGACGGTCGCCGGGGTCGGCGCCTTGTAGTGGTCGAGGCGGTATCCCTGCGGCTCCGGCACCGGTGCCGCGGCCACGGCGCCGAGCGCGAGGAAGCCGATCAGCGCCGCCCGGATGGTCCGTCCGGCTGCCGCGATCATTGCCCGACCAGCTTGCCCTGCTCGTCGAGCAGTGGCACGCCGTAGTCGCGCAGGATCGCGTTGATCTTGTCTTTGTCCTTGAGGATCGTCGCGCTGATTGTTCGGCGCCAATCGGGCTCGTTGCCGCGCACCCCCATCGCGATGTGGTATTCCATGCGCGCCGCCCCCGGCTCGTCCTTCAGCGGCACGATGGTCAGCGGCAGATTGTCGTGCTTTTTGTAATAGCCGGCGATCGGTCCCCACAAAAAGCCGACATCGATCGTGCCGCCGGCGACATCTTGCACCATCTGCCGGGTCGGCAATTGCACGCGGGTGTCCACGGTCAGCTCATAGGGCTTGGTATGCGCCATCAGCCCGTGCCGGACCAAGAGATCGGCCGGCGGAGTGCGGCCGACGACGCCGAGGTGCAACGAGGCAAGCTTTGGGTCGTCCATCCCGGTCAGCGACAGCCCCTTGTCGGAACGGTAAAACATGACATAGGTCGTAAAATAATACGGGACCGTCGTCTGCATGACGTCGTCGCCGGCGACCGTCCCCATCACCAGGTCGCATTGGTGCACCCGCAAGGTGTTGCGGACAAAGCCGATGACCTGTGGAAACCAGAAATAGCTGACCTTGAGGCCGAGGTCGTGGCCGATCAAATCGGCGATCTTGTTTTCGAAACCTTCCTGCTTTTGGTTGGAAAACGGCAGGTCGGCGGG
>DASXAM010000168.1:0-18410 GCA_036404275.1 Allostellaceae bacterium
GGAGATCGCACCGTTGGATGCGCTGAAGCAGCGGTTCGGCCGTCTGAACCGCGCCGGTCGGCCGTTCGTCGCGTATGCGGCCATTCTCGCGCATCGCGAGGACGTGAGGCCTTCCAAGAAGGGCGACCCGGTTTACGGCGCGGCAGCCGCCGCAACCTGGGACGCCTTGCAGAAGCTGGCGAAGGACCGCGGCGGAGGCGGTATTTCCATCGATTTCGGAATATCGGCGTCCGGCGCCCTTCCTTGGACCGGCGAAATTCCACCGGCGCAGATCGAGGCCGATGGGCTGCTTGCCTCAAAGTCCAACGCGCCGGTCCTGATGCCGGCATATTTCGATCTCTGGTCGCAAACTTCGCCCATCCCCGTCGCCGATCCTGAAATCAGTCTGTTCCTGCACGGGCCGGATCGCTCATCGGCAACCGTGCAGATTGTCTGGCGGGCCGATTTGGAGCTCGACCGCGACGGGTTTGACGCCAGGTTGTTGCTCACGGCGATGCCGCCGAAACCGGGCGAAGCAATCGAGGTGTTGCTCTCGGCTGCCCGCGCGTGGCTTCGATCTGTCGGGATCGAGCGTGCCGAATCCGTCGTCGATTTTGCCGATGCCCCTCAGCGCAGCGACGAGGAAGAGCCGGGGGGTCGCGGCGGAGCGCTGGCCTTTCGCTGGGCAGGACCTGATAGCAATCGGAGCGAAACCGTTCACGCGCTCGGCAGGCTGGCTCCAAACGATCTGATCGTCGTGCCGGCGGATTACGGCGGCTGCGACGAATTCGGCTGGGCTCCCGAGTCCCGCGGGCCCGTTCGAGATGTCGCGGATCGAGCGGCCGCTCCGTTCGCCGCGCGCCGCTATGCGCTGCGGCTGACGCCAGAGCGGATTCGCGCCGCAGCGCCAGCGGGTGACGGCGACGAAGCAACGGCGGAACGAGAGAGGGCGTCCGCGTTCGCGGACAGCCTCGCCGAGGTGATTGCGAACTGGCGCGATGCTCCAGGGCGCCGCCGCGACCGGGATCTTGTGGGTGCCTTGCGCGCGCTGAACCCGCCGCACGATATTGACGAGGGGCTTGCATTGCTTGAGAGCCCGCGGCGCGGCCGCCTGCAAACGATCCTTCCGTACGGCGAGGACGATGAGGGCCGTCCGCGGGGCGTGGTCCTGCTGGCGCCGAAGGGTGTGCAAGGCGATCATCTCCCGGCTGAGCAATTGGCTGGAGGCATGCCGGCCACGGAGGATGATTTCCAGGGCTCGCTTTCGGGTGACGCGCAAACCTTGCGTGACCATTCCGAGGAGGTTCGCAGCCGTGCGAAATTGTTCGCCGAAAAGGCGGGCCTGGATAAAACGGCGAGCGATATCGGGCTGGCCGCCTACCTGCACGATGCAGGGAAGGCCGACCCGCGATTTCAGGCAATGCTTTATGGGGGCGATTGGTTTGCTGTCGATGAAGATAAGATCCTCGCCAAATCCGTCCCGGGAGTCGGTCCCGACGCGGCAGCGAAAGCGGGGCTGCCGGAGCATTGGCGGCACGAGGCGCTGTCGGTGAGGATCGCACGCGAACATCCGCTGTTCGAGGAGGCACACGACAAGGAACTGGTGCTGTGGCTGATCGGCGTGCATCACGGATATGGCCGGCCGCTCTTCCCGCACGCCGATCCGTGCGACGGGCGCGATCGAGATCTGGCGCACATCGAGGGCGAACGGTTTCGACTGGAAAAAGGGGCCGGCCCGCAGTCGCTTGCGTTCAGTTTTGATGGGTGGGACTGGGCGCAGATCTTCGAGCGGCTCAAGCGCCGCTACGGCGTGTGGGAGCTGGCCAGAATGGAAGCGATTGTGCGGCTGGCCGATCATCGCGCCTCCGAGGCGGCGGGATTGCGGGCCGCGCCGGATGTTGCCCAATGAGCGAGCCTGCGCGACGCCACCGGCTCGACGGCTTGGAGCCGGACAATCTGCTGGCGCTTCTGGGCCTGCTGCGGGCGCTGGAGGTCATGCGGCCGAACTGGCGGCCGCGGGCGGCTTGGGATACCGAAGAGCCGCCGCTGCGCCCAGCTTTGCTTTTGAGCGAATCTGCGGACCGACAATCGATATGCACTGCTACGGTCGAAGGACTTCGGCTTTTCGAAAAGGCATTGCTTCCGTTTTCCTGGCCCAGAAACAAGCAGGGAAAAGCCTCAAAAACCTCGATTTGCACAAGTCCAGAACGCTTTCAGGCCCTGGCTCACCGTCTAATGGGCGCTTGGATTGCAGCGACTGATCATCCAAATCCAAAAACCCGGCTCATTTGGTCCATGAGACTGGAATTACTAGAAAGTGGCATCGCCGAAACTCCGAATGCGAAGAAAACGGGCGTCGAGGTATCGCCGCTGAAGCTGCCCAGCGGACAAATGTCGTTCGTCGGCGCGATGTTCGAGTCAGTTAAGGCGTGCCGGGTTAACGATATTAGCGACTCGCTTTTCAACCCGTGGACCTTCTCCACCAGGGGCGACTCACTTCGGTTAGCCCATCAGGAAGCGAGACGTTACGCTTATCGCGCAACAGACCCATCGCCCGAAGGCGCTAGGTCGGAAAGAGGGGCTACCGCGCTTGGTGCCCTTGGCTTGCTAGCTTTCCAATTAGTACCGAGAGGAAATGGCGCAGCGATGCTGAGCTACCAAGGCAGTAGGCAACACGGACTAATTTTCTGGCCGATATGGGCAGTGGATAGCGGCGGTGCCACATATTCCGCCATTGTATCGCTCCTGAGAGCTCTTTCACCCGATAATGGCAAGGAGCGCTTGAAGCTGCCGGCGGAGATCGTCGCGTATATGAAAGCGGCGAGGTTCGTGCTCGATCCAAGGCAAGGTGACTACGGAAACTTGGGCCGAGGTGAGTTGAATTGGTTCAACCCTCGAAGGTGACAGGTTTTACCCTTGCTTGGCCGATCTGGACGCGGCCGGGTTCGTTCGCGGCGATACGCGCGCTCTTGTCGCATCCGCGGTTGCGCGAGCCCGGCGCGCTCGAACATCTCGGCGTCGATCACGTGCGCCTCACCCGCCGCATCAGCCTTGATCGCTACCGAAACTTCAGCCTCGCGGAACCCCTTCAATGCTGACGCGTCGGCGCCCCTATCGACAAAACAACGGCTCAGCCGAGATGGGCGCGGGGGACGCAGACGCGGTAGCGGTCGCTGCCGAGCGGGACGACGGCGACGTCGACCGAATAGCAGGCGCGCAGCGTCTCGGCGGTGATGGTGTCGGCCGGGGGTCCGAGCCGCAGCAGCCGGCCCTCCGCCAATATCGCGACGCGGTCGGCGCAGGCGAACGCCTGCTCCGGGTGGTGGGTGGACAACAGCACGCCGAGCCCGCGGGTCCGGGCAAGGCCGCGCACCGCGTCGAGGACGCGCAGCTGGTTGCCAAAATCGAGGCTGGCGGTCGGCTCGTCGAGGACCAGGGTGCGCGGCTCCTGCGCCAGCGCGCGGGCGATCAGCGCCAATTGGCGCTCGCCGCCGCTCAGCCGCGGCCAGTCGCGCCCGGCAAGCCGGGCGATGCCCAACCCGTCGAGCGCCCACTCGGCGGCCGCATGGTCGGCCCGCGACGGCGCCGAGAACGGGCCGCGATGCGCAATCCGGCCCATCAGCACGATCTCGCGCACGGTAAACGGGAAGCCGCCGGCGCCGCTTTGCGGCACATAGCCGAACATCATGGCCCGGCGCCGCGGGCTCCAGCCGGCGGTCGGCTCGCCATCGACCCGCACCCGGCCGGCGAGCGGCGGCAGCAGACCGAGGATCGTCTTGAAGAGTGTCGATTTGCCTTCGCCGTTGCGGCCGAGCACGCACAACACTTCGCCGGCGGCGACACCAAAGGTGAGATCGCGGCCGACCGTATGCCCGGGATAGCCGCAGCTCAACTCCTCGATCGCAAGGCGCGGGGCGGTCACGACCAGGCCGGGCGCCGGCTAAAGGCGAGAAGCCATAAAAAGACCGGAGTGCCAAGCGCTGCGGTCAAGACGCCGAGCGGCAATTCGATGTTGCCGATCGTCCGCGCCAAGGTATCGACGACGAGCAGAAAGCCGGCGCCGAAGAGGATGCTGACCGGCAGCAGCCGGGCAAAGGCGGGGCCGACGACGAGCCTTGCCAGATGCGGCACGACGAGCCCGATCCAGCCGATGACGCCGCTCGCCGCGACCGCGGCCGAGGTCATCAGGGTCGCGGCCGCGACCACGACGATGCGCAGTCGCCTGGTGTCGAGGCCGAGTGCGCTCGCCTCCTCTTCGCCCAGGGTCATCACATCGATCTGCCAGCGCAGCAGGGCCAGCGGCACGACCCCGATCGCCACCGCCGGCAAGAGGCTCGCCAAATCGCCGAGATTTACGGCGGCGAGGCTGCCGAGCAGCCAAAAGGTGATCGCCGGCAATTGGTTGTAGGGGTCGGCCAGATATTTCAGCAACCCGATTCCGGCGCCGAACAAGGCGCCGATGACGACGCCGGCGAGGACCAATACCAATACCGTGTCGCGCCCGCGGATCGCGGCGGCGACCGCATAGGCGACCAGCACCGCCGCGAGCCCGCCGGCAAACGACATGGCTTCGATGCCGACCACCGGCAGCGACAGAAAAATCCCGACAACCGCGCCGAACGCCGCACCCGACGAAACGCCGAGGATGTCGGGCGAGACCAGCGGGTTGCGGAACAGCGACTGGTAGACGGCCCCCGAGGCCGAGAGGGCGGCGCCGACCGCCACCGCCGCCAGCACCCGCGGCAGGCGAATTTGCAGGATCGCGGTTTCGGCCGGTGCGGCAAGCGGGCCGGGGCGACCGCCGGTCTGCGCGATCAGCCAGCGCACGAGATCGGCGGGCGCGATCCGCAGCGGCCCGACCGAGATCGCGACCGCCATCGCCAGGATCAGGCCCAGCGCGGCAATTGCGAGGACCGCGCGATAGCGGCGCGCCGCGCCAAGCTCAGGCCGGGCGATCGGCGAGAAGTCCGTCGAGTTGCGCGCCGGTCGGCTCCTGCTGATAAAAAAGGGCATAAAAGCGCTGTGCCTCGGCGCGGATGTCCTGCGGGAACGCGGCAGGATAAAGCAGCTTGCCGAGCCATGAGAGGCCGATCAGCCGATTGGGCGCCGGCGGATCGTCGAGCCATGAAAACGGCAGGTCGGGAACAAAACGGACATGCCCCGCCGGCACCGCCTTGACCTGGCGCCAGACCGGGTCGGTGCGGATCGCGGCGTGAAAGCGCCGGTCGATGGTCAGGACAAAATCGGGCTGCCAGGCCAGGATCTGCTCGGGCGAGACATCGACGATCGTATGCGGCCCGGCCTCCCGGCCGACGACGTTGCGCGCGCCGAGGAGATCGACGACCTCGCTGCCGATCGAGCCGGCAACGGCGCTCTCCAAGCCGCGCGGACCGCGCGCGATGTAGATGGTGGGGCGCCGGGCCGCGGGAATCTTGGCGACGCGCTGCGTCACCTCGCGCAGCACGGTCTCGGCATAACGGGCGAGGGTCTCGGCCCGCTCGCTCACGCCAAGAAGCTGCCCGAGCGTCCGCAGGGTCTGCGGCGTCTCGGCCAGTCGGCCGCCGATCAGCACGTCGGGAATATGCGTCTCGCGCTGCACCCGCTCGGCCAGCGAAACATAAGTTGCGGTGGTGTTGCCGATATCGAGCACGAGGTCGGGCGCGAGCTTGACGACGTTTTCGAGATTGACCGTGTTGCCGCGGCCGGTGAGCCGTCCGAGCGTTGGCAGATTGGCATAACGCTGCGGCAGAAAGGTGCCAGCCGCCTTGCTCGGCGCGCGGGTCCAGCCGAGCATCTTTTCGGGCGCCACCGTGTAGAGCGTGACCGATGCCGGCGGTCCGGCGGGAAACACCCGCCGCACATTGTCGGGGACATCGACCTTTCGGCCGGCCGAGTCGGTGAAAGTCTTTGCCGCGGCGCGCCGGTAGGGCCAGGCGAGAGCCGCGAGCGCGCCCGCCCCGAGACCGAAGAGCCGGCGTCGCCTCACCTGGCGACCATCACATCCGACGCCTTGATCACCGCGATCGCCTCGTCGCCGACCTTGAGGCCGAGCTCGTCCACCGCCTCGTTGGTGATCGACGAGGTGACGATGACGCCGCCGCCGATATCGATGCGGACATGCGCCGTCATAGCTCCCTTGGCCACCGCGGTGATCCGGCCTTTGAGCTGGTTGCGGGCGCTGAGCTTCATCTCCGGTCTCCGATTGGCTGGTTGCGCTCGCGCGGCGCGCTGTCCGCGCTATGCTCCCTTGACTACATCGCCCGAGCGAAAGGTGTAAAGCCGCCCGGCGCTGATCCCGCGCCGAGATCAAACGCTTGTTGCGCCCTCGAAATATCCTATAGGATATAGCGAGCGACAAATACGAGGTTGACGATGGTGTTGAACGGCTACCGGCAGACCGCGGCGACATTGCTGCTCGGTTTTGCGATCGGGCTGGGGCCGTGCGCGGCGATGGCGGACGCGATCATTTCGCTGACCGGTCCGACCAGCAATGCCGGCGACATCGATCTGACCACCGCGGACGGCAATTACGGCGGCGAGATGACGATCGGCGGCACGACCGGCTATTCGCTCTGGGGGTTGCTCGGCGGCGCCAAACCGGCGAACCCGAACTCGCCGATCTATGGGGCGATCACCACCAGCACCCCATCGGGTCTCAACGGCAAAAACGCGATCCTGCGCTATTATCTTCTCGCCACCAGCACGAGCGGCGCCCGGTCGCTCATCTCGCTGGGCGAGATCGACCCGCAGTTCAGCGGCGGACCGAGCGAGCTGGTCACCGTCACCGGCGACACCGCATCGCTGGTCTTTACCAATCCCGCCGCCAGCGGGCGCAACGTCGGCAATCTGGCGAGCCTGCAATTATTGTCGGCACCGGCCTTAACGGGGTCTGGCGGCCAATCCGCGGCCGTGACGCTGAAGGGAAATGTCGGCCAGCCCGGCGCCTACACACTCTCCGACCTGGAAGGCCATCCGTCGCTCAACGAGACGGTCAACGGCCACGCCTATACCGGCGTCCCGTTTTCGACCTCATCGACCGGAGCAATCCCGACATCCTCGACCAATACGTCGTCACCGCGGGAACCGACGGCTACGAGGTCGTCCTGTCCTTGGCCGAGCTCGACCCGGCATTGGGCGCCTCGACCGCGCCCGGCGAGGTCGATCTCGTCCCCTACGCCGACGCCACCATTCCCTCGGATTTTCCGAGCGACGGCGTGGCGCGCACGATCCTGCCGGGGGACGAAAATTTTGCCCATGGCCGCTGGGTGTCGAACCTCGACCTGATCGAGGTCGATGCCGTGCCCGAGCCGGCGACGATGTCGCTGCTGGTCCTGGGGCTGGCCGGTTTCTGGCTTGCCGCGAACCGCCGCAGAGGCGTCGCTCCCGCGTGATGAGCCTGGACCATCATGGCCGGTTGCGCGCGGTCTCCTGCTGGGCTGGTTTGGCCGACGGCGAGAGTCGCGGCGCCGCCCTCTCAGGCGCAGCCGGTCCGCATTCTCGGCGCGTTCACGCTGAAGCCGGCGCTCGATCAGATCATCGCCGGTCATCGCGGCGGCGAGGTCCAGCCCGTTTACGGACCGAGCCCGACCTTGGCCAAGAAGATCGAGAACGGCTTGCCGGCCGATTGTTCTTTCCGCCGATTCGATACGGATGGACGAACTCGCGCGGCACCGCCTGATCAAGCCCGAAACGCCGACCGACCTGGTCGGCAACCGGCTCGTGCTGATCGCGCGCAAGGGCGCCGAGCCGGTCGTGATCGTGCCCGGCTTTCCGCTGGCCCGGCTGGTCGGCGCCGGGCCGCTGGCGATGTGCGATCCCGACAGCCATCCGGCCGGCCGCTATGCCAAAGCGAGCCTGGTCAAGCTCGGCATCTGGCGCAATGTCGAAAGGAAAGTCGCGAGCGTCGACGACCCATTGGTCGCCGTCAAGAATGTGGCGCGCGGCGACGCACCGATGGCGGTCGTCTTTGCGACCGATGCGCTGACCGACCCGGCGGTCGCGATCGTCGGCACCTTTCCGTCGGATACCCATCCCAGGATCGTCTATCCCGTCGCACTTCTGGCGCAGAGCCGCAACCCGGAGGCGGTCAAGTTTTTCGATTATTTGAAGTCGCCTGCGGCCCGGTCAGTGTTTCGAAAGCTCGGCTATGTCACCCCGACGCTGCAGCTCGATCGTCCGGTCAAGCGACGCTGAGCGGCAGCCGGCGGGTCTTTTTTTCAGCGGCTTTGTCCTCGGAAGCGGCCCGATCGGCGAGTGCTGCCGCCAGCGCTTCGATATGCGCCGAGCCGGCAGCCTGCGCCGCGCTCTCGACCGCCCGATAATGCTCGACGAGGGCATGGCCGAATTGGGTCAGAGAGGCGCCGCCGCCGTGCTGACCGCCCGTCTGCGAGGCGACCGCCGGGGTCCGGAAGCAACGGTTCAAATTGTCGACCAGCAGCCAGGCGCGCCGGTACGACATGCCCATGCGTCGACCGGCCTCGGAGATCGAGCCGTGCTTGTCGATCAGCTCCAAAAGCTTGATCTTGCCGGGACCGATCGCGCGACCCGGATCGAAATCGATGCGCAGCGTCAGCCTCGACATGGCGCGGCCTCGGCACTTCAGTTTGGCCGGCGGCCCCGTCATCGGCCAGCCGCGGGCTTTGCCCGCGCTCTCTCGACCCAAACCGCCTCGACGTCAAGCGTTCTTCCTCGGCCCGTGGGAGCCGGGATCAGGCAAAGGGCGGCATGACATCGGCGGCGAAAAGCTCACGGGACTCCGCGTCGTTGCGGTCGCCGTTGATCAGCAAATCGATGCCGATATCCCGGTATTGCCCTACCCGATCGATTGCTTCCGATACCGTGGTGCTGTGCGTTTTCGCTTTGCTGCGACCCGCCGCGCCGCCGCCAGTGCTGCCCGCGCCCAGGTGACAAGCTCATCGGGTTCGTCGAACAGCCGCTCCGGCGCGCGCCAAAAGGAAAGATCGATGGCGTGGCCCTGCTTTTCGTAGTTGAGCGGTGGAAAGGCCGCAGCTTCCTCGAAGGTCGCTCGGTTTTGGTCGTCGACCCGGAAATAGAGCGTGTTGTCCGTCACCATGCCGAGCATCACCCCGTCGCAGAACACGCCGGTCTTGCCGAACATCCGCCGCATCGTGACGCGGCCGAGCGGCACGAGCTGCTCGCGCAAGAACTCGGCAAAGCTGTCGCTGGCAACCATCCTCGATCCTTAGCAGCATGATAAAAAGGCTCATGGAGCCCCAAGATAATTTGCGCTCGCCGGCGTCATTGGCGCTCGGCCTACCCGCAGCGACGGCTAGATGAGCGCCTTTGTTAAGAAGATCCGGGTGGCGCCGTCGGGTGGACAGGCGATCTCGCCAAAGCGGCGGTAACCGCAGCGCTCATAAAAGCGAGTCTGGACGATGTCGACCATCGGGTCATCGATCATCGGCCGCCTCCCGGCCCGACCATATAGTTGCTGATCTCGGCAAAGCCGGGGGTTTTGTCGGCAAACGAAAACGTCCCTCGCTCTCGGACTTCCCGGGCGGCGTTGAGAAAGCCGCCCAGCGCGGCGCGGCTCAATGCCGAGCCAAGACTGATCCGCTTGACGCCGGCCTCCACCAGCGCATCGACGGAATACCCCGGGCCGCTCAACCCCATGACGACGTTGACCGGCTTATCGACGGCGGCACACACGAGCCGGATTGCCTCAAGGCTCGGCAATCCCGGCGCGTAAAGCACATCCGCGCCGGCTTCCGCATATGCTTGAAGTCGTCGGATCGTGTCATCGAGATCGGCCCTGCCATTTGAAAAGTTTTCCGCGCGCGCCGTCAGGCAAAACGAAAAGGGCAAGGACCGCGCCGCCTGCGCCGTGGCGGCGATCCGTTCGACCGCATGCGTGAAATCATAAATTGGCGAGCGGCGATCACCGGTGGCGTCCTCGATCGAGGCGCCAACGATCCCGGTCTTCGCTGACAACAAGATCGTCTCCGCGACCGCCTCGGGGGCATCGTCAAAACCGTTTTCAAGGTCCGCCGAGACCGGCAGATTTGTTGCCGAAGCGATCATGGCGGCGTTGGCAAGAGCCTCATTGCGCGAAACCGCACGTTCACCGTCGCGGCGGCCGAGCGCAAAGGCCAGTCCTGCGCTGGTGGTTGCAAGTGCCTCATAGCCCAATGCCGCAAGCATATGAGCCGTGCCCGCATCCCAGGGGTTGGGCACGACAAAACCCCGTTGCCGCCGGTGCAAGGCGTGGAACGCACGCGCCTTTTCCGCTTGATCAAAATCCCGAGATACCATCGCCGCCACTCCAAGGCGAAATATATCATCAAAACAAGGCGATGCGGTTATTCAGCGTTACGTACCGCTCCCGGCAGGTTCGATATCGACGACTTCGAGGGAGACGATCTCGTCGGGTTCGCCGGTGTAGATGATCAGGCTCACCGTCTCGGAGCCGATCAGGGCGCTGTGCGGCTGACCCGTCGGGTTCAGCGTATAGCCGCCGGACGCGCGCACCGGCGCTCCGGTTTTGGTGACGCGACCGCCTTCGAGATTGAAGACGTGCTCGTCCGACAGTGCGATGGCGACGATCTTGATCAGCTTGTCCGGCGGTGGCGAGAATTTGGCGAGCCAGGCGATGCCGCCGCCCTCTTTGCGGCGGTCGCTGAGAATTTTGAGCGTGACGATGTCGCTGCCGTCATGGACCGCCGCCGGTCCGTAAAACGGCATCCCCGATGTCCATTCGGCCTGGTCGATATCGATATGGGTCGAAGCCATTCACCTCTCCTGCAAGCATTGTGCGGGCAGGCTAGCAGGGGCATGCTGACAGCGTTCTGTCAGCAGCGGAGCATGGCCGATGCGCCGCGCCGATCGCCTGTTCGACATCATCCAGAGCCTGCGCCTGGCGAGCGGACCGATGACCGCGGCGGCGCTTGCCGACAAGCTCGAAGTCACCATCCGCACGGTCTATCGCGACGTTGCCGCGCTGCAGGCCAGCCGCGTGCCGATCGAGGGCGCGCCGGGGCTCGGTTATGTGTTGCGCCGCGGCTTTGACCTGCCGCCGCTGATGTTCACGGCCGAGGAGGCCGATGCGATCGCGATCGGTGTCCGCCTGTTGCGGCGGCTGCGCGATCCGATGTTGCAGAAGGCGGCGGACAATGTGCTGGCAAAGCTCGCCTCGGTCGTCCCGGCATCGTTGCAGCCCCACCTCGTCGCCGCACCGGTCTACGTTTCCAACGGCGACGCGCCGGCGGTTACCGGCATCGACCTCGCTGCGCTGCGCAGCGCGATCCACGACACCCGCAAGATTTCGATCACCTATATCGACGAGGAAAACCGGCAGACCCGGCGGACGATATGGCCGCTGGCGATGGCCTATTATGTCGATGTGACGCTGATCGGGGCCTGGTGTGAGCTGAGAGGCGACTTTCGCCATTTTCGCGTCGATCGCATCCTGAATTCACGGATGCTCGACGAGCGTTTCCCCGCCGACAACGGCAAGCTGGTGGCTGAGTGGCTGGCATTGCACAAGGACCGGCCGCATCAGCCGCACCGCTAAACCGGCCTTGGGAATGTCAGGCGAAATGAGGCATGACGTCCGAAGCGAACAATTCGTGGGTTTCGAGGTCGTTGCGGTAGTCGCTGTTGATCAGCAGATCGACGCCGGCATCCTGGTATTGCCCGATCAGGTCGATCGCCTCGGGCACGGTGCCGACAAAGCCGCGCAACGGCCCGCGCGCAGAGAGCCGCTCGCGTTTGGCCGCAACCGCCGCCGCGTCGCGCGCCAACAGCCAGCTGTTGTTGTGGGTCTTTTCGATCGTGTCGTCGTTGCGGCCCGCCGCATCGCAATGGCGGCGCAATACCGCGAGCTTGTGCCGCACCATCTCGGGATCGCCGCCGATATTGCAGGCATCGCCCAGCCGAGCGACCGCGCGCAGGGTCAATTGCTCGCCGCCGCCGGCGATCAGCACCGGCGGATGCGGCTTTTGCACCGGCTTGGGCTCGAGGATCGCGTCCTCGACATGGAAATACCGGCCGTGAAAAGTGGTCCGCGGCTCGATCCACATCGCCAGGATCAGCCGCACGGCTTCCTCCATCTGGCGGATGCGGGTCGCCGGCCGGGCCGGGAATTTCCAGCCATATTGCCGGTATTCGGTCTCGAAATAGCCGGCGCCGATACCGAGGGTCAGCCGGCCGCGGCTGATCAGATCGACACCGGCGGCGATCTTGGCCAGATGCGCCGGATTGCGGTAGCCGACCGAGGTGGCGAGCGTGACGAGGCGAATGCGGCTGGTCACCGCAGCCAGTGCCGACAAGGCGGTCCAACCCTCGATGAACGGCTCGTCGGGGGCGCCGACGCCGGGGATCTGGATCAGGTGGTCCATCACCGAGAACCAGGTAAAGCCGTGGTTCTCGGCCCATTGCGCTTTCTGTTTCACCGCTTCGAACGCTTCCGCCGGATCGGAACCGGACAACCATGACGGATTGTGAATGCCGAACTTCATGGTCACACCCTCCGTTGCCGGGTCAATCGATCAGCGGCTTGATACCGGTAGCAGATTTGTGCAGATCCAGCCATCGCCCCTCGACATCGCGGCTCATCGTTCGCGCTCCGCAAAAATCTCCTCGCGAGGCATTTTCCAGATAGTCGATGCTGGTTTCGTCGACTCGATCTTGAGCAGCAGCTTGCGCGGCTGGTCCGCCGTTTCCAGCCTCCAGCCATTCGATCAGCGCCTCGCCGGAGCGAAGGCGAAGCCCGCCGAGGTTGACGGTCTGAAACTTGGACCCGCGCCGGGCATGCGGCCTTGCGACGCCTTGCAAGATCTCCAGATCGTAACCAAAGATTTGCGAACCTCGCCCGCCAGGTGCTCAGGCAAAACCTACCACCGCGTGCGGCACATAGGGTTCTTCGAGAGCGCTGATTTCTTCGGCGGTCAGCGTAACATCGACGCTGGCGATGGCGTCGTCGAGATGCTGGAGCTTGGTGGCGCCGACGATCGGGGCGGTGATCACCGGTTTCGACAGTAGCCAGGCGAGCGCCACCTGCGCCCGTGCAATGCCGCGCGCCTTGGCGACCTTGGCGACGCGGTCGGCGACCTTTTTGTCGGCCTCGTTGGTGTTGGCGAAAAGCCGCCCGAAGGCCGCATCGGTCTCGGTGCGGATGCTGGTGTAGTCCCAGTCGCGGCTCAATTTGCCGCGCGCCTGCGGGCTCCACGGGATGACGCCGATCCCCTCCGCGGCGCAGAGCGGCAGCATTTCCCGCTCTTCCTCGCGATACAGCAGGTTGACCAGGTTCTGCATGCTGACAAAGCGGGGCCAGCCATGCTTCTCGGCGATGCCGAGGGCGCAGGCGAACTCCCAGGCACGCATCGACGAGGCGCCGATATATCGCGCCTTGCCCATCTTCACGAGATCGTGCAGCGCTTCGAGCGTCTCTTCGATCGGCGTCTCATGGTCGAAGCGATGGATCTGGTAGAGCTCGACGTAATCCATGCCGAGCCGGCCGAGGCTGGCATCGATTTCGGCAAAGATCGCCTTGCGCGACAACCCCGCGCCGTTCGGACCGGGGTGCATGCGCCCATACACCTTGGTGGCGATGACCACCTCGTCGCGGCGGGCGAAATCGCGGATCGCACGGCCGAGAATTTCCTCGCTTTTGCCGAGCGAATAGCGGTTGGCGGTGTCGAAAAAATTGATCCCGGCTTCGAGCGCCTTCTTGATAAACGGTCGGCTGTCCTCCTCGCCGAGGCTCCAGGCATGGTTGCCCCGGTTGCCGCCGCCATAGCTCATGCAGCCGAGACAGATACGCGACACGTCGAGGCCGGTGCGGCCGAGCTTGGTATATTTCATGTCGGGTGGTCCCTAACCGCGATAAAGGCGAAGGAAAAAAGGGCGGCGGCGTGCCGAGGATGCTTTCATCCGCCGGGTTGATCACCGGCGCGCCGTCGTGGCTGCGTTATTCGCCACCAATGTAAGCTGAAGATCAGGATAGACAGACATGTGGCTTCTCCGAAACATCGCGTGGCCGCACCGCATGGCAATCGTCACCTCATGAAAAGCAAACGCGGGGGGCCAGAAGCGATCACCCAGCCGCTTGCCCTGGTGCCGCGAACTCGTCACCCCCGCGAAAGCGGGGCCCCAGAGCAACTGCGCGTCGCTTGCCCCCTGTTCATGCCAAGGGCAGGTTCTGGATGCCCGCTTACGCGGGCATGACGACTTGACAATCCAGGCGTCAGTGCTCAGGCGGTCTTGATCCAGACTGCCTTGACGTTCAGATACTCTTCCATCTGCTGGATGCCGCTTTCGCGGCCATAGCCGCTCATTTTGTAGCCGCCGAACGGCACTGCCGGGTCCATCGCCTGGTAGCAATTGATCCAGACCGAGCCGGCGCGCAGCCCCTTGGCCAGCCGGTGCGCCTTTGACACGTCGCGCGTCCACACGCCGCTGCCGAGACCGTAAGTGGTGGCATTGCCGCGGCGAATGACCTCTTCGACATCGGTGAACGGGATCGCCGAAATCACCGGGCCGAAGATTTCCTCCTGGGCGATGCGCATGTCGTCGCGGACATCGGCGAACACCGTCGGCGGCACAAAATAGCCCTTGGCGAAGGGTCCCTCGGTCAATTGCTCGCCGCCGGCGAGCGGGCGCGCACCTTCCTGCCGGCCGGTCGCGAGATAGCCGGTGACGCGCTGCAATTGCTGCTCGGAAACGAGCGGGCCGACCTGGGTGTCCGGGTCGACGCCGTTGCCGACCTTGAGCGACTTGCCGAACTCGGCGACCCGGCCGACGAATTCGTCATAGACCTTGCGTTCGACAAAGAGCCGGGTGCCGGCGCTGCAGATCTGCCCGGAATTGGCGAACACCGCCATGCCGGCGCCCGGCACCGCGGTTTCGAGATCGGCGTCGGCAAAGACGACATCGGGCGATTTGCCGCCGAGCTCGAGCGAGACGCGCTTCAGATTGCCGGCCGAAGCCTGGACGATCAGCTGACCGGTCAGGTGCGAGCCGGTAAAGGCGACCTTGTCGACCCCGGGATGCGCAGCGAGTGCGGCACCGGCGGTCTCGCCATAGCCGGGCACGATGTTGACGACCCCCGGCGGCACGCCGGCATCCATCAGCAATTCGCCGAGCCGCAGCGGGGTCAGCGGCGCTTCCTCGGCCGGCTTCAGCACCACGGTGCAGCCGGTGGCGAGCGCCGGCCCGATCTTCCAGATGCAGGCGCTGAGCGGGCCGTTCCACGGGATGATCGCGCCGACGACACCCACCGGCTCCTTCAGCGTGTAGGAGAAATATTCGCCGGGGAGCGAGTTCTCGATCGTCTCGCCGTGGATTGCCGTCGCCATGCCGGCATACCAGCGCAGCATGCCGAGCGCGCGGCGGCTGCCGCCGCGGGTACGGCTGATCGGCGCGCCCATGTCGAGCGTGTCGAGCATCGACAATTCGTCGTAATGCTGTTCGACGAGATCGGCGATCTTGAGCAACAGCGCCTGGCGCTCATAAGGCTTCCATTTGCTCCACGGCCCCTCAAAGGCGGCGCGCGCGGCGGCGACGGCGCGGTCGATATCCTCTTTGTCGCCCTCGGCGACATTTGCCAGCAATTCGCCGGTCGCCGGGTTGCGGCTTTCAAAGGTCTTGCCCGAGGCGGCGCGGACCCATTCGCCGTTGATCAGCATCCGTTTCACCTCGGTGCCGGTGGTAAACGGATGACGCATCGCTTCGATGGTTTGCGGCATTGCCATTCTTCCAGGTCCTTTCTGTTCAGCTTGACTTCGTCATTCCCGCCTTTCGCCTTTCGCGGGCGTGACGAGAGAGAAGTGCGTTACGGCAAGGCGGCGGCGACCGCCTTTACTTCGGTGTAGAGCTCGATCGCCTCGAACCCCATCTCGCGGCCCCATCCGGATTGCTTGTAGCCGCCGAACGGCAGCGCGGGATCGCCGAAATTGCGGGTGTTGATCCATACCGTCCCCGCCTTGATCCGCTTGGCGAGCTTGTGGGCGATGCCGAGGTCTCGCGTCCAGATGCCGGCGGCGAGGCCATAGCTCGTGTCGTTGGCGGTGCGGGCGATGCGGTCGAGATCATCGTCGTCGAACGGGATCGCGCACACGACCGGCCCGAAAATCTCTTCGCGCACCACCGACATGTCCGGCCTCGTTCCGGTCAACACCGTCGGCTGCACGAAATATCCCTGGTCGCCGACCCGGCCGCCGCCGGTCACCACCCGCGCGCCCTGCTGCTACGCGACACCGCGACATCCATGTTTCATCCTCCCGATACGCTATATCCATATAAATATAGCGTATCGGGAGATCGTTGTCGAATCCCCTCGAACGTCGCGGGTGCGGGCCATAGGCAGGGAGGGTCACACGATGCGCTGCGGGTCTCCCTCCATGCATTTGGCGCCATGAACAGCGAGGTTGCGTTGCGTCAGGCCGAGACGGCGGCCAAAATTGCCGCATGCTATCCGGTGATGGTGCTGCTGCGGCCGCATCTCGCAACGTCAATTCGGTGCGGATGAGCCGTGCCAATTCGATGAGGTCGATCGACCGGTCGGTGCCGGCGATGACAAACCGCCCGTTCACGAGCTCGATATCCGCGGTGGCGGCTTCGAGCGCATGCGCGGCAAGCTCGCGGCGTTTTTCGATGACCTTTTCGGCCGCCTCTAAGATCGCGGTGCCGCTCGCCATCAAGGATTTCGAGCCGCCGGTGGTCAAGAGATCGGCGTGCTCGCCCTGTTCGATACGCTGGCGCAGCAGACCCGACGGCCCGAAGCCGGCGACGATTTCGATCCCCGTCAGAGCACGGTATTGCCGGCCGATTTCGCCCAGCGCCTCGCGCAGGCTGCCGGCGGCCAGCACATGCAATGGCTGTGCATCGCCCGCGCGGATCATCGCGACCGTGCAGAACGCCGCAACGATCAGAGCACGCAGAGCCATCGGATGCTCAATCTGCCGTGGCGCAGAGTGCCGAATTTTTCAAATAGGCGCAGAACGGCGCGAGGCCGGCGCTGCGCAACGGCACCAGCGGCTTGCCGATCTGACGGCACAGACGCTTGATCGCCAGCATGGCCGCATGGCTGATGCAATCGACCGGGAACAGCACGGTATCGGCGCGGCTGACCAGACCCGGCAACAACCCGCTGCGCTCCTCGACACCGCCATCGTGATGCAGCAAGGCCGCGCCAAAGCGCTCGGCAAGGGCGCGCAAATGGCCGATCTGGGCCGGGCGGCCGCCGACATAGAGCAAGGTCAAGTTCAACGGCCAGCGCTCGTCCTCGGCCGGTCCGGCGGCCAGAAAGCCGGCTTCGACCGCCTCGACCTCCCGGCGCAATTCGGTTTCGCGCTGCTCGACGGCAAGCCGGGTCTCGCGTTCGGCGGCCAAGGCCGAGCGGGCTTCGGCGAGCTGGCCCTTGAAGCGTGCGGAGCGGCTTTCGGACCGCGCCAGCCGGCATTTCAGATCGGCCGCAAGCGTCCATGCCGCGTCGCTGCCGCTCTTGACCGGCTCGTCGTCGGACGGAAGGGAACGTTGTCCGATCCGTTCCTCCAAGGCCCGGCTCAGCTCGCGGATGGTCTGGTCGCGCGCGACGATCGCATCACGCAATTGCTGCTGCTGGCGCTCGACCTTGGCCTGAAGCCCGGCGTTGTCGATTTCGAGCTGGCGCAGGCGGCGGATGTCGGCGCGGTTGGCGGCGCCAACCAGATGCGACAGCATGTGCACTTCGGAGAAAATCTCCCGAACCAGCGCGTCGTTGGTGGCCGGATGGGTCAGCGCCGCCCAATAGGCGCCCGGGATTTCGCCGCGTTGCGCCGCCTCCCGCCACAAGGCGCCGACCTCGCTCACGGTCTTGGCGCGGGCGAACTGGTTGATGGCGACGCGATGACGCCGGTCCAGCGCCTTGTGCAGCAGCTTTGCACCCCCGCTGTGCTTGGAGGCGAGGCTCACGCCGCTCGCATGCAGATCGTGCTCGGTGGCGGTCGCAGCTTCCTTCCGGCCGAGCTTGACCAAGACCTGGCGCAGCTCGGCATTGCTGAGGCAGGTGCCGATGATCGAGCAATGCAGATTGGTGTCGAAATCCCAGATTTTGCGCCGACTATGTGACGCCGGCGCAAGGATTTGCTGGACCCGCAAGGTCAATTCACGCTCGTCCGCTCGCGACGGCAATACCGGCCTGAACAGGACCGGCGCCGGGTCTTTGCGGGTGAGTTCCGCGGTGAGCTGTCGTGTCATGCGTGCCGTCCGGTCTCGTAATATCCACCTGTATATAACATAAGCCAGCCAAAGGCGCGCTGCAGCGCTCGGCTCAGTTGACGGGATCATGGCGGCGGGTCAGGCTGGCCGAGTGAGACGAAGGGCGGAGTGCCTGCGATGAAGCTGATGTGGTTTCACCTGATGCCCTATACCGAGCTGCCGGATGATTTTCGCGAGAAGCACCCGTCGGTCTGGGTCGATATCCATTCCTCGCT
>DASXAM010000169.1:0-6431 GCA_036404275.1 Allostellaceae bacterium
TGTGCGGTCTGGTGCGGCCCGCCATAGCTGACCCGATAGACCGCACCGTTCCAATCGTCGGACACCAGCATCGAGCCGTCCTTCAGCCATTCGATATCGACCGGGCGGGCGATGTATTTGTTGTCTTGCAGAAAGCCGGTCATGAACGGGGTGATCGACCGCACCGAGCCGTCGCCGTTGAGCCGGGCGACGACGACCATCCCGCCGTTCTTCTTCGTTTTGTTCCACGAGCCGTGCAACGCGATGAAGAGCGCGTCGTGGTATTCTTTCGGAAACATGCGTCCGGTGTAGAAGCGCAAGCCCAAGGGTGCGGCATGCGCCCCCAATTGCGCGATCGGCTTGGTGAAGTCGTTGCAGCTGTGGCCCCAGCCATAGATCGTGTCCGGGATGTCGCCGCCATCGCAATAAGGATAGCCGAAATTGTCCTTGCCGGGGTGCAGCAGCCGATTGAGCTTGTCGTTGGGTTCGTCTTCGGACAGCCAGTCGCGCTGGTTCTCGGTGAAATAAAGCACCTTGGAGACCGGGTTGAAATCAAGCCCGACGACCTGGCGGATACCGCGCGCAACCACTTGCGGATCGCTGCCGTCGAGGTTGATGCTGCGCAATTGCGCGGTGCCGTCGGGCGGCATGCAGATGTTGCATGGCGCGCCGACATTGAAATAGAGCCGGTTGTCGGGGCCGATCGTCAGAAATTTCCAGCCATGCGGGTCATAGCTCGGCAGGTCGCTGTAGATGACGGTCGGCTTGGGCGGGTTGTCGAGCTGCGCCTCGATATTGTCGGCTTTCAGGATCTTGCTCTGGTCGGCGATGTAGAGTGTGCCGTTATGGAGGACAATGCCGTTCGGCCAATGCAGATCGCTCCACAAGGTCTTGACCTCGTGCTTGCCGTTCTTGTCGGTAATCGCATAGACGCGGCCAAGAACGCGAGTGCTGACAAAGACGGTGCCCTTGTCGCCGACGCGCAGCGAGCGCGCATTCGGCATGCCGCTGGCAAACACCTCGACATGAAAATTCTTTGGCACTTTGAAGAGCGCCACCGGCAATTTGGCGGCCGGCGTCGGCAATGGCGAGGCCACGTTCGGCGCCAGATGCGACGTGTCCGCCGTGGTCGGCGCACCCTGCATCCATGAAGGCGGCGGCGGCTTTGCCGCCTGTGTTGGCGCGCTTGCCGGTGCCGCCGGTGCCGCAGTCGCCGGGGCTGTGCTCGAAGGCGCTTGCTGCGCCGCCGCCGGCCATGCTGCGGCAAACATGCCGGCCATCGTTCCCGCGAGCAGCCATGCCCGCAGCCCCGCCACGTTTGCTGTCATCGCGTGTCCTCCCAAAACCGGTTCGTCCTAGCAGCCACGCCCCCAAGGCCGGCCGCGACGATCGCGTTAATCAACAACACGGGCCATGCAATTGCAACAGCACGCTTCCGGTTGTGGCGGCAACGCGACGGGATGCTCGACCGCGATACCGATTTGCCCGAAAATCGGCCGGCCTCAGACAGGAACCCGCCACGCATGAGCTCGACCGACGCCGCGCCCCTGATCCCGGTGACCTTGCTGACCGGTTTTCTCGGCAGCGGCAAGACCACCGTCTTGAACCATGTGCTGAAGCAGCCGGGGATGGCGGCGACCGCAGTCATCGTCAACGAGTTCGGCGAAATCGGCATCGACCATCTGCTGGTCGAGCGCGCCAGCGACGACATCGTGCTGCTCAACAGCGGGTGCCTCTGCTGCACGGTGCGCGGCGACCTCGTCGATACGCTCCTCAACCTGTTTGTCGGCCGGGCCAACGGCAAGCTGCCAGATTTCACCCGCGTCGTCATCGAGACGACCGGTCTCGCCGACCCGGCGCCGATCCTGCACACGCTGATCTCGGACCCGCTGGTTGCAGCGCGCTACACGCTCGACGGGGTGGTGGCGACGGTCGATGCGGTCAACGGCGCCGGCACGCTCGACCGCCAGCCGGAAGCGGTCAAGCAGGCCGCTGTCGCCGACCGTCTGCTGTTGACCAAGACCGATCTCGGCGGCGCGGTGATGGCGACGCTAAAGGCGCGCCTCGCCGCGCTGAACCCGAGCGCTCCGGTCATTCCGGTAGCGCAGGGCGTGGTCGATCCGGCGCTGCTGTTCAATCTCGGCTTTTACGACCCGCAATCGAAGAGTGTGGACGTGCGCCGCTGGCTGCGCGACGAGGCGTTCGAGGCCGGCCACGAGCATGACCACGAGCACGGCGATGCGCCGCTCGATGTGAACCGGCACGACGACCATATCCGCGCCTTTTGCATCACCCGCGACGCGCCGATCTCATGGGCCGCGCTCTCGACTTGGCTCGATGCCCTGGCAACGATGCGCGGCGACGATCTGTTGCGGCTGAAGGCGATCGTGGCGCTGAGCGACCGGCCGGGCGAGCCGGTCGTCGTCCACGGCGTGCAGCACCTGTTCCACCCGCCGGTCCTGCTCAAGGAATGGCCGAGCGACGACCACCGCACCCGCATGGTCTTCATCACCCGCGACCTGCCGAAAGAGGCGATCGAAAAGACCCTCGCCGCCTTCGAGGAGGCGGTCGCGCAGCCCGGCTGAGCAGCCTCCGGCGCTGCGCCCCCGCCCAGAGAGCCGCGGCGGACTGTTTATTCCGCTGCGGCGGGGAGGCGGGTTTCGGTCAGCACCGCCGCGGCTTCCTTGGCGATGCGGGTGCCTTCGAAAAAGCGCGGGTTTTGCGTGCCCCAGAGCCGCACCGCATTGGCAAAGGTAAAGTCGCGGAAATCGGCCGGGGTGATCAGCCCGTCCTCGACCAGCTCATAGGATTCGGGGAGCGGGTTCAGCATGTCGGGCACGTCGAAATGGCCGATATCCGAGCTGAAGATCGCGTTGATCCGCGCGCCCAACGGCATCGTCTTGCCGAACGCAACCGCGTTCATCCGGTCGTCGGCCTCGCAGCCGAAATAATAGGGGGCGGCGTAGAGGTCGATCCAATCCTGCTTGCGGGTGATGTTGCACGCGACATAGTCGTCGAGCGGCACCCCGCCGGTCAGCTCGTCCTCTTCGCGTGACGGCCAGCCGTCGCGCCGGTCGAGCTCGGCGGCGATATCGGCATAGCCGTACTGGTCGACAAATTTGCGCAATAGCGGCCGGTCGAGCTTTTTCGGGTCCATATAGGCGAGCCCGGCCGCACCGCGCCGCTCCCAATGCTCGATCAGGTCGCAGAACAGCTGGCAGGCCCAGCCCACGCCGCCCTCGAGAAACGCGAAACGCAGATCGGGGAAGCGCCTTGTCACGCCGCCGAGAAACAATGCCTTGGCGACGGCATGGCCGGCGGCGGCGAAATGGCCGATATGGTTGAAGGTGAAATTCGACGGCGAGTTGCGCTCGCCATAGCTGCGCCCGCCGGTATGGAAGGTCGGCGCGATCTTCAATTCGCGGCATTTCTGCCAGACCGGGTCGTAATCATGCTCGCTGTCCAGGCCGAGCTGGTCGAAGCCCTGGGCAAAGCGCACGACATCGGGGTCGGTCCCGGCCGCTTTCGGCAACGGGCGGCGCACACCGCTGCCGAACATGCAGACTTTGGCGCCCAATTCCTTGGTGACAAACTCCAGTTCGGCGATCGCCTCGTCGGGCGTGTGCACCGGGATCACCGCCGCGGGGGTCAACCGGTCGCCGAGATCGCGGAAATAATCGGCGGTGACGATGTTGAAGCCGCGAATGACGGCACGCCGGGTTTCGCCGTCGGCGATGCGCGGGATGCCGAGCCCGGCCGTCGGATAGATGATGCCGAAATCGATGCCCAGCTCGTCGAGGCGGTCATAGAGCATCCGCGGCATCATCGCGGTCGCGCGGTCGCGGGTGTTGGTCGATTGCCGGCCCCAGAACCCTTCCATGCCGACACCGCGGCGCTTGCGTTCGGCGGTCGAGAGGCTCAGCGAATCGGGAATGCGGCGCTGCGAGGCGAGAAACCCGTCCGCCCCCTTGTCGCCGACCGCCTTGCGGATCTTCTCGGCAAAGACCGGTGTGTATTCGACCCAATGGCCGTCGCCGTCGATGACCGGATGGCCGAGCTTGGCACGAACCTCGGCGGGGCTGGCATGAGCGCTCATTGTTGTCCTCCGGAAGGGCGGCAGAGGGCCGCGCATGGCAAAGGAAACGCTAGACGGGAGCGCGCCCCAAGTCAAACCGCCGGCGCGGATGGCCCAATTCTGTCAAGGTTGTCCGGTTCCGCGCTCGGCTGCAGCTGCGGCGGAGTTCCGCGCAGGAGCGTGCAACCCTTGGCCCACCACCTTTGGTCCCCTTGGCCGGGCTTGACCCGTGGGCCGTCGGCCCACGGACTCGATCCGTGGGCACCCACGTCCTATCGGTGCGCTCCGCCACCCAGGCGCAAGACGTGGATATGCGGGTCAAGCCCGCGCAAGGGGTGCTGCGATTACTTCGAGCTCATCGCACACCGGATCGGTCGTGGATCGCGTCAGGGCGGGAGGCGCCATTCCGACAAGTCGATCGTTTCGGTGTCAGCTTCGCGGGGCGTGCTTGCCGAGGATGCGCTGCAAGGTGCGGCGGTGCATTTTGAGACGGCGCGCGGTTTCGGAGACGTTGCGCTCGCACAATTCGAAGACGCGCTGGATGTGCTCCCAGCGCACCCGGTCGGCCGACATCGGGTCTTCCGGCGGCTCCGGGGTCCCGCCCTCCTGGGCGAGGAGCGCGCGCTCGACGGCGTCAGCGTCGGCGGGTTTGGGCAGGTAATCGACCGCCCCGGCTTTGACCGCGGCGACGGCAGTGGCGATATTGCCGTAGCCGGTCAGCATGACGATGCGGGCGCCGGGACGAGCCTGGCGCAAGGCGCTGACGATTTCGAAGCCGCGGCCGTCGCCGAGCCGCATATCGACGACGGCAAAGGCCGGCGGATGCTCGCGCGCGGCGGCGATGCCGGCGGCGACGCTGTCGGCGGTCGCGACGACAAAGCCGCGCCGCTCCATCGCCCGCGCCAGACGCTGGCACAAGGGCGCGTCGTCATCGACGATCAGCAAGGTGCGCTCGCTTTCGGGCAAGCCGCGCAACGCGGTGGAATAGCTCTCGGCGGCGCCGGAGCGGCTCGGTCGGTCGATCGCATTCATAAGGTCTGCCTCCGGCGTCGCCTGCAGCCTAATCGGAAGCTGCCGCCGCGGGTCGGCGGGTTCGCTCTATGGTTTCCAGGTTGGCACGGTTCCAGGAAATCGCAATATGTGCGCCACCCTCGGCGAGGTTCTCGAAGGTCACCTGCGCGCCGCTGCGCTCCAACAGGCTCTGCGCGATAAAGATGCCGAGCCCCATATGGCCGCCAGCGCCGGCCCGAGTCGACAGGTAAGGCTCACCCAGGCGGCCGAGCAGGTTGATCGGGTAACCCGGACCGTCATCGGCGATCTCGACGGTCACGGTGTCGGCGTCCCAAAAGGTCGTGACGCTGACTTCGCGGCGGGCGAATTGCACCGCGTTCTGGATGAGGTTGTTGAGCCCGTGCATGATCTCGGGGCTGCGCCGCACCAAGGGTTCTTCTTCGGCGGCGCCGCCGGCGGTGGTGGCAAAGATCAACCGGGTGCGCGCGTTGCGCGACATCGCCCCGGCGGCTTCGACCAGGGCCGAGATCGGCAGCCTGGTATAGGGCGAGCCGCCGTCCTCCTCCGGCTGGCGGGCGAGCCCGGCCAGGATTTCGCGGCACCGCTCGGACTGGCTCAACAGCAGCACCGCATCGTCGGCATGCGGGCTGTCGGCGGGAAGGTCAAGTGCCAGCTCGCGGGCGACGACGGCGATTGTCGCGAGCGGGCTGCCAAGCTCGTGCGCGGCCGCCGCGGCGAGCGCGCCCACCGCCGAGACCCGCTGCTCGCGGGCCAGGGCCAGCTGGGTCGCCGCCACCGCGTCGCGCAGCCGCCGCGCCTCCTGCGCGACACTCCAGGTGCAGGTGGCGATAAACATCGTCGCCAGCACCAGTGCCGCCCAGATGCCGACCGCGAGCTCGATCGGAAACACCGGCGGCCGGCCAAGCCAGGGCAGCGGCAAATGCCACTCGGTCAGCCCGCTGATCGCGGCAATCGCGAAAATCGACAAAGCGATCACCGAGCGCCGCCCGAGCGCCGTCGCCGCCACCGTCACCGGCGCCAGGATCAGGATCGAGAACGGGTTCTGCAGCCCGCCGGTCAGGTAAAGCAGGATCGTCAATTGCAGGATGTCGTAACCGAGATACATCGCAGCATAGCGCTCGCCGAGCCGGCTGGCGATGCGCCGGGCGAGGATCAGCAGGATGTTGAGCAATGCCGAGCCGGCGACGACGGCAAAGGCCGGCAACAGCGGCAAGCGGAAGCCGAGCCCGTAATGGACAAACAGCAGCGTCAGCGCCTGTCCGGCGATCGCCACCCAGCGGATCGGCACCAGCGTGCGCAGGCTGATCCGGCCGAGACCCGCGGCGGGCTCGGTCGGCGCGCTAAG
>DASXAM010000170.1:0-37095 GCA_036404275.1 Allostellaceae bacterium
GCGGCCCAAAAGAGGGCGCTCGGGTCGTCGCACTCAGCGACAATGCCGGCTGGGCCGAGCGTGTGGCGGTGCCGGCGCATCGGCTCGCTGTCATTGCCGACAATGTCCGCTTCGAGGAAGCGGCGGCGCTGCCGGTGGCCGAGTTGACCGCGCTGCGCACTTTGCGACACGGTGCGCCGCTGCTCGGCAAGCGGGTATTGGTGACGGGTGCCGCCGGCGGCGTCGGTCATATGGCGGTGCAGATCGCGGCTTGCTCCGGGGCGCATGTGACCGCGGTTGTCGGCAATGCCGAACGGGCTCGGCATGTGCGCGGCGCCGAGACGATCGTGCACGATGTCGACGAGGCCGAGGGCCGGTTCGGCCTGATCCTCGAAGCGGTCGGCGGCCGCTCGCTCGCCGCCGCGATTGCCCGGGTCGAGGCCAAGGGCACCATCGTCGTCTTCGGCAATTCCTCGGGCGAGCCGACCCCGATCAATTTCCGCGACTTTGCCGAGCACCCCAACGCCCGCATCCAAAGCTTCTCGTATTTCACCTCGGAAGCCGAGGAGCGGTTCGCCCCCGACCTCGCCCTCCTCGCCTCGCTCGTCGCCGAGGGGTCGCTGAAATTGGCGCTCGTCGAAAGCGGCTGGCGCGATCTGGCGCGCATCGGTCGGCAATTGCGCGACCGCGAAATCGCCGGCAAGGCGGTGTTCCGGGTCGAGCATGGCTGAGAGCAAAAATATGGCATCGGACCGCGTGCATCTGAGCGTCGCCGAGGCGCGCGAGCATGGCGAAGCCGCATTGCGCGGCATCGGCTACGACGCCGAGGAAGCGCGCATCGTCGCCGACCACGTGATCGACGCCGCGCTCTGCGGCTACGAATATTCGGGGCTGGCGAAGATCCTGAACATCCCCGAGCATCGCCGCTTCAAGCATCCGCGCGGGCCGATCCGCGTCGTTCGCGAGACCGAAGTCTCGGTCATGCTCGACGGCGGCAACAATGTCGGCATGCTGGTCATGTACCACGCCGCCCGGGCGGCGATCGAAAAGGCCGCGGCGCATGGCGTCGCCGTCGTCGGCGCGTTCAACAGCTGGATGAGCGGGCGTAGCGCCTATTACTGCGAGATGATTGCGCGCGCCGATCTCGTCGGCATCCACACCGCAAGCTCGGCCCGCCATGTGGCGCCCTTTGGCGGCGCCGGTCCGGCGCTCGGCACCAACCCGATCGCCTTCGGTCTGCCCTCGGCGCAGGGGCCGGTGGTGCTCGATATGGGGACTTCGGCCTTTATGGGCACCGAGCTCGCCCTGCGCGAGCGGCTGGGTCAGCTCCTGCCCGATGGTGTAGCGGTCGATCGCGACGGCCAGCCGACCCGCGACCCGAAGCGCGCACGCGAAGGGGCGCTGCTGCCGTTCGGCGGCTACAAGGGGTTCGGGCTTGCCTTTATCATCCAGGCGTTGGGCGTCCTTGCCGGCTCGGCGATGGATCCGGACAAGGACGACGGCTACCTGTTCATCGTCGTCAAGCCCGACCTTCTAGTGCCGCTCGACGAGTTCAAGCGCGACGTCACAGCGCTGATCGACCGGGTCAAGGCCGTACTGCGCCAACCGGGCGTCGCTGAAATTCGCATCCCCGGCGAGCGCGGCTTTCGCAGCCGCGAGCGGCTTTCGCGCGAAGGCATCGAGATCGACCGCTTGGTCTACGACCAGCTCGCCGCACTCGCCGCGTGACATGGCCGGCCGGCCCCTGCTCTCCTGGCTGTTGGCGCCGGTTCATGTCGCAGCGCTGGCGACCGGCGCCAAATCCTTCTGCGACAATCCGATCATCGGCAGCCCGCGCCTGAACCGCGCCGGTTTGCACATTGCGCGCATCCGGCTCGCCCAACGCATGACCGAGTGGCGGCGCGAGCGGCTGGCCGCGCTCATCGGCGACGAAGACCGCACCGCCTTCGACCGCGACGGGTTCGTCATCAAGCACAATTTTCTCTCCGACGCCGACTACCGCGCGGTCAAGCGCCAGGTGTTGGCCCTTTCGGCGCCGGCACGCCGACAGTTTCAGGGTGACGCGATGACCCGGCGCATCACCTTGGACCGGGGGGTGCTGGCGTCGCTGCCGGCATTGCGCAGAATGCTGGAAAGCCCGCAATGGTTGGGCCTCGTCCGCTATGTCGGCTCGTTCCGGCTCGAGCCGCTGGTCTATATCCAGACGATCTTTGCCCAGGCGCGGCCGGCTCACCGGGACCCGCAAACCGATCTCCACGCCGACACCTTTCACTCTTCCGTGAAAGCGTGGCTGTTCTTGACCGATGTAGCTGCCGACCAGGGCCCGTTCGTCTATGTACCGGGGTCGCACCGAATGACGCGACGGCGCCTCGCATGGGAGCGGCGCGCCTCGTTGACTGCGGCGCGAAACCCGGACCCCGAATCGGCGCGTGGGTCGTTGCGAATCACACCGTTGGCCCTGCGCCGACTGGGCTTTGGCGCGCCTCGCGTGTTTGCAGTGCCGCAGAACACGTTGATCGTCGCCGACACGCTCGGGTTCCACGCCCGCGGAGTGTCGGCCGCGCCGTCGGCACGCCTCGAAATCTGGGCATATGGCCGACGCAATCCGTTTCTGCCCTGGCTCGGCCTCGATCCGGCGGCGATGCCGTTGGTCAAAGGTCGCGCCGTGCCGTTGCACTGGTCGATTCTCGATGCTCTCGAGCGGCTGCAAGTCGGCCGCAATCCGTGGCGGCCTGAGGGGGTCTCGACCGCCCTCGCGCCTCCCCGTGTCATGATCGGGCAAGGTTGATCGCCTGCCATAATAGATTGACGAATTTTTGTCGCGGCAGCCGGGACGTAGAGGCGGAGGCGGTGCGATGCAGTTGACATCGCGGCAATCTTCGACGAGGACAATCGGGGTGGCGCGGGCGAAAATCCGGTGACGGAAAGATCGCGCGCGAGTGTCGAAGGCGAGGCTCGCATGGGGGAAACGGGTGGGCCGGAGATCAGCGGCGCAATTGCGGGCTCGCGGGCACGGCGATGACAGCGGATTGCATCGCAGCCGGTGGTTGCCGTGGCGACAGCTTCGCAACAGCGGTCCGGCCGGATCGGTCGAGGCCCCCGCTGCCATCGAACGATAGGGCGTTGTCGTCACGCCATGTATGACGGGTCGATCGCGATCGTCGGCGCCTCGTGCCGCTTTCCGGGGGCAGACAATCTGGACGGTTTCTGGCGCTTGTTGGAAAACGGCGGCGATGCGGTTTCCGAGATCGGGCCGGAACGATGGTCGACCCGCCTTTTTTACCATCCGGAGCGAACCGAAGCCGGCAAGAGCTATACGTGGTCGGCCGGGCTGATTTCCGACATCGATCGGTTCGAGCCGGCTTTTTTTGGGATTTCGCCACGCGAGGCAGCGCAGATGGACCCGCAGCAGCGCGTGCTGCTCGAGCTCGTCTGGCACGCCGTCGAATCGGCCGGAATTCCCGCAAGCCGGCTCGCCGGCACCGAAACGGGTGTCTATATCGGCGCTTCGGCGACCGATTATTCCGATTTGCGGCTCGGCGATCCGGCCGGCGCCGACGCCTATTTCATGACTGGCAACACGCTGAGCATCCTTGCCAACCGCGTTTCCTACGTCTTTGATTTGCGCGGGCCGAGCCTCGTCGTCGATACCGCTTGCTCGTCCTCGCTCGTCGCGCTGCATCAGGCCTGCGAGGCTATTCGCAGCGAACGGATCGGCAGCGCCGTCGTCGGCGGCATCAACCTGTTGCTGGCACCGTATCCGTTTGTTGGATTCTGCCGCGCCTCGATGCTGTCGCCGCGTGGGCGCTGTTTTGCCTTCGACGAGCGTGCGGATGGCTACGTGCGCGGAGAGGGCGGAGGAGTCGTCCTCCTCAAACCGCTTGCCGCGGCGCTCGCCGACGGCGATCCGATCCGCGGCGTCATCCTGGGCTCGGGTGTTAATTCCGACGGACGCACGATCGGCGTATCGCTGCCAAGCGAGGCGGCCCAGGCGGCGCTGCTCCGTTCGGTCTATGCCCGTGCCGGCGTCGCCGCCGACTGGCTTGCTTTTTTCGAGATGCACGGCACTGGCACGCCGGCAGGCGACCCGATCGAGGCTGCCGCCGTCGGGCAGGCGCTCGCCCAAAGTCGTTCTACGCCGCTACCCATCGGGTCGGTCAAAACCAATATCGGTCATCTCGAACCGGCCTCCGGGATCGCCGGCCTGATCAAGGCTGCTCTGGCCCTCGAGCGCAGGATGGTGCCGCCGAGCTTGCACTGCGACAACCCGAACCCACGCATCCCATTCGCGACGCTGAATCTGCGCCTGGTCAGAGAAGCCGAACCGATCACCGCCAAAAAACCGATCTGCGCCGGAGTCAACGCATTCGGGTTCGGCGGTACTAACGCGCATGTGATCTTGGCCGCGGCGCCGACTCGCCGCGAGCCGCTATCGAGCCTCGGCCCAATGCCGCCAATGGCAATCTCCGCCCGCTCCGCGGCATCGCTGCGCGAGCTGGCCCGGGATTGGCGCCGCACGCTCACCGACACCGCGATGCCGCAGGCGCCGGCGCTGTTGCGCGCCGCTGCTCGCGGCCGCGATCATCACCCGCACCGCCTGATGGCGCTTGGCGGCGACCCCCAAAAAATGGCGGCGTTGCTCTCGGGCTATCTCGACGATGCCGCGCCGGCCGGTGTCGTCGCCGGCGCCGGCGCCGCCGACGGCAAGCTCGGCTTTGTGTTCTCCGGAAACGGCGCGCAATTCGCCGGCATGGGCCAGGGTGCGTGGCGCGCAAACCCCGTCTTTCGGACCGCGATCGAAGAGGTCGACGATGTGCTGCGTCCACAGCTCGGCTGGTCGGTCGGCGAGCTGATCGATGCCGGTGTCGACGCCGACGGCGTTGCCCGCGCTGATGTCGCCCAGCCGGTCTTGTTCGCGATCCAGGTCGGCATTGTCGAGGCGTTACGGGAGCTGGGCGTCGTCGCGTCGGGATTTCTCGGCCACAGCGTCGGCGAAATTGCCGCCGCGTGGGCGGCCGGAGCCTTGACGTTGCCCGATGCGGCTCGCGTCGTGATTTGGCGCAGCCGCAATCAGGAGCGGACCCGCGGCACTGGCCGGATGGCGGCGCTCGCCCTGGCCGATGATGCGGCCCGCGAGCTTCTCGCCGAGCTCGACAGCCCGGCCGAGATCGCAGCCCTCAACTCGACCCGATCGCTTACCATTTCGGCGCCCTGCGGCGAGATCGAACGGCTCGCCGCCGAGGCCCGACGCCGCAATCTCTGGTTCCGTCCGCTTGATCTCGATTTCGCCTTCCATTCTAGGGAGATGGAGCCGATCCGGGAGGATCTGCTGGCAAATCTGCAAGGTCTTCAATCGCGAGTTCCACGGGCGCGGCTGGTATCGACCGTGACTGGCGCCACGATCGATGCGGAAATGCTCGACGCCGAACATTGGTGGCGCAACATCCGGCATCCGGTACGCTTTGCCGAGGCCGCCGCGAACCTGGTCAGCGAGGGTTATCGCATCTTTGTCGAGATCGGCCCGAGCGCGGTGCTGCAATCTTATCTGCGCGACGCGTTGCGGGCCGCCGGGGCGCAGGGCCGGGTGCTGGCGAGCCTCGTGCGAGCACAGCCCGAGGGGGATCCGTTCCCCGAAATCGCGGCGCAGTGCTGGGTCGCCGGTTATGATTTGACCGCTGCGCCGGTGTTCGAGGGGCCCGCATCGCCGCAGCGCCTACCGCTTTATCCGTGGCAGCGCGAGCGCTTTTGGTTCGACGAGACCGCCGAGGCGGTGCCGTTGGCGAACCCCTCCTTCGAGCACCCGCTGCTCGGCTTTCGATGCCCGGGCGAATCTCGGTCCTGGTACAATCATATCGACCGGCACGTGCTGGGCTGGATCGCCGATCACGCACTCGAGGGTGTGCCGATCATGCCGGCGGCGGCGATCCTTGAGATCGGGCTCGCCGCTGCGCGTTCACAATGGCCGGATGCAACGGTGCTCGAAACCCGCGACGTCGAAGTGCGGCGTCCGTTGCCGTTCGAGCCCGGACATATGCGCGAGTTACGCACGGCGATCGGCGCGGAAGGAGGCGACTGGGAGCTGAACAGCCGCCGCCGGTTCGCGACCGAGCCGGCGACGTTGCACGCCGTGGGACGGATCGCCGCTGCGGACGAAGCGGAGCCGGTGCTGCGCTTGCCCGCGGCGGGGACCGACCGGACGTACATTGCCGGCGACGCGCTCTATCGGCTGGCCGAGCAGACCGGACTTCATTACGGCCCGCGCTTCCGCACCGTAGCCCGCGTCGAGCTGATCGGCCAAGACGAAGCGATCGTCGATTTCGACTCGGAGGCGATCGGCGAACCCCTCGACCAATATCTGCTGCATCCGGCGCTCCTCGACGGCGCTCTCCAAGGCCTCCTCGGCCTGATGGCGGCGCAACACCGGACAGTCGGCAGCGCGAGCTTTTTGCCCTGGCGATTTGGCCGGGTCCGCGCTCTTGCACCGTTTGGCCGCGGCGTCCGCCGCGCGAGATTGCGGCTGACCCGGATCGGGACGCGCTCAGCTGTCGCCGACGCCGCGCTCTGCGACGCTGCCGGCGACCTGGTTGCCGAGCTTTGCGACTGTTCGTTTCGGCGAGTCGAATTGAGCCGGCGCACGCCACCCGAAGAGCGGGCGCTGCGCGTCGATCTCGTGCCGGCGCCGCTGGACTGTTTCGCCGCCGCGAGCGTCCTCGAGAATGTCACCGCTGCCCTGCCGCGCCTTGCTGCCGCGCGCGATGATGACCCAGCACGACGCGAGCAGGCGGCGCTGCTCGACGCCCTCGCCGGCGCCATCGGCCTCCAAGCGATGCGCGAGCTGGTCGCCCCCGGCCAATTGTTCACGCTCGATGCGCTCGTCGATTCCGGGCATCTTGCCGCTGGCTCTGCAGCGCTTGCGGAATCGCTGCTGCGTCTGCTGGAACGGCTCGGGGCGGCCGCCGAAGCGCATTGCGAGTGGCGCATCGAACCCGCGGCGGACCTGCCGGAAGCGCCCGAGATTTGGCGGTTGCTGCTGGCCGAGGCGCCGGACCTGGTGGCTGAGTTGGCGCTCCTCGCGTCCGCGGCTGAAATGCTGCCCAAAGTCCTCGCAAACGGGCTGCGGCCGGCGGACGCGGTGCCGTCGCCGATGACGGAGCATCTGCTCCAGGCGTCGCCGGCGAGCACCGGCGCGATCGGTTTGCTTGCCGACGCGTTGGCCATGAGCGCCGCAGCATGGCCCAAGGATCGACCGCTGCGCATTTTGGAGCTCGGCGCAGAAAGCGGCGCTGCGCGTGTCGTGCTCGACCGGTTGAGACAGACCGATACGGCTGTCGCCTACACGGCGGCGTGCGCGGATCCTGCCGCACCCACCCGATTATCGCCCCTCGTGGGATCCTTTGCCGGGGTCTCGGTTTGCCATTGGTCGCCGTACGATCAGAATAGCGGGCTCGACGGGGCGCTTTTCGACATCATCCTCTGCGCCAATGCCTGCACGCGGCTCCGGTTGGACCGCCATTCCTTGGCCGATCTTGCAAAGCTGCTGGCGCCCGACGGAATGCTGCTCGCCGCCGAGCCTGAGCCGAATGCGGTCTGGGACACGGTGTTCGGCCAGGAGGCGCAGTGGTGGCAGCCGTCGTCGCCGCTGCGCACCCGCGACGAGTGGCGGGCCGAGCTTGCCGCGGCCGGGTTCCGCGCGACGGATGCGGCGGAATTGCCGGCGGCGCCGTGGCCGCTCGCGGTATTTTGGGGCAGCGCTCCGCGCAGCACCGCCCCGGTGCGCGCCGAGCCGGTGGAACCGGCGTCGGTGATCATCGTGGGTGGAGATCGCATGTCGGTCGGTGCGCTTGAGGACCGGCTGTCCGCGGCCGGCCATGCCGTCAAGGCCGTGCCCGCTTTCGATCTGTCTTGGCCCAGAGGGAGCAGCAGCACCGCGAAGGTTGTCCTGTTTCTCGCCGAGGAGAACGACTCACCGGATGCTGCCGCCGAAGCCGCCCGCCAAATCGCCGCGCTTGCTCGACACGCGGCCGCGGCGGCACAGCATGGCGCTGCGTTTTGGCTGATCACTCGCGATGCGCAGCAGTCGCCGCAGGCGAAAGCCGGCGCGATCGGGGCAGCGCTGTGGGGGTTGGTTCGCGTTCTCGCCAACGAGATGCCGCAGCTGACGCTGCGTGCGCTCGACCTCTCCGGCGGCGTCGGCCAGAGCGAACGCGCCCGGCAGGTGGTCGCCGAATTGGCCGCCGACAGCGCCGAGACCGAAATCGTCTGGACGCCGCAGGGCCGCCATGTCCCGAGGCTGCGCGCCGGCCTCCCGCAACGCCTGGCGGAGCCGGACGATCGGCTGAGCCTGTCGGCGAGCCGTCCCGGCCTTGATGCCCTGGCTTGGCAACCTCTTCCCCATCGCGAGGTTGGGCCGGCGGAAGTCGAGATCGAGGTCCATGCGGCAGGCCTCAACTTCCGGGACATGATGTGGGCGATGGGCCTCTTGCCCGAGGAAGCCCTGATCGACGGTTTTGCTGGTCCCACTCTCGGTCTCGAATGCGCCGGGATCGTTCGCTCGATCGGATCGGATGTCGAAGGGCTGGCGGTCGGCGACCGGGTCATGGCCTTCGCCCCCGCAGCGCTGAGCACGCAGGCCATGACGATCGCCGCCGCGGTCGCCCGCATTCCGGACCAGACGAGCTTTGCCGAGGCCGCAACCGTTCCGGTCACGTTTGTCACGGCAATCTACGCCTTGCGCCATCTGGCGCAGCTCGCTGCCGGCGAGCACGTGCTGATCCATGCCGCCGCCGGCGGCGTCGGGCTGGCTGCGATCCAATACGCCAAGCGGTGCGGTGCTATCGTCATCGCCACCGCCGGCTCGGAGGTGAAGCGCGCGTTTCTGCGGCAGGCGGGAGCCGACCACGTGCTTGATTCGCGCAGCCTCGCCTTTGCCGATGCGATCGGCAAGATCACCGGCGGGCGCGGCGTCGATATCGTGCTCAACTCGCTGAGCGGCGAGGCGATGGAGCGCAGTCTCGAGGTGCTGAAGCCGTTTGGCCGCTTTCTCGAGTTGGGTAAGCGCGACCTTTATCTTAACCGCCGGGTTCACCTGCGCCCGCTGCGTCAGAACATTTCCTATTTTGCAATTGACGTCGACCAGCTGCCGTTGCAGCGCCCGGAGCTCGCCCGCGCATTGCTAGCGGAAATCTCCGCCGCCCTCGGCGACGGGTCGATCCGGCCGCTCGCCCACCGAGTGTTCTCCTTTGGCGAAATCGACGACGCGTTCCGCTTGATGCAGTCGTCCGGACATATCGGCAAGATCGTGCTGGCGCCGATGGCAAATGCCGGCGTGCGGTTGCGGCCGTCTTCCGAATTTTGCGCCCGGCATGACGGAACCTATCTCGTCGCCGGCGGGCTCTCGGGCTTCGGCTTCGAGGCGGCACGATGGCTGGTCGCACACGGCGCCGGCTCGATTGCGCTCGTCGGGCGCCGCGGCGACAAAACCCCGGGCTGCGAATCGACAGTCCGCGAGCTTGAAGCGATGGGCGCCGAGGTGCGGGTCTGCCGCGCCGACATCGCCGACAACAGCGCGATGGCGACGGTACTCGGCCAAATCCGTGCGCAAGGACCGCCCTTGCGGGGCGTCGTGCACGCTGCGGCGGTTGTCGACGATGGCCTTGCCGCCGATATCGAGGCCGATCGCGCGTTGCCGGTTCTGCACACCAAGCTCGGCGGCGCGCTGGTGCTCGATGCGCTCACCCGTGACGACCCGCTCGAGCTGTTCTGGATGTTCTCCTCCGCGACGACCCTGCTCGGGGCGCCGGGCCAGGGTGTCTATGTCGCTGCGAACATGGCGCTCGAAGCGATCGCACGCCGGCGCCGCGCCGAGGGACGGCCAGCGCTGGCGCTGGCCTGGGGACCGATCGCCGATGCGGGTTATCTGGCGGTCCGGCCCGAGGCGCGCGATGCGCTCGCGCGCCGGCTCGGGGCACGGCCGATGGCCGCCGCGTCGGCTCTTGACGGCATCCCGGTGTTGGCTGCAAGCGGGTTGGCGGCGGTCGGCTTCGCCGATACCGGCTGGACCGATGCGCGCCGCCACCTGCCGATCCTCGGCGCGCCGCTTTTTTCCGAAATCCGGGCACGCGCATCGTCTGCGGCGGTCGACGATTCGCTAGCCGAACAGTTAGCTTCGCTCGATCCCGAGGCGGCGCAGGCGTTGCTGACGACGGTTGTGGCCGCAGAGGCGGCTGCGATCCTGCGGCTGCCCGCGGACGAGATCGATCCGTCCCGTCCACTGTCGCAAATGGGCATGGATTCGCTGATGGCGGTCGAGCTTCGCCTCGCGCTCGAAAGCCGGCTGCATGTCGATCTGCCGCTGATGTCATTGGCCGAAGGCACCAGTGTTCGCTCGATCGCCGAGCGGCTGACTGGAGCCGTCCGGACCGGTGCCGACAGTGCCGAGGTCATCGCCTTGGCGGCACGCTACGAGGCCATCGACGAGGCCCGCTCGGCGGCCTCCGAGCTGGAGACCAAGCCGGTTGCCGCCGAGTAATCCGGTGGAAAGCGCGCGCAACCTCTTTGGCCTGTCGTCGCAAGCCAAGGCGCGCTTGCTGCAAAAGCTGTCGAGCGCGTCACCTCGGACACCGCGCCAAAGCGGAGCGAACGCAGCCGGCAGCCCCAGCCCGCGTCTCGACGCCGCCAAGCTCGACGGTGCCCGCGAAATCCGGATGATCCGGGAAGCCGCGGAATTTCTCGGCATCGCCGACCCGTTTTTTCGCGTTCACCAGGGGATCGCCGGCGCGGAGACGGTGATCGCCGGCCGGCCCTACATCAATTTCGCCTCATATAATTACCTCGGGCTGAACGGCCACCCCGAAATCTCTGCGGCCGCCAAGGCGGCGATCGACCGCTACGGCACGTCGGTTTCGGCAAGCCGGCCGGTCTCCGGCGAGAGGCCGATACACCGCGAGCTGGAGCGGGCGTTGGCCCACCTTCACGGCACCGAGGACAGTGTCGTGCTGGTCGGCGGCCATTCGACCAATGTCACCGTGATCGGGCATCTGCTCGGCCGCGACGACGTAATCGTGCATGACGCCTTGATCCACAACAGCATCGTGCAGGGGGCGATGCTGTCCGGTGCGCGCCGGGTGCCGTTTGCCCACCTCGATCACGAAGCCGCCGATCGCGTTCTCGCCGAAATGCGCCCGCGCAATGGCCATGCGCTGCTGGTGATCGAGGGGCATTACAGCATGGACGGCGACGTCCCGGATTTGCCAGCCTTTGCTGCCGCGGCGCGCCGCCATGGCGCATGGTTGATGGTCGACGAGGCGCACGCATTGGGTGTGCTCGGCCCGCGCGGCTTTGGCACCGCCGACCATTTCGGCCTCGACCCCGGCGAGGTCGACATCTGGATGGGCACCTTAAGCAAGAGCCTGGTCTCGTGCGGCGGCTACATCGCTGGCAAATCGGCGCTCGTCGATTATTTGAAGCTGGTCGCGCCGGGTTTCGTGTTTTCGGTCGGAATGGCACCGCCGGCCGCCGCCGCGGCCCTCGCCGCGCTCGAGCTCTTGGAGCGCGAGCCCGAGCGGGTACGCCGGGTCAACGAGCGGGCAACGCTTTTTATGGAGCTGGCGCGTGCGGGCGGGATCGATGTCGGCGGTACGATCGGCGCGTCGATCGTGCCGGTCATCACCCAGAGCTCGATCCGCGCCGGCCGCCTCGCCGAAGCGCTCTTCCGGCGCGGGATCAACGTGCAGCCGATCCTCTATCCTGCGGTGCCCGAGCGCGCCGCGCGGCTGCGCTTTTTTCTGACCGCGGCGCATAGCGAGGAACAGATCCGCGACACGGCGCGCATCCTGCTCGAAGAAAGCCGCAAGGTGGCCGCAGTGTCGAGCGATCTCGCGGCGGTCACACGGCATCTGGCGAAAGCATTGCCGCGCGGCTGACCGTCAATCGGAGCGCTCGGCCAACTCGACGAGCAACCTCTCGACCGCGTCGAAATGCGACTGCCAGCTCGGCGGTCGCCAGCGCGCCAGCCGTTGCAATTGCGCCTCGCGCCGCGTCGACCGGGCCGCAGCATAATCGAGAACCGCCTGCCGCCAGCTTGAGGCATCGCGCGGGTCGAGATATTCGGGAACCGCCCCGCCATGCTCGCGCAACGCCGGAATGCCGCTGCACAGCACAGGAACGCCGAGTACCAGCGCCTCGACGAGCGGCAGGCCGAAGCCCTCGGCGAACGTCGGTAGCAGCAGCGCCCTCGCACCCTTCAGCAAGCGCGCCACCTCGGCGTCCGATGCTTCGTCGCGGCGGGTAGCGAGGCCGCGTAGCCCTGGAACGAGCTCGAGCCGTTTGAAGGCGCTGTCCGCCCCCCAGCCGCGTCGTCCAATTAGCACCAGCCGGGGGGCGGCGTTGTCGGCACCGGCAGCAATCTGCCGCCACAAATTCACCAATAGCAGCTGATTCTTGCGCGGCTCGATGGTGCCGACGCAGACGAAATAAGGTGGCCCTGTTGCTGTTGCCGGCGCCACCGGCTCGGGCAGGCTCGCGCCGAACGGCGCCACTAGCACCGCGGGCGCACGACCGGCACGATCGAGATAGGGCTGCAGCGCATCCCGCGTCGTCCGTGATGCGACGATCACCGCATCGGCGAGTGCCGCCGCGGTCGCCACCCGCCGAAGATGCACGCGATCCTGGTGCGGGCGCACGTATTTCGGGAATTCGATCGGGATCAGATCGTGGATCACGCAGACGAACCGCGCGCCGCCGCGCTCCTTGAGCCGCGCAATCGTGCTTTCCTGCTCCAAATGATGATGGGAAGCGAGCAAATAGACCGGCTTCGCCGAAGCCGCCCGTAGCCGTCTGTAAAGGGCGCCCGGTCCGCGCAGCCCCGGTCCGATCCGCAGGCGATGCGCCAGCTGCCACGGGTGACGGCGAACCGGATCGCCGCGCCAGACGGCGGCAACGGTCTCGACAAATTCGCGCGTGCTCGAACCGGGCAGCAATCCCAGACGACCCCACGGCGTGCTCGCGGCAAAGCAAAGATCGTGCGCGGTCGTGAGCAGGTGCCGGGCATAGGCGAGCTCGATGCGGTCGATCCCGGTCGGCGTGCGGCGCGTCGCCCGTGAAATCAGCCGCGACAGGTCGAAGGCGATCGGCGGCATTCCGCAGCGGCCGCGATCCGCAGCCGAGTTCGTCACGATCGTGCCAGAAAATCGCGAATGCCGGCCTCGAGGGTATGGAAGGGGTGGGCAAATCCCGCAGCCCGCAACTTCGACAGGTCCGCCTGTGTGAAGTATTGATATTGCGCGCGCAATTCCGGGGGCGTATCGACATACACGATCTTTGGCCGGCTATCGAAGACGGCGGCGACCGCACCCACCAGATCGGCAAAGCTTCGCGCGATTCCGGTCCCGACATTGAACAGGCCGCTCAGCTCGGGATTAGAGAGCAGCCAGCCGACGACGGCAACGCAATCCTTTACGTAGACAAAGTCACGCAATTGTCCGCCGTCTGGATAACGCCGATCGTGCGATTTGAACAGGGTCACGGCTTCGCCGGCTTCGACCGTCGGCGCAATCTTGGCGGCCAAAGACTGCATCGCGCCCTTGTGCGCCTCGTTCGGACCGTAAACGTTGAAGAACTTCAGTCCCGCCCATTGCGGCGGCGCGGGCAGGCCGCGCGCGACGTCCTCGGCGATGCGGCGGTCGACGATATGCTTGCTCCAGCCATAGGCATTGAGCGGCCGCAGCGTGGCAAGCGCGGCCGGGCTTTCCTCGTCGCGAAAGCCGGCGGCACCGTCGCCGTAGGTCGCCGCCGAAGAGGCATATATAAAGCGCGTCGCATTGGCCGCGCACCACTCCCACAAGGCGAGCGTCAGGCAAATATTGCTCGCGACATATTTATCGATGTCGGGTTCATAAGTGGTCGAGACCGCACCCATATGCACGATTGCAGCCACCTGGTCGCGATGGCGGGCGAGCCAATCGAATAGCGCATCGGGTCGAACGAGATCGTAAAGCGGCGTCATGGCTAGGTTGCGCCATTTGGGCCCGGAACGCATCAGGTCGCAGACGACGATGCGCAATCCCGCCGCCGCGAGGTCGGCGGCAATATTCGACCCGATAAACCCGGCGCCGCCGGTGACGACGACTAAGTCGTCGCGGCGCAATACGCCGGACACCGACACAAGCGCCTCCCGGCTAGACCACTTGCAGCTGGGTTGCAATCAAGCGCGAAGCGTAGACACCCATCCAGCCGCTCGGGTCGAGCCAGCCCTTCTCATCGCGCGGCGGCCGAATAGCCCGGATATGAGCGTCGGTAATCTCCGAGAGCCCGTTGATCGGGTGCGGACGATCGAATTCGGTCGACCAGAAAAAGCGGGGGTTGCCCCCGACCTCGTGCTTCGCGACGAGACAGTTTGGCGCGCCGCCGGCCGGATTATAGAGCCCGACCGCCGAATAGTTCTCCTGATGGCTGACCATCATGATGCCCTCGGTGCCGGGAAAGGCGTATCTCATCGCCGAGAACCAGCGGCACAAGGCGGCCAGCTCCTCCTCCGTAAATTCGTACGGGCACGGCGCCGCGAACCCCGACCGATCGCCTGCCGATGTCCCCCCGAGCGCCCGTAACGGAAACGCCACAACGTTCGTCTCTTTGGACAATTGGTCCACTTTGCCCCCGCTCGTCAGGCCGCCATAAAGCGGCCGAACTTCCCCGCTACCGCCGCGCCCACGCTCCCGCGCTACCTCCGTTCGATGCAACCCTTTGGGCGAAATTTTGCCCACTACTTATCGACCGGCGGTCGATACAGCGCGCGATACGCATTCGACACCAGGAAGACTATCGGCCGCTGATTCGGTGTCAATCGAGGCCAAAGCCTCGGCGTGGCTTTTCTGTCAGCTGCGGTAATTTAGCAACAGTTGCAAAAAGGCTACAAATTGTGAAACTGGCGGTTGCGGACCTGCTAGCCGTAAAAGACCGCGAGCCAGATCGTCGCGCGATCGGGATCGGTCCAGTCGATTTGATGGCGGCGATGCGGCACAATATCGATCCAATCGCCCGCAGCAAGGCAGCGCGGTTCGGGTTCATCGGCAAAGCGCAACCGCGCGGCGCCGGCGAGCAGCAGCACCCATTCGCCGCGCGGCTCGTCGTACCAGAAGCCGGGCGGGCTCGCCTGCCCGCGCGAGAGATGCGCTCGATCTGCAGACCGGGCCGCGCCAGCATCCGATTGACCACCTCTCCCGAGCCGGCATCGGGGGGCGGGCCGAGCAGGTTCACGGCCCGTGCCGAAGCTCGAGCGCGGCGCGGTCCCATTGTCCCAGCTCGGCCGCAGCGTCATAAGTCGTCTGTAGAAACTCGTGCAGCATCGCATCGGGCGCCGCGGCCGTGCGAACGGTATCGTAGGGCAGGACGAACTCGCCGAATTGCCGGTTGTAGGTCGCCGGAGCCGGGCGGACCGATGCCTCGGCAAAGCCCAGCGGTTGCGGATAGGCATAGGAATAGAAGATCGGCTGTTCCAAGCCGGCGCCGCCCGGCCAAAAACCGCAGCTGCTGACTTCATGCGAATAGGCCTCGCGGGTCACCCGATCGGCGATGTTGGGAGCGCCCGGATGCGGCGGCGCCCGGCGTCCGGAAAAACGGGTCACCGCAAGGTCGAAGCTGCCCCAGAAGAAATGCACCGGACTCGCCTTGCCGATAAAGCCGCCGCGGAAGGCGGTGAACACCCGGTCTGCTTGCACCAGGACGCGCCAGAAGCGGTTGGCGTAGTCGGGATCGTAGGCGCTGTGCTTACGGTCTTCCTCGAACCGGACCGGCTCGGCGACCTCGACCGGCGTCGTCCAGATTGCGATGTCGAGGCCGAGCGCGCGCAGGCGGTCGCGCACTTCCTGGTAGAAATCGGCGACCGCCTGCGGCTGCAAGGCAAAACCGTCGATGCGGCCGTCGCTGGTTTGGATCGCCAGACGATGAGCGATGAAATCGAAATCGATCTGGAATGTGCGGGTGCTGTAAGGCATGGGCGAGGTGGTAAGGCCGCGGCTCGTCACATAGAGCGGCACCTGCCACCAATGGTTGACCGGCGGCGCCTGGGCCAGCCGGATCTTGCCGACTACCTGCGTCCACATGTGCAAGGTGGTGCAGGTGTCGCGCCATGCGGCGAATGGCAGCGCGGGCCAGGCTTCGGTCTCTGTCATCGGCGTCTCCGTTGCTCACTGTTCGGGCGCGGCCGCGAGCGCGCCGGCAACCGCGCGGCGCCAGCCGGCATAGCGTTCTTCACGCTCGTTCGCGGGCATTTGCGGCGTGAAGCGTCGCTCGGCTCGCCACGCCGCAGCCATGGTCTCGGGCTCGGGATAGACCCCGCGGATCAGCCCGGCGACATAAGCGGCACCCCACGCGGTGGTCTCGATGACGGCCGGACGCTCGACAGTGGCCGGCACGATGTCGGCCAGAAATTGCATGGTCCAGTCGCTCGCCGCCATGCCGCCATCGACGCGTAAGGCGCCGATCTCGATGCCGGCATCGGCCGCCATCGCCACCGCCAGGTCGCGTGTCTGGTGGCCGACCGCTTCAAGGACCGCTCGGGCGATCTCGGCGAGCCCGCAATCGGCGGTCAACCCGACAAGCGCGGCGCGCGCCTGCGGCGCCCAATAGGGGGCGCCGAGCCCGGCAAAGGCCGGGACCAGATATACGCGCTGACGCGAGTCGGCAATTGCCGCGAGATCGCCGGCCTCCGCCGCTGAAGCGATCGCGCCGATCCGGTCGCGCAGCCAACGCACCGCCGCCCCGGCAGTAAAGATGCTTCCTTCCAAAGCATAGGTGGTACGGCCGCCGAGGCGATAGGCGAGCGTCGTCAGCAACCGGTGCTGCGAACGCGCGGGTGCGGCGCCGACGTTCAGAAGCGCGAAGGCGCCGGTGCCGTAGGTCGATTTGATCATGCCGGGGGCGAAGCAGCCCTGGCCGATCAGCGCCGCCTGCTGGTCGCCGGCCAATGCCGCAATCGGGATGGCGCTGCCGAAGAGCGCCGCCGGTGTTTCTCCGAAATCGGCGCCGGTATCGAGAACTTCCGGCAGCAGCGCCACCGGAATGTCGAACGCAGCGAGCAATTCCTGGTCCCAGTGGAGGCGTTCGATGTCGAACAGCATCGTCCGGGCCGCGTTGGTCGGATCGGTCGCGTGCCGCGTGCCGCCCGAGAGGCGCCATAACAGAAAGCTGTCGATCGTCCCGAAGGCCAGCTCCCCGTCCTTTGCACGGCGGCGTAGACCCGGCACGCGGTCGAGGAGCCAACAAATCTTGGAAGCTGAGAAATACGGGTCGATGACGAGCCCGGTGCGGCGGCCTACCGTCTCGTCGAGCCCCCGCGCCCGCCAATCGGCGCACAGCTCCGTGGTGCGCCGGTCCTGCCAGACGATCGCCGGGTGTACCGGGCGGCCGCTGGCTCGCTCCCAAATGACCGTTGTTTCCCGCTGGTTGGCGATACCGATCGCGGCAATCGGACCGTCGGCGGCCGCGGCTGCCTCGCGGCCGGCAGCGAGGACCCCTTGCCAAATCTCCTCGGGATCGTGCTCGACCCAGCCGGGCTGCGGATAATGCTGTGCCAGCGCGCGCTGCGCCGCTGATCGCACCCCACCTGTTGCCTCGAACAGGATCGCGCGAGTGCTGGTCGTGCCCTGGTCGATGGCCAGGACATAGGGTGGTCGAGCCATGGCCTGGTCCCGGAAGCAGGTTGCGAAGCTTAGCCTCACCGGGGCGTGATGTCTCCCCGATCGAGGCATCTCGTCTGCCGCGTCATTTGGTTGTATGGTTGGTGACCCGCGGCATTGAGGTTTTTCAATGGAATTTATTGGGTCGGCCGCAGGTCTTCTGCTGAACCCGGCGATCGCAGCGGCCGGAGCCATACCGCCGCTGCGCGCCGACAGCGTTGCCGAATAGCTGGAGCCGTCCCCAATTGCTCGCCAGACGCGGTATCGCATTAGACTTGACCGAGGTTGCCGGCGAACAGACGCGACGACGCCTGCGGATGGGGCTCGCGCTCAAATTGGCGCTCGCCTTTGTCGGCCTCGTCAGCGTCGTGCTGCTGGTCAACGGCATCCTCGATATGTGGCTCGGCTACAGCGAGGCCGAGCGCGCCGCCATCGTCACGCAGCAGGAAAAAGCGCAGGCCGCCGCCCAGCGCATCGAAGAATTCGTCAACGAGATCGAGCAGCAGCTTGGCTGGACCACGCCGCGGCAATGGGGCGCGTTGCCGCTCGAACAGCGGCGTTACGACTTTATCCGGCTGTTGCGCGAAGTACCGGCCATCACCGAGATCACTCAGATCGCCGGCAACGGCAAGGAAGAGCTGAAGCTGTCACGGCTCGCCCCCGATGTCGTCGGCAGCGGCACCGACGACAGCGCTGACCCCCGCTTTGCCAAAGCGGAGGCCAACGGCGTCTGGTTCAGCCCGGTCTATTTTCGCAACCAGTCCGAGCCCTATATGACGATTTCGGTCGCGCATGTCGGCAAGCACGCCGGCGTGACCGTGGCAGAGGTCAATCTCAAATTCATCTGGGACCTGATCACCGCGACCCAAGTCGGCCGAACCGGCTACGCTTACGTCGTCGATGCACGAGGGCGGCTAATCGCCCATCCCGATTTGAGCTTGGTGCTGCGCAATACCGATCTGTCGCAATCGGCGCAGGTGAAAGCGGCGCTCGCCGGTTCACGACACGGCGATCATCGTGCGATGGGGCCCTCGGGCGGGAGCGTGCTGACGGCGCACGCCCCGGTTGCACAGCTCGGCTGGACCGTGTTTGTCGAAATGCCACTGCGCGAGGCGCTGGCCGCGGTCTATGCCTCGCTGTGGAGGATGGCGGCGCTGCTGGCGGTGGGCTTGCTGCTCGCGGCGGCGGCGGGTGCGGCGTTGGCGCGGCGCATGGTGGTGCCGATCCGCCGGCTGCAGGCCGGCGCCGACCGGCTCGGCTCGGGCGAGCGCGGTCTGCCGATCGAGATTCATACCGGCGACGAAATCGAAACGCTGGCCGATCGGTTCAACCAAATGGCGGCGAAGGTGCAGGAATCGCACGACACGTTGGAAGCCAAGGTCGAGGCCCGCACCGAGGCGGTCCTCGCCCGCGAACTGGAGGCGCGCGAGGCGCGGCTCGCCGCCGAGCGGGCGCTCGCCGATCTGCGCAAAGCGCAGGACCGGCTCGTCGAAACGCAAAAGCTTGCTTCGCTCGGCCAGCTTACCGCTGGAATCGCACACGAGATCAAGAATCCGTTGAATTTCGTCAATAATTTTGCCGAGCTATCGAGCGAGCTGGTGGGCGAGCTGAAGGGGGTGATCGACGCCGACGGCGTCACGCTGCCCGCACCCGCGCGCGCCGATATCGACGATTTGACCGATACCTTGCGCGGCAATCTCGATAAGATCGTCGAGCACGGTAAGCGCGCTGACAGCATCGTGCGCAACATGCTGCTCCATTCTCGCTCCGGCAGCGGGGAGCGCCGCCCGGTCGATCTCAACGCCGCGGTCGAGGAAGCATTGAACCTCGCTTATCACGGTGCGCGCGCCGAAAGCTCGGAGCTCAACGTTACCTTGCACCGCAATTTCGACCCGGCGGCCGGCGAGATTGATCTTTACCCGCAGGAATTCACCCGTGTCCTCTTAAATCTAATCGGCAACGGCTTCTACGCGGTGCGGCAGCGCCAACGCGGCGGAAATGATGCGGCCTACGAGCCAACCTTGACCGTGACGACCAGAAATCTTGGCGAGGAGGTGGAGATCCGGGTGCGCGACAACGGCTCGGGCATCCCCGAAACGGTAAAAGCCAAGATTTTCGAGCCATTTTTCACAACCAAGCCAGCCGGCGAAGGGACCGGGCTCGGGCTTTCCCTGAGCCATGACATTGTCGTCAAGCAACATGGCGGCAGGCTCGTCATGGACAGCAAAGCAGGCGAATTCACTGAGTTTACGATCACTTTGCCGCGTGTCTCGGTGCTCGCGCCGAGCCTTCCGACAGGCGCCGCGCCATGACCGCGAAGATCCTCGTCGTCGATGACGAGCCCGACCTCGAAACCTTGGTGCGGCAGCGGTTCCGGCGGCGCATTCGCGACGGCGAAATCGATTTCGTCTTTGCCCATGACGGCGTCGAGGCGCTCGACATGCTGCAAAACGGCCACGGCGTCGACATGGTGTTGAGCGACATCAACATGCCGCGGATGGACGGGCTCACCCTGCTGCAGAAGATCCGCGAGGCCGACAACGAGCTGTCGACGGTCATCGTCTCGGCTTATGGCGACATGATCAACATTCGCACCGCAATGAACCGCGGCGCTTTCGATTTCGTGACCAAGCCGATCGATTTCGCCGATCTCGAAACCACGATCGACAAGACCTTGCACCATATCGGGGTGCTGCGCGAGGCGCGGCGGCGGCAGGCTGAGGCGGAGCGAGCGCAGGCGCTGTTGTCGCGCTACTTTTCGCCCAATCTGGCCGAACGTTTGGCGAGCGATCCGGGCGCGCTCGACCTCGGCGGCCAGCGCCGCGAGATCACTTCAATGTTCACCGACATCGCCGGCTTCACCTCCTTGGTCGAGACCCTGGAGCCGACCACGATCGCGCCGCTCCTCAACGACTATCTCGGCGGCATGAGCGACATCGTCTTCGCTCATGGCGGGACCGTCGTCAAAATCATCGGCGATGCGATGCACGTGCTGTTCGGTGCGCCCACTGACCAGCCCGACCACGCCGCCCGCGCGGTCGCCTGCGCGCTCGAGCTCGATGCCTGCGCGCAAGCCTTTCGCGAGCGCTGGCGCGGCCAGGGCGTTGATCCCGGCGAAACCCGTCTCGGCCTCGACGCCGGGCCGGCGATCGTCGGCAATTTCGGCGGCGGCCGTTACTTCGACTACACCGCCTATGGTGACACGGTAAACACCGCCGCCCGGCTTGAAGCGGCAAACAAAGAATTGGGGACGCGGATCTGCGTCGGCGACAGTGTTGCAAGCCGCGTCCCCGGCTTTACCGGACGTCCGGTCGGCGACTTGCTGCTGCGCGGGCGCAGCGAGACACTGCGTGCATGGGAACCGCTCTGCGTCACGGATTATGCTGATCCGTCGACCCGCGCCTATCTTGACGCCTTTGCCAAGCTTGAAGTCGAGGACGCGGAGGCGACGCCGGCCTTTGCCGCGCTACTCGGTCAACGCCACGGTGACCCGCTGGTCAGCTTTCACCTGAAACGTTTGTTGAACGGGGCGCGTGGAACGCGAATCGTTCTCGAATAGGTCAGAATATCGCGCGTTGCGGCCAAAGGCGTCAAAAAGCTGATGGTTGCGGCCGCGATACCGCGTTAAAACGGCGTGTCGCGCCGCCGCCGGCGTTTGGCGCGGGCCCGATCAACCATCAGACGAGGCGCCGGCCAGGGGAGTTCCATGGACGAGCGAAAATTGCGCGAGCTGATCGCCGGCGTCAAAAAAGGCCGTCTGTCCCGGCGCGCGTTTGTCCGTCGCCTGGCCGGGGCTGGCCTCGCGACACCGGTCGCCACCCAGCTGCTGAGCGCGGTCGGCTTGGCACAGCCGGCGAGCCAAACCCCGTACAAGCCGACCAAGGCCGGCGGCGGTGGAACGCTCAAGACGTTGTTCTGGCAGAGCCCGACCTTGCTCAACCCGCATTTTGCGGTGGGGACCAAGGATCAGGAAGGCTCACGCGTGTTTTACGAGCCGCTTGCAGCCTGGGACCCAGACGGCAACCTGACGCCGGTGCTCGCGGCCCAGATTCCTGATGGCGAGAATGGTGGCGTCGCGGCCGACGGCAAATCGGTTACCTGGAAATTGAAGGACGGTGTCCACTGGCACGACGGCAAGCCGTTTACCGCCGACGATGTCGTGTTCAACTGGCAATATGCCTCCGATCCGGCGACCGCCGCGACAACGATCGGCAGCTATAAAGACATCAAGGTCGAAAAGGTCGATCCGCTGACAGTCAAGGTGCAGTTCGCCAAGCCCACCCCGTTCTGGGCCGACGCCTTTGTCGGCCAGCGTGGCATGATCATCCCAAAGCACTTGTTCGAAGAATACATGGGCGCCGCCTCGCGCAATGCGCCGACGAATTTGAAGCCGGTCGGCACCGGCCCTTACCGCTTTGTTGACTTCAAGCCGGGCGACCTCGTCCGCGGCACGCGGAACCCCGACTACCACCTGCCGAATCGGCCCTATTTCGACATGATCGAAGTGAAGGGCGGCGGCGACGCCGTCTCGGCGGCGCGTGCGGTGATCCAGACCGGCGAGTACGACTATGCCTGGAACCTCCAGGTGGAGGACGACATCCTGCGCCGGCTGGAGAAAGGCGGCGACGCCAAGGGCCGGGTGGTTATCGTGCAAGGTGGCAATGTCGAGCACATCCAGCTCAACAACACCGACCCGTGGACCGAAGTGGACGGCGAACGGTCGAGCATCAAGACCAAGCATCCACTGTTCAGCGACCCGGCGGTGAGGCAAGCGATGAACCTGCTCGTCGATCGCGGCGCGGTCGAGGCCCACATCTACGGACGCACCGGGATCGCCACTGCGAACATGGTCAACAACCCAGCGCGCTTTGTTTCAAAAAACACGCACTGGGAGCTCAATATCGACAAGGCCAATCAGATCCTGGAGCAAGCCGGCTGGAAAAAGGGCGCCGACGGCACCCGCGCCAAGGACGGGAAAAAGCTGAAGCTCGTTTATCAGACCTCGATTAACGCACCGCGCCAAAAAACCCAGGCAATCGTCAAGCAGGCCTGCCAGAAGGCCGGCATCGATATCGAGCTCAAATCCGTGACAGCGTCGGTATATTTCTCGTCCGACGTGGCGAACCCGGACACTTATTCGCATTTCTATACTGACATGCAGATGTACACCGTGACGATGGGCGAGCCCGATCCCGGCGTCTTCATGCGCCAGTTCGCCTCATGGGAGGTCGCCTCGAAAGCCAACAAATGGCAGGGCCGCAACATTGTGCGCTGGCGCAGCGACGAATACGACAAGGCGTATCACGACGCCGAAAACCAGCTCGACCCGGTCAAGCGCGCTGCTCTCTTCATCAAGATGAACGATTTGGTGATCAACGGCCAATCGGTGATCCCGGTGGTCTACCGCCCGGCTGTGTCGGCGATGTCGCGCCAGCTGCGTGCGTCGCTCAGCGGCTGGGACAACGTGCTGTCGGACCTTCGCAACTGGTACCGGGAGACGTGAGCGGGGTCTCTTCGAGCGCCCTGGCATGGGCCGCTATCTCTTAAGACGCCTCGCTATTGCAGTGCCGAGCCTGCTCGGCATCAGCTTGGTATTGTTCACGGTGCTGGCGCTCGCCCCGGGCGACCCGTTTCAGGAGCTCGCCGCCAACCCCAACATCCCGCCCTCGGTCGCCGCCTCGCTGCGCGCCAAATTCGGGCTCGACGATCCGATCATGCTGCGCTACCTGCATTGGCTGGTGGCGATGCTGCACGGCGACTGGGGTTTTTCTTTTGTCAGCAGAGTCGATGTCGGCGCGCTGATCATGCAACGTTTGCCGACGACGTTGGGAATCATCGGTTCGTCGCAAGTATTGGCGCTGCTGGTAGCGCTGCCGGTCGGCGTCTATTCCGCGATGCGGCCTTATTCGTTTTTCGACCAGATCGCCAGCACCCTGGCGTTTGTCGGATTTTCTCTGCCGACGTTTTTCACGGGAATCCTGTTTATTCTGTTGTTCAGCATTTATCTCGATTGGCTGCCCTTTGTGTACCGCACCGATCTCGGCAGCACCGGGTGGCATTGGTATTGGCAGGAATTCCGCCAGGCATTGATGCCGGTGATGGTGCTAGGGCTGGCCCAGGGTGCGTCCTGGACGCGCTATGTGCGTTCGGCAGTGCTTGACGTGATTCGCCTCGACCATGTCACCACGGCCCGCGCCAAAGGGCTCGCCGAGCACGTCGTGATCATCAAGCATGTCGTGCGCAACGCGCTGATCCCGGTGGTGACCTTGGTCGCGTTGAGCATCCCGGCGGTGTTCGGCGGCGCCATCGTCACCGAGCAGATCTTTCGCGTGCCGGGCATCGGTTCGCTGCTGATCGGCTCGATGTTGGCCAACGATACGCCGGTGATTATGGCGGTGACGTTTGTATTTGCCTGTCTCGTCGTTTTGTTCAACCTGATCGCGGACATTCTTTATGGCTGGCTCGACCCTCGCGTCGCCTATCGCTAGCGGCGAGCCGATCGGCGTCGCCGCCCCGCGTTACGCCTCGCCGGGCAGCGAGGCGTGGCGCCGGTTTCGCCGGCACAGGCTGGCACTCGTGAGCTCCGCCATTCTTTTGCTGATGATCCTCGCCGTGGCCTTTGGCCCACTTATCTGGCGGGTGCCGATCAACGACATCGATTTTGCCGCTCAGCTTTCCGGGCCGTCATGGACTCATCCGCTCGGCACCGACGACCTCGGCCAGGACCTGTTGGCACGCATGCTCTATGGCGGGCGGATCTCGCTGTCGGTCGGGCTCGCGGCAATGCTGGTCGCGGTCATCGTCGGCACTCTCGTCGGAGCCGTCTCCGGGACCTCCGGCGGGGTCGTCGATATGGCGCTGATGTGGCTCGCCGACCTGTTTTTGTCGTTGCCGCCTCTGCCGCTGCTGCTGTTGATCATCTACCTCTTTCGCGACGCGCTGAAGACGCTGGTCGGTCCCGAGCTTGGCGTCTTTATCTTGATCGTCGCGGTGATCGGCGGGTTCCGCTGGATGCAGGTGGCGCGGCTGGTGCGCGCGCAGTTTCTGTCATTGCGCGAAAAGGAGTTTGTCGAGGCGGCGCGCGCGCTCGGCGCCACTCGGCTGCGCCTCGTCGTGCGCCATATTCTGCCGAACTCGCTCGGACCGGTCATTGTCGCCGGCACCATCGATGTCGGCTTTGCGATCATCGCCGAATCGACGCTGTCGTTTCTCGGCCTCGGTTTCCCGCCCGACATCCCGACCTGGGGCCGCATCCTGTTCGATGCCAAGGATTATCTCGACATTGCGCCGCATTGGGCTCTGTTTGCCGGCGGCGCTGTATTTCTTGCCGTGCTCTCGATAAACTTTATCGGCGACGGGTTGCGCGACGTGCTCGATCCGCGCCGGGTGATGTGACGTGCCGGCGGCGGGCGCCGAGCGGCTGCTCGAGATCCGCGGCCTCAAGACGCATTTTGCCACCGATGACGGGGTGGTGCAGGCGGTCGATGGCGTCGATCTCGCCGTCGATCGCGGCGAGACCCTGGGGATCGTCGGCGAATCCGGCTGCGGCAAGACCGTGACCGCGATGTCGGTCTTGAAGCTGATCGCGATGCCGCCGGGGCGCATCGTCGCCGGCGAGATCCGCTGGCGGGGCCGCGACCTGGTGCCGCTCGGGGCGCAGGAGATGCGCAAAATCCGCAGCAAGGAAATCGGCATCGTGTTTCAGGAGCCGATGACCTCGTTGAACCCGGTCTACACGATCGGAGCGCAGATCGGCGAGGTAGTGCAGCTGCACGAGGGTCTCGGCCGGCGCGCGGCGCGGGACCGGACGATCGAGATGCTGCGGCTCGTTCGGATCCCGAACCCCGAGCGCCGGGTGCATGATTATCCGCACCAATTTTCGGGCGGGATGCGCCAGCGGGTGATGATCGCGATGGCATTGTCGTGCAACCCCAAGCTGCTGATCGCCGACGAGCCGACGACCGCGCTCGACGTGACGATCCAGGCGCAGGTCCTCGACCTGTTGGCCGAGATGAAAACGCGGCTCGGCATGGCGGTCTTGCTGATCACCCATGCGATGGGTGTGGTGGCCGAGACCGCGCAACGGGTCGTTGTGATGTATGCCGGCAAGGTGGTCGAGGAAGCGCCGGTCGGCGAGCTGTTCGCCCGGCCGCAGCACCCCTATACCCAGGGGCTGATCCGCTCGATCCCGCGCCTCGACGCCGAAGGCGGACGCGCCGCCCGGCTCGAAGCGATTGCCGGCGTGGTGCCGAGCCTGGTCGATCCGCCGCCGGGCTGCCGCTTCGCCCCGCGCTGCCGCTTTGCCCGGCAAATCTGCACGACCGCGACCCCGCCGTTGCGCGAAATCGCCCCCGGCCACAAAGTTGCTTGCGTGCTGCCGTGAAAGAAGGCGCGATGTCCGGGCCGCTACTGCGCGTCAAGGAGCTGGTCAAGCACTTCACGGTGCGGCGCCGTTTGCTGTCGGGCGAGACCGAGCGTGTGCATGCGGTCGACGGAGTCAGCTTCGACATCGGCGGCAGCGAGACCTTGGGTCTCGTCGGCGAATCGGGCTGCGGCAAATCGACGACCGGTCGCTGCATTTTGCGCCTTGTCGAGCCGACCTCGGGCGAAATCTGGTTCGAGGGCAGAAACGTCACGGCGCTGTCGCCGGCGGCCTTCCGCGCGCTCACCCGCGACATGCAGATCATCTTTCAGGACCCCTACGCCTCGCTCGACCCGCGCATGACGGTGGGAGCGGTCATTGGCGAGGCGCTGACGATCCATAAGCTCGCCGGCAACCGTCGCGATTTCGAAAACCGCGTCGTCGAGCTCCTGGAAACGGTCGGATTGCGCGCCGACCATATGCGGCGCTATCCGCACGAATTTTCCGGCGGCCAGCGCCAGCGGATCGGCATCGCCCGTGCGCTCGCGGTGTCGCCCAAGCTGATCGTCTGCGACGAGCCGGTCTCGGCGCTCGACGTGTCGATCCAGGCGCAGGTCATCAATTTGCTCGAAGATTTGCAGCAGCAATTCGGCCTGACCTATCTGTTTATCGCGCACGACCTCTCGGTGGTCCGCCACATCAGCACCCGCATCGCCGTCATGTATCTGGGCCGCATCGTCGAGATCGCCCCGGCGCGCGACCTCTATACCAAGCCGTTGCACCCCTATACCGAGGCTCTGTTGTCGGCGGTGCCGATCCCCGACCCGGCGGTCAAACGCCCGCGTGTACGGCTCGAAGGCGAGGTGCCGAGCCCGATCCGGCCGCCGACCGGCTGCCATTTCCATACCCGTTGCCCGATCCGCCAATTGCCGTTATGTGCGACCGAGGTGCCGCCCTTGAAGGAAGGCCCGCCCGGCCATCGGGTCGCCTGCCACTTGCGCGGCTAGCCCGGATTTCCCCGTGCGGCGTGGGCTCGCGGGTGCCGCCGGCGAGAAGCAACGTTATGAGTTGGCCCGGCTCACGCTCGGCCGAACAGTCGGCGCAGCTCGTCCTTTGCCTGTTCCAGGATCCGGCGGCGCCGGTCCGACAGGTTGCGGCCGGCGCGGTTGATAAAAAAGGTCAGCATCGACATCGCCGAGCGGTAGGGACCGGATTTGCGCCGCGTGCTCTCTTCGGCCGAGCGCTTGAGCGACAGCGCCACTTCTTTCGGATCGTCCTTGGCGAAGGCGCCGGGCTCAAGATCGAGCGCGTCGCTCTTTTGCATGACCTCCGCCGACCAGTATTTTTGCCCGCCCGCCTCTCGGCTCGGCCGGTCGTTCCGGCCGGCGCTTCGGGAGCCGTGTCGTCCCTTGGTCGCCCTTGTGCTGCGTTTGCGCGCCATATCGCCTGCTCGGTCTCTCATCCTTATCAACCGGGCCTGGCGCAGCCGGTTCCGGGTCTGCGCCCGGTCGTGGTACGCCGGCGGTTGTGAGCGCTCGGTTGCAGCGGATTGCCGGATCGTCACGCTTGCATCAAAAGCGGCGCTAAAATGTCGGGGTGGGAGAGCATCGGATAGTGACCGGCGTCGATTTCGAGGTATTTGCCGCCGAGCTTTTCGGCGGTACGGCGCTGATGCGCTTCCGGTGGGTTGGCGGCGCGGCGGCAGCGGATCACCGTGGTTCCCGGCCATTGCTGCGACCAGAAGCTTTTCAGCGATACCGGCGCTTCGAGAGCGGCAACCGGATGCGGCGTATAGCGGGCGAGCGCAAAGGCGCGCAGCTCGGGTGCGAGATCGGCAAAGCTGCGGTTCTCGGCGTCCTCGCGCGAGGGAGCGACGGCGAGCGGGGTCGAGACTCGCGGCGTCGGGCGGTTGACGATCTCGCTGACCCGCTCGCCATCGGTCAGCGCCAGCGCATCGACAAAGACGAGGCGGCCGATCCGCTCGCGCGCCATTTCCGCCGTCCGGCACAAAACCATGCCGCCCGAGCTGGTCCCGGTCAGCACGACATCATTCAGATCCTCGTAAAACAACAGCTCGGCGATATCGGCGGCATGCGTTTCGACGGTGATGCCGGCGCGCAATTGGTGGCGCCGGTCGCCGCAGCCGTCGAGCGAAGGCGCGTAAACGCGGTGCCCCGCGGCCTCGAGCCGTTTTGCCGTCGGCTGCCAGATCCAGCCACCTTGATAGGCCCCGTGAATCAGCACATAGGTCGCCATTGCGTTCTTCCTTTTCCTTGTCTGGGAGTGGCGGTCAGTTGCCGCCGGTCACGTCGATCGTCACCCCGGTCACGAAATCGGCGTCGCTCGAGGCGAGGAAGCAGATCACCTTCGCCTGGTCCGGCGCCTCGGCGATGCGGCGCAGCGGTGTGCGCGCGATCTCGGCCTGCTGGTCCCCCGGGCTCTGCTGCTCCCAGCGCGGGCGGATGCGCTCGGTCAAGGTGCGGCTCGGGGCGATCGCGTTGACGTTGATGCCCCAGGGGCCGAGTTCGTGCGCGATCTTGCGGGTAAAGGCGATGATCCCGCCCTTGGCGGCGGCATAGGCGGCGCTGCTCGACACCGAAAGGCCGCGGCCGGCGATCGAGGAGATGTTGACGATTTTGCCGTGCCGCTGCCGCTTCATGACCGGCGCCACCGCATGGCAGAACAGAAACGTGCCGTCGAGGTTGAACCCGATCAGCCGCCGCCAATCGCCGAGACTGAGCTGGTCCATCTCGGCGCCGGGATGGGCGATGATCGTGCTGCCGCCGACCGCGTTGACCAGGATGTCGATGCGGCCAAATTCCTGCGACACCGAGGCGGCGAGCGCATCGACCTGGCCCTCATCGAGCGCGTCGCACAGCTGCGCCTGCGCCCGGCCGCCGGCCGCACGCAGCGCCGCGACGGTGTCGTCGAGCCGGCTGCGGTGGTTGTCGACGGCGACGACGATCGCCCCCTCGCGCGCCATGATCTCGGCCGTTGCCCGACCGATCCCGCTCGCCGCCGCGGTGATCAACGCGACCTTGTCGGCAAAGCGCATCCTCCGGCTCCTTCCGCCTGTGCGCCGCCCGAGCTTGGCATCATCCCCGCCGCCAGGGAAGACCCGCCGAAACAGCATCGCCCGAGCGCCCGCGCACGGGTAGGGTGAACCCCCGGACGGGAGACGCGTTGGCGAGATCGAGCCATGAGGTGTAGGGTCAAGCTCGGCGTGGTTCTCGCGCTGCTGCTGACGGGCGCGGCCGCGGCGCGGGCGCAGACCACAACTGGCGGACCGCCGGCGGTCGGGGTGGTGCGTGCCGAGCGCCAGCAGATCACCCAGACCAACGAGTTCATCGGCCGCATTCAGGCGGTCGGGCGGGTGGCATTGGTGGCGCGGGTCACCGCGTTTCTCGAAAAGCGCCTGTTTGTCGAGGGCGCCGAGGTCAAAAAGGGCGAGCTGCTCTACCAGCTCGAGCAGCCGCCGTTTCAGGCGCAGGTCGATTTCAACAAGGCCAATGTTGCGCAATTGGAGGCGCAGCACCGGAATGCCCAGCTGACCCTCGACCGCGCGCAATATCTGCTGAAGACGCCGGCCGGCCAGCAATCGACCTACGACAGCGCGCTGGCCTCAGAGCGCTCGCTCGCGGCGCAGATCGCCGGGGCGCAGGCGCAGTTGGAAACGGCCCAGATCAACCTCGGCTACACTGAAATCCGCGCTCCGATCGACGGCAAGATCAGCGCCACCGCGGTGACTGAAGGCAATGTCGTCTCGCCGACGAGCGGCACGCTCGCCACCCTCGTCAGTCAGGACCCGATGTATGTGATCTTCCCGATCGCATTGCGCACCGGGCTCGAGCTGCGCAACAAATATGTGCCGAAGGGCGGGTTCAGCGCCGTTCAGATCAAGCTGCGGCTGCCGACCGGCAAAATCTATGGCCAGGTGGGTCATCTCGATTACGTGTCGCCGACCGTCGCTCAGACCACCGACACGATAACGTTGCGCGGCGTAATCCCCAATCCGCTGTTGCCGGGGATAGCGGCCGCCAAAATCCCCCTGCGGGAGCTGACCGACGGCGAGTTCGTGACCGTCTTGCTCGAAGGGGTGGTGCCGGTCGAGGTTCTTGCGATTCCGCGCTCGGCGGTGCTGTCCGACCAGCAGGGCGACTATGTCTATGTCGTGGATGCGCAAAACCGCGCCCAGGTGCGGCGCATCCATCTCGGCCAATCCACGCCGTCGATCGCAGTTGTCACCAGCGGCCTCAACGAGGGCGAACTGGTCGTTTCCGAGGGCATCCAGCGCGTCCGCCCCGGTGCGGTGGTTACCCCCGGACCGGCGAGTCCGCCACCGTCTGACGCCGGGAGAACCCGGTGATATCGTCGGTTTTTGTCGACCGGCCGCGGCTCGCGGTCGTCATCGCGCTCGTCATTACGATCGCCGGACTGATCGCGCTGGCCCGCATTCCGGTCGCGCAATTCCCCGACATCGTGCCGCCGCAGGTCCAGGTCTCCGCGAGCTTTCCCGGCGCCTCGGCCGCCGTCGTCGAACAGAGCATCGCGCAGCCGATCGAGGCGCAGGTCGTGGGCGTCGACAAGATGATCTACATGAAGTCGACCAGCGGCAATGACGGCAGCTACAATCTGACTGTCAGTTTCGATCTCGGCAGCGATCCCGACATCGACACTGTCAACGTCAACAATCGTGTCCAGACCGCGATCTCGCAGCTGCCCGCCGAAGTCCAGCTCGAAGGGCTGACAGTCCAGAAGAAATCATCTGCGGTCCTGCAATTCATCATGCTTTACAGCGAAACAGGCAAGCAGGACCCGCTGTTTATCACCAATTACGCGATCATAAACGTGCTCGACGTGTTGTCGCGCACGCCGGGTGTCGGGCAGGCGCATATCTTTGGCGCGCTCAACTATTCAATGCGGATCTGGTTCGACATCAACCGACTCGACAATTTGCAGTTGACGCCGGCCGATGTAATCGCGGCGATCCAGGCACAGAACGTGGTGGCCCCGGTCGGACGCATTGGCGCGCGCCCAATTGGCCCGAGCCAACAGTTCCAGATGAACGTGCAGACCCAGGGCCGTCTCGTTACGCCCGAACAGTTCGGCAATATCGTATTGCGGGCCAACCCCGACGGTTCGCTATTGCGCGTAAAGGACGTCGCGCGGGTCGAACTCGGCGCGCAGAACGAGGATATCGAGGCCCGCCTCAACGGCAAGCCGGCGGTCGCGATCGGCATCTATTTGTCGCCGGGCGCCAACGCGGTCCAGACCGCGAAGCTGGTTCGCGCCAACCTCGACCGGTTGAGCAAGCGCTTTCCGTCCGGGCTCAAATATCTCGTCAATTACGACACGACGACCTTTGTCTTCGATACGATCCATGATGTCCTGATCACGCTCGTCATCGCCTTTGCCCTGGTTGTGCTCGTCGTCTTTCTGTTCCTCGGTAGTCTTCGGGCCACCCTGATCCCGGCCGTTGCTGTGCCGGTCAGCGTGATCGGCAGCTTCGCGGTGCTGCTGATGATGGGCTATTCCGCCAACACGATCTCGCTTTTGGCAATGGTGCTGGCGATCGGCATTCTCGTCGACGACGCGATCGTCGTTGTCGAGAACGTCGAGCGGATCATGGAAGAAGAGCCCGAGCTGTCGCCGGCCGCAGCGACAAAAAAGGCCATGGCCGAAATCACCGGCCCGATCGTTGCGATTACGCTGGTGCTGTTTTCGGTGTTTGTGCCGATCGCCTTCATCCCCGGCGTTTCGGGGACATTGTTTCGCCAGTTCGCGGTGACGATCAGCGTCGCGATGGCGATCTCGGCGGTGAACGCGCTGACCTTGTCGCCGGCATTGTGCGCGGTGTTTCTGCGCCATCGCGGCGCCCGGCGCGGGGTCATGGGCTGGGTGTTGCGGCGCATCGACAATGTCCGCGACGGCTACGCCGCAATCATGGGTCGCTTGGTGCGCTTATCGGTTCTCGGCATCATCGCGGTGCTGGCTGCCGCCGCGGCGATTTATGCGCTGTCGGCACGCACCCCGACCGGATTTCTGCCCGAGGAGGACCAGGGTGCCTTCTTCGTCTCGGTGCAGTTGCCGGACGGCGCCTCGGTTTCCCGCACCAGCGACGCGGTAAAGCGTATCGAAGCGGTGTTGCGGGCGATGCCGCAGGTGCAGAACATTTTCGCGATCATCGGGTTTTCGATCATCGACGGCGTAAACGAGCCGAACTCGGCCTTTATCGTACCGACATTGAAGCCGTTCGCCGGCCGCGCGGGTGCGGCCAATTCGGCGCAGGCATTGATCGCGCGCGTTTTTCGCGAAGGCCGGGAGATCCGCTCCGCTACCGTGATCCCGTTCAACCTGCCGCCGATCATCGGGCTCTCAACGACCGGCGGGTTCGAATACGAGCTCGAAGGCCTCGAAGGCCAGGACCCGGCCGTGATGAACAGCGTCATGCAGGGATTGCTGGCCGCCGCCAATCGCGACCCTCGTCTGACCCGCGTTTTTTCCACCTTTACCGCCAGCAACCCGTCCATTTATTTGAATATCGATCGCGCCAAGGCGCAAGCGCTCGGGCTCAACATCAGCGATGTCTTCAACGCATTGCAGGCAACACTGGGCGGAGTCTTCATCAACAACTTCAATCTTTATGGCCGGGTCTGGCAGGTCAATATTCAAGGAGAGGCCGCCAATCGCAGCGACATCTCGTCATTATGGCGGATCTATATTCGGAACAAAACCGGCGGCACGGTACCGCTGGCCTCGATCGCTCATGCCGGTATCGTCGTCGGGCCGCAGGTCATCACGCGCTACAACAACTATCGCGCGATCCCAATCCAAGGCAGCCCGTCGCCGGGCACCTCGTCCGGCACGGCGCTGGCGGCAATGGCGCAAGTCTCGGCCAAAACCCTACCCGCCGGCTTCAGCTACGAGTGGACCGGCACTGCCTATCAGCAGGTCACCGCAACCGGCCAGACCGGGCTGATTCTCGGGCTCGCAATCCTGTTTGCGTTCCTGTTCCTGGTCGGCCTGTATGAGAGCTGGATGATCCCGGTCCCAGTGCTGATCTCGGTGCCGATTGGTGTATTAGGAGCCTTTATCGGCATTCTGTTGTTCCACATCTCGCTCGACCTTTACGCCGAGATCGGCCTTGTCGTGCTGATCGCGATGTCCGCCAAAAACGGCATCCTGATCGTCGAATTCGCCAAGGACCAGCGCGAGCAGGGGAAGGACATCCGCGAGGCGGCGGTGCTCGGCGCGCGCATGCGGTTTCGCGCCGTGATGATGACCTCGTTCGCCTTCATCCTCGGCGTCTATCCGCTGGTCGTCGCCGCGGGCGCGGCCGAGATCAGCCGGCACTCGGTCGGGACGCCGGTCTTTGCCGGCATGATCGCATCGAGTGCGATCGGCATCTTTGTGATCCCGATGCTCTATGTGACCTTCCAGACCTTGCGCGAGAAGAGCGGCGGCTGGCTTCGCCGCCTGCGGCCGCCACGGCGTCGCGAGACTGGTTGACGGGCTCGGCGGGAGCGCCAGGGAGACGAGCCGCCCGCCCTCTCGTGGCGGTTGCCCTCCGGCCGCCGGCGCGGGCAAAATCGGCGCGCGGGTTTTCGCCCCAAAGGAGTGCCGTATGAAAGAAGGCTACCGCTTTGTCGATTGCGACATGCACATCATGGAGCCGACCGACCTCTTCGACCGGTATCTCGACGAAGGCTTCAAGCATCGGATCACCTCGTCGTTGCGGCCGACCGATGGCGGCCCGACTGGTATGCGGCGGCGGCCCTTGTGGTTTTTCGACGGTACGCCGACCAGCAACGACGGCAACATCTCGCAATACAACCGCATCCGCGGGCCACTGGTTTCAGGCCGTGCCAACACCAACGTCAATTTCGCGGTCGAGCGCGGCTACGACGCCGAGGCGCAGGTCATCGGCATGGAGATGGAAGGGATCGACATCGCCGTGCTGTTCCCGACCGCCGGGCTGTCGTTTCTGGCGCGCGACAATATGGACCCGCAATTCTCGGCCGCGATCTGCCGTGCCTACAACGATTGGCTGCACGACTTCATTCAGCACAGCCCCGACCAGCTGAAGATGGCGGCGATGCTGCCGGTCCATGATGTCAATCTCGCCTGTCAGGAACTGCATCGCTGCGTCAAGGAATACGGCGCGGTCGGTGCCTTTGTCCGGCCGAACTATGTCAACGGCCGCTATTGGCACTCGACCTATTGGGACCCGCTTTACGGCATGCTGCAGGAGATGCAGGTCCCGCTCTGCTTTCACGAAGGCACCGGCTCCTATTATTCGACGATCGAGCCCCGCTTTGGCGAAAACCGCTTTATGCGCCACGTCGCCAGCCATTCGACCGAGATGCAATTGGCGTTGATCGCGCTGATGCTGGGCGGCATCTTTGAATTTTATCCGCGGCTCAAGGTCGCCTTTCTCGAGGCGCAGAGCTGGTGGGTCCCCGGCCTCCTCGGCCGGATCGCATGGGATCTGCGCCAGCACCACGATGCTGACGCGCCCTATCTGAAGCTGTCGCCGTTCGAATACTGGCAGCGCAACTGCTTCTCGGCGATCGAGAGCGGCGAGCGCGAAGTCGGCGCTACGGTCGAGCTATTGGGCGGCGCCGACAATATTTGTGTGTCGAGCGATTTCCCGCATTTCGATTCCAGCTTCCCCGAGGTATCGAGCCGGGTCTTGCACAATCCGAGCATCACGCCCGAGATCGGCGGCACGATCCTCGGCGGCGGCGCCCGACTCTACGGTTTCGACGAAGACGATTTCGCCAAGGCAGCGGCCGCCGCCAAACGGCGCGACAATATCGGCGGCGCGGGCATGGCTCGCGCCTGAGCCGACGACAAAAACTCGAACAGGGAGGTCGGGATGGGACGCAGAACCTTGGGGTTGGCGGCCGCGTTTTTTGGTGTCGCCCTGGCCGCGGCGCCGGCGCCGGCGCAGACGGTCAAGATCGGGCTGATCAACAGCTATTCGGGCTTTGTCGCGCAGGTGTCGGACCAGGCGCAGAAGGGCATCGACCTCTACATCAAATTGCACGAGAAGGAATTGCCGCCGGGGGTCAAGCTCGACATCCTGAAGCGCGACGACACCTCGAACCCGCAGGTCGGCAAGCGGCTGGCGCAGGAATTGATCACCCGCGACCATGTCCAGCTGCTTGCCGGCATCACCCTCTCGCCGGTGGCGACCGCGGTGGCGCCGCTGACCGCCGAAGCCAAAGTGCCGCTGGTGCTGACCAACGCCGCCGCCGGGGTCTCGATCCCGCGTTTGTCGCCCTACATCGTGCGCGTCACCTTCACGCTTTGGCAGGAGGCCTACCCGATGGGCAAGTGGGCGGCCGAGCAGGGCTGGAAGACCGGCTATACCTCGGTCACCGACTTTATCGCCGGGCATGACTGCGAGGCGGCCTTCACCAAGGCGTTTACCGCGGCGGGCGGCAAGATTCTCGGCGCCGACCGGTTTCCCCCGGCGAACCCCGACTTCACCCCGTTTGTGCGCCGGATCAAGGATGCCAAGCCGCAGATCGTCTTTATCTTTGTTCCGGCCGGGACGCAGGCGACGGCGATGATGCGGGCCATTACCCAGCTCGGCCTGCGCGAGGCCGGGATTCATGTGGCCGGCCCGCAGGATTTGTTGCCCGACGAGGAATTGCCGAATATGGGCGATACGCCGCTCGGCCTGATCACCGCCGGCACCTATTCGGTTGCCGGCAAGCGCCCGGCCAACACCGCTTTTCTCGCCGAGTGGAAAAAGGCTTACGGCGCCAATGCGATCCCGGATTTCTTCTCGGTCGATGGCTGGGACGGGATGAACATGATCTTCGACATGATCAAGGCGACAAAGGGCAAGTTCACCGCCGACCAGGCGATGGCGTTTTTCTCCCACTGGAAAGACCCGAACAGCCCGCGCGGCCCGATCTCGATCGACCCCGCCACCCGCGACATCGTCCAAAACATCTATATCCGCCGCGTCGAAAAGGTCGACGGCCGGCTCCAAAACGTCGAGATCGCCACAATCCCCAACGTCAAAGACCCGTGGAAGGAGCTGAACCCGGCGAAGTGACAGGGTGACGGAAGGCGGCATCAGTGGTGACTCCTTCGACCTGCCCTCATCCACTCCTCCCCCTCCCATTTCCTCCCCCGCATGTGGGGGAGGGCTAGGGTGGGGGGCCGGCCTCGGCTCAGTAAAGCAGGCGCGCGATGCACGGCACCCTTGCCGCGGCGCTCGGGATCGCGTTCGACGGGCTTGCCTTTGGCATGGTGCTGTACCTGATTTCGGTCGGACTGTCGGTGACGATGGGGATGATGGGGTTTGTCAACCTGGCCCACGGTGCCTTTGCCATGGCGGGCGGCTATGTCGTGACCGGGCTGATGATCCGCTGGGGGGCGCCGTTTCCGCTGGCGCTCGCCGCCGCGGCGGTCGGGGTCGGGCTGGCCAGCATTCCATTTGAGCGCCTGCTTTACCGTCGCCTCTACGGCGGCAGCGAGCTCGACCAGGTATTGCTGACGATGGGTCTTATTTTTATGGCGACGGCGGCGGCGCATTATTTCTTTGGTCCGAACCAAGTGCCGCTGCGGCTGCCGGCCGCGCTCCAGGGCGGCGTCGATCTCGGCTTTGGCCGGGTGCCGGTCTATCGCGGATTGCTGATCGGCTGCGGCGCGGTGCTGGTGACGGCGCTGTGGCTCGGCATCGGGCGCAGCCGGTTTGGCGCAATGATCCGCGCCGCGGTCGACAATCTGCGCATGGCGCAATCGATCGGCATCGACACCTCGCGGCTGTTCGGGACGACCTTTGCCCTCGGTTGCGGGCTCGCCGCCTTGGGCGCCGGGCTCGGCTCGGATTTGTTGACCGTCGATCCGAACTACGCGCTCAACAACCTCGTCTATTTCCTGATCGTTGTCGCGATCGGCGGGCTCGGCAGCATCGGCGGACCGTTTTTCGCCGCGATGCTGATCGGCGTCGCCGACACCGCCTGCAAATACCTGGCGCCGCAATTCGGCGCCTTTTTTATCTATGCGCTGGCGCTGGCGATCCTGCTGTGGCGACCGCGCGGTCTGTTCGGCCGGGCATGA
>DASXAM010000171.1:0-8021 GCA_036404275.1 Allostellaceae bacterium
ACAGCCGCGGCCGAGATCGAGGCTCGACAGCGCGCCCGAGATGCGCCGGATATGGCGCGGCGACAGCATCGGCGGCGGCTCCCCTTCGAGGCCGGGCAGCTCGCTCATAAAATTGTAGATCGGCTGGAGCGTGCCGGCCCACGCGTCGCGGATCACCTGGTCGAGACGCCCGGCCTCGGCCTCGCCGGCAAAAAACGAGATGCCGAGCGCCTGCGCCGCAACCATATCGGCCGGCATCTGAGGCAGCATCGCAATCGAGCCGGAAACGTGAAACCCGCCGATGCAGACTGGCAGCCCGGCGGCGCGAAACGGCCGAGCGAGATCGACGGCGCGCGGGAATTGGTTCGACTGAACCCCGACCAGGCCGATCAGCGCCTGCCCGCCGGCTTTGCGGATCGCGCGGATGATACGCCGCGGGCGGACGCGTTGATTGGTTTCGTCAAAGGTGTGGAGGCGGATTGCGACGCCCGCCCCCAGCACCCGGCGGCGGTCGGCATCTTCGGCAAGGCTGTTGAGGCAAGCCAGCGTGTTCGAAGGGATCGCCGCCTTGACCCAGCGGATCGGATAGCCGGCATCGTCGTAATGAGTCGGCTTGATCAGCACCAGGTGAAAGACGGGCGGAATGCCGCGCCTCGGCCGGATCGGCATCGCCGCCCCCTTTTCGATCGCGCCTTTATAAGCGCGGCAGGCAATCGGATTATCGCCAATCTCGCGACCCGCCACCAGCCGTCCAACCTGGAAACGTCACCGCGCGGCCGCTCTTGCCGGTTGGGGCGGAATACGGCGTAATCCCGCGCCTGCGGTTTTGGGGAGGAAGCGCTGTGGAGAACGCCGCCGAGGGGGCCGTCGCGGTCGCCGGAAACGAGATCGATCGGCCGGCGCCGAGCGCGCCGTCAAACCGGGTGTGGGGCAGCGACGCGATCGCGCAGGCGGTGCGCGCGCTCGACATCCCCTATGTGGCGCTCAATCCGGGGGCGAGCTATCGCGGGCTGCACGACAGCCTCGTCAACCATCTCGGCAACACGCGGCCGCGCATGTTGCTGTGCTTGCACGAAGAAAGTGCGGTGGCGCTGGCGCATGGCTGGGCCAAAGTCACCGGGCGGCCGCTCCTCGTCTTTGTCCACGCCAATGTCGGGCTGATGCATGCGACGATGGCGATCTTCAACGCCTGGTGCGACCGGGTGCCGGTCATCGTGCTCGGCGCCACCGGGGCACTCGATGCGGTCCGGCGGCGACCGTGGATCGAATGGATCCACACCGCCCGCGATCAGGGTGCGCTGATCCGCAATTTCATCAAATGGGACGACCAGCCGTCATCGATCGGCGCCGCGCAGGAGGCGGTGTTGCGCGCCAACATGATCGCGCAAACCGCACCTCGCGGACCGGTCTACCTTAGTTTCGACCTGGCCTTGCAGGAGGATCCGATCGACGCGGTGCCGCCGATGCCCGACATCGCCCGCTTTGCCCCTCCGGCTTCGCCCGAGCCGGGCGGCGCGCTCGTTCGCCAGGCAGCGGAATTATTGGCGAGGGCCGAGCGGCCGGTGATCCTGATGGGCCGCGCCTCGCACGACCCCGCGGCCTGGGCGCGGCGGGTGGCGTTGGCCGAAGCGGTGGGTGCGCGCGTCATGACCGATCGCAAGGCCGGTGCGGCGTTCCCGACCGACCACCCGCTGCATGCGGCAGGTCCCGCGACGGCGCTCAACCCCGGCGGCGCCGAATTGGTCGCCGCCGCCGATGTGATCCTGAGCCTCGATTGGATCGACCTCGCCGGGACGCTGAAGGCCGCCTGCCGCGGCAACGTGCCGGCGGGGAAAGTGATCCAGGTCTCACCCGACCAATACGTGCACAATGGCTGGAGCATGGATTACCAAGGTCTGCCGCCGACGGATGTCTATCTGTTGGCCGAGGCGGACGCTGCGGTGCCGGCCTTGCTCACCGCCGTCAAGGAATTGCGGCCCGCCGCCCCACCACAACCGGCGCGGCGTGCGCCGCGGTCGCCACCGCCGTTGGCGGCGCTCGACACCGCCGAAATCATCGAGGTGCCGCTGCTGGCGACGGGGTTGAAGGCGGCGTTGGCCGGGGCGCCGATCTCGATGATCCGGCTGCCGCTCTCCTGGGGCGAGCAATTGTGGGATTTCCGTGATCCGCTTGAATTTCTCGGCGCCGATGGCGGCGGCGGCATCGGCTCGGGGCCGGGGATGGCGGTCGGCGCCGCACTGGCGTTGCGCGACACCGGCAGCGACCGGTTGCCGGTCGCGATTTTAGGCGACGGCGACTTTCTGATGGGTGTCACCGCGCTGTGGACTGCGGTGCACAATTCGATCCCGCTATTGGTCGTGATCGCCAACAACCGCTCCTTCTTCAACGACGAGCTGCACCAGGAGCGGGTGGCGCGCGACCGCGGCCGGCCGGTCGAGAACCGCTGGATCGGGCAATCGATTCGCGACCCCGATATCGACCTTGCTACCTTGGCGCGGGGCCAGGGCTGCATCGGCATCGGCCCGGTCGAGGACCCGAAAAAGCTCGTCGCAGCATTGACCGAAGCGGTCGCCGCGGTGCGCGCCGGCAAGGTCGCGGTCGTCGATATCCGCGTCGCGGTCGGCTACGACCAGGGCGGCACCGCCGGCATCATGCGGAGATAGCCGAGATGGCTGATGATGGGGCGGTGTCCTGTCGCGGAAGCGCATCGGGGACCGGGCTGGCGATCGCTCTTTTCCTGCTGGTGCTGCTGATTTGCGGCCCGGTTGCGCGCGCGCAGCAATGCACCTCGCCGGTCACGTCGTGGCAGGCCGACTACACGCTCGAGGCAACCGCCGCCAATGTGTCTTGCGGCAGCGGCAACGGTGATACCTGCAACGTCAACCAATCTGCCTCCGCATCTGGATCGTTTAGGACGGCGGCTGCGCAATCCTGCACGGCGCTCGGCTGGTTCTCGTTTCCTCCGATTGTGCCGACCGCCGTCGCGCTCGCGAACTCCTTTACCAGCCCCTGCTTTGTCGAGGGGAACGTCACGCAGCTGCTGCAAAAGCCGACCGGTGGCTCTACCAATGAGATCCTGAATCTTGATCTCACCGCCGGGACCTACACCTTCGAGGCGGATGCAATATCGAGCGCGATGCATACCGTCGAGGGGTGCGACGGCGAGGAAACATCAGACACCTTGCAGTACCTTTACACGCCGCTCCCGCTCCCCGGCGTGACCTGGCCGCCGAAGTTCAGCCTGCCCGACAACATCCAGCAGCTCAGCGGCTCTACCTCGTTTCAGGCGTTGACAGCCACCGCCGCCGCCCCGGCGAGCTGGAACTTTAAGTTCACGCTGACGCCCAACGTCACGGAAGACGAGGATTGCGATCAGGAGGGTGGCTCGACGATCGGGTGCCAAAATCAGCGGCTGGGCGAGGATGTCCTGATCGCCGGCACCAGCTTCCACCTCCATTACGCTAGCGACCGCGCCCAGATCGGCCTGGCCAATGGTGTGGCCGCCGCCGACGCGGCGCTGCTCGGCGGCTGGACCTTGAGCGCGCATCACGTCTACGATCCGATCACCAATACCCTTTTTCAAGGCGACGGAAAGCAGCGCAACGGATATCAGCTCGGGACGCCGTTGAGCGTTGGCGGCAATCGGCTCGTGACCTCCGAGGACGGCACCGAGGTGTACGTTTTCGACCTCTCGACGGGTCGGCACATCTTGACTCGGAAGCCGCTGACCGGCGCGACGGTCTACCAGTTCGGCTATGATGCGTCAGGCCGGCTCGCGACCGTGAAGGATGCCAGCGGCAATGTGACCAAAATCCAGCGCGATGGCGCCGGACGCCCGACCGCGATCGTGGCGCCTTACGGACAAAGGACGACGTTGGCGGTGGACGCGCACGGTTTCCTCAGCCGGATCACCGATCCTCTCAAACATCCGGCAATCTTTGTCAACAAGGCGAGCGGTCTCCTCACTTCCCGGACAGACCCGAACGGCAATACTTACGCCTATATTTACAACGGAGCGGGCAGGCTGTCGAAAGACGCCGATCCGGCGGGCGGCTTTACCAAGCTCGGCCGCACCGCCGTTGCCACAGGGTTCGGCTTCACTTCCGCCGTGACGACGGCGATGGGCCGCACCAGCGAATACCAGACCGCGATCACCGCCTCTTGGGTGCAGGGAGGCGCGCATCCCTACGCCGAGCAACATGCCAATACCTGGCCGGACGGGCTGCAGGCGAGATCGACAAAGACCTTGCAGGGCGGAGTTCTGTCCAGCAGCGTCACATTGCCGGGTGCCTCCGCGCTGAGCGAGACCTTTGGACCCGACCCGGTATGGGGCCTGCAAGCGCCGGTCGTCACGAGCGCGACGCAGACCGAAGGCAGCCTGACAATGAATTCGACGGCAAGCCGCAATGTCACCCTCAAGACGCCCGGCAATCCGTTCAGCGTCAACAGCGAGACCGCCACCGAAACGGTCAACGGCCGCACCACCAAATCGACGTTCACCGGCGCAACGCGTACTCTCGTCACTAAGTCGCCCGCCGGTCGGGCCACGACGGTGACGCTCGATGCCCTGGAGCGGGCAACTCGTATCAAGGTCGGCGGCCGCCTTCCGACCGAGTTCGTCTATGACAGCCGGGGGCGGCTGTCCTCGACCACCCAGGGGACACGCACCACCACGCTCGGCTACGGCAGCGACGGCGTCCTCGCAAGCACCACGGATGCGATCGGAAGAACGACCAAATTCGCGCACGATGCGGCCGGCAACCTGCTTTCCGCGACGCTGCCCGACGGGCGCGCTATCGCCTATACCTATGACGCGAACGGCAATCTCATCTCTGTCACACCCCCTGGCAGGCCCGCGCACGGTTTCAGCTACAACGCCGTGGACCTGCGAGCCGCCTATACTCCGCCGCCGGTTGCCGGAGCCGGGCCAACGACTTACGCGTACGACCTCGATCGCAGCCTGACGGCGGTGACGCGGCCGGACGGCAAGACGATCGGATACCGCTACGACGCCGCAGGTCGGCTGAGCTCGATCGTCGCGCCGACCGGCACAACGACATTCGCCTACGCGGCCACCGGCCGCCTCGCTCGCGCCGCGACCGCGAAAGAGTCGATCGCCTATAGCTATACGGGCCGTTTGCCGACCCGATCGGCCATGTCCGGCACTGTCGCCGGCTCGGTCGAACGGAGCTATTCGAACGATTTTTTTGTGACGTCGCAAAGCGTCAACGGCGCGAACAGCGTCGCCTATGCCTACGACGATGATGGGCTCACGACCAAGGCCGGGTCCTTGACGATCGCACGCCGGCCGGAGGACGGCCTGATCACCGGCACCGTGCTCGGCACCACCTCGGACACCCGCACCTACAACAACTATGGCGAGCTCACCGGCTACACCGCCAGGGTCAACGGCTCCACGATATGGAGCATCGCCTACACGCGCGACGCCATCGGCCGCATCGTCGGCAAATCCGAGACGATCGCCGGCGTCACGAACCGCTACTCGTACGCCTACGATCCGGCGGGTCGGCTGATCGAGGCGGTCAAGAACGGCGTGACCGACAGCTATACCTACGACGCCAATTCCAATCGCCTCACCGGAACCATAGGCGGCAATAAGTCGAACGGCATCTATGATGCCCAGGACCGGCTCGGCAAATACGGCGGCACGACCTACGGCTACACCGCGAATGGCGAGCTCGCCTCGAGCAAGACCGGGGGACAGACGACGACCTACGGCTACGACGTGTTGGGGAACCTTCTTTCAGTCAAGCTGCCGAGCGGAAGCCATATCACCTACATCGTCGATGCCGAGGACCACCGCGTCGGCAGACAGGTCAATGGCGCTCTCAAAACCGGCTATCTCTACGACGACGAAGCCGTCGTGGCGCAGCTGGATGGGGCCAACCGCATCGCGCGCCGCTTCGTCTATGCAACGCACTCGACGACGCCCGACTATTTCACGAGGGGCAAAGTCACCTATCGCATCTTTTCGGACGAACGCGGCAGCCCGGTGCTGATCGTCAACACCGCCACCGGAGCCATTGCCGAACAGATCACCTATGACGAGTTCGGGAACGTCACCGGCGACACCGATCCGGGGCTGCAGCCCTTTCGCTTTGCCGGCGGCCTCTATGATCCCGATACAAAGCTGGTGCGCTTTGGCGCGCGCGACTACGACCCGGCGACCGGCCGTTGGACCGCCAAGGACCCGCTGTTGTTCGGCGGCGGCGACACCGAGCTTTACGGCTATGTTCTCGATGATCCGATCAATCTGACCGATCCGTCCGGGCTCGGCGACCTCTGCGACAAGATCAAGAAGAAGGCCAAGGATAAGGCTAAAAAATATCTCAAAGACAAGACTAAGACGATCAAAGTCGGGCCGATCGATGTGCACACCGACCGACCCGCGATCAGCAAGACGGTCGAAGTCGATGTGCAGGTCGACGGCCAGACGGTCGCTTCGGCAGACGCCACGGTCGAAATTGGCGTCACCCCGTCACATAACCCGCGCGATCCGCTCTTCCAGGTCGATGCCGAGGGCAACGTGAAAATCTGGAAATGGACGGTCTGGCACGGGGAAGTCCATCAGGAATTCGGCGACGCGACGACGATGACGCAGAACAAGTTCCAGGATCGCGAATTCCGGCGGGCCGACCAGGCCGCCTGCAGCGAGAACGACAGCTGTCAATACACCTACTGACTTTGCGTCCATCCGATAGCGACAGCCGATGCACGCTTTCGGCGGGGCTGCCGCAAATCGGCAGGATAAAGCCGAACCGTGCTCCCGGCCCGATACGGCTAGCACATGATTCTGTAAAATAGAAACGCAAGGCTCCATCAGGCGCCACTCAAGATGCTCTGCCGCTGTCCCGGCGAAAGCCGGGACCCACCTTGCCACCGCGCGACGCCCATTTGTTGATCGCAGCGGATCAGCCGATCGACAACGGGAGAGGCGGTGTCCGTGGCCGGCCTGGATCCCGGCTTTCGCCGGGACAGCGCAGCGGAGGCGCGGTGTAAAATAGTTCAGCTCCCGAGGATCATGCTCTAGCCGAAGCCGATTTCGACCGTGCGCCGGATCTGCGATGGGGTCATATCGGCGAGACCGAGGCGGCCGAGGGTGCGGCCTGTGGCGGCATAGTCTTTGCCGGTCAGGTGTCGAACCGTTTCGACGAGCGCCGCGATCGCCGGCGTCGGCACCCGGGCGGCGGCCCCCAGCGCCATCATCGGGACGAGACCCGTCGGCACGTCCTCGCTAATGTATTTGTGGTCGAGCGATGCCGGCGTGCCGGTCGCCTGGTAGGGGCCGTTCTTGTCAAAAGTCAGCCGCCGGCAGGCCGCGTCGAGGCTCGCCTCGCGCACGCCGTAGGCCCGGTCGAACCATTCGGCGAGATCGGGGACCGCGGCCCCGAACGCCGCCGCAACCGCGACCCGCTCGGCATTGATCGCTTCGTACAGCCGTGCCACCGCCGGCGTGACGCCCTCGGCATAGAATTTATAGCCGCCGCCGCGCTCGATCAGCCCGGCATTGGCGACGCAATTGGCGACATGCAGCATCGCATTGGCGTTGGTAAACCCGGTATAGAGCAGATTGGGTGCGGCGACGGCCTGCGGGAACAGCGGCGCCAGCCGCGCAGATACCGCCTCGCTGCGGTTGCCGGGAAAGGCCGCGATCTGCAGCCAGCGCTTGCCGACGACCGGGCGGATCCGCGCCGGCGCCAGCCGCCGGCACGAATAGGGGTAGTTGTCCATCTCGGCAACATCGATCTGCGCGCGACAGCCCGCGGCGGCGAGCGCGCGGCGGAAAATCAGGGCACCGCCGGTGTTGCCCTGGATCAGCAGGATGACCTGCCCATCGCGCAGCAGCGGCGCCAGCGAGCGCGCGACGGTTTCCTGGGCAACGCCGCCGGTAACGACGATGATGACGTCGGCCCCCTCGACCGCGGTGCGCAGATCGGGCGTGACGTGCTCGATTGCGGCAAACCCGCCGCCCTCGCCTTCGACATCGATGCCGCCCATCGCGCGGATGTCGGCGAGCCGGG
>DASXAM010000172.1:0-3684 GCA_036404275.1 Allostellaceae bacterium
GGACGCGCCCTATGTGCCGGGCTGGGATTGCCACGGGCTGCCGATCGAATGGCTCGTCGAGGAAAAGTACCGCGCCGCCGGCCAATCGAAGGACAGTGTGCCGATCGACCGGTTCCGCAAGGAATGCCGCGACTTTGCCGCACATTGGATCGAGGTGCAAAAGCGCGATTTCAGGCGGCTCGGCGTCGTCGGTGATTGGGACCACCCCTATACGACGATGGCTTATGCCGCCGAAGCGCAGATCGTGCGCGAGCTCGGCAAGTTCCTGGTGAATGGCGGGCTCTACAAGGGCTCGAAGCCGGTCTTGTGGTCGGTCGTCGAAGAAACGGCGCTCGCCGAGGCCGAAGTCGAATATCACGACCATCGTTCGACGACGGTCTGGGTGCGCTTCCCGATCCGGCATGCGGCGCGGCCGGCGCTCGCGAGCGCGGCGGCGCTGATCTGGACGACCACCCCGTGGACCCTGCCCGGCAATCGCGCGATCGCGTTCAGTGCGGCGCTCGAATATGTCGCGATTCGGGTCGATCAGGTGGCGGAAGGAAGCCGTGCGCGGCCCGGCGAAATTCTGCTGGTCGCCGGCACGCTTGCCGAGGCGGTCGCCGCCCAGGCCCGTATCGAAGCGTTCTCGATTGTCGACCGGTTTCCCGGCGACGCCCTCGCCGGCACCGTCGCAGGCCATCCGCTTGCCGGGCAGGGCTACGATTTCGAGGTGCCGCTGCTGCCGGCCGGATTTGTCGAAGCGGACCAGGGAACGGGCTTCGTCCATATCGCGCCCAATGCCGGCACCGACGACTGGGAATTGGGCCAGGCCCACGGCCTCCCGGTTATCGATACGGTCGGGCCGGACGGCGTCTACCTGCCGACCGTGCCGCTTTTTGCCGGGCGCCGGGTCTATCGTCCGGACGGCAAGGAGGGCGACGCGAACGAGGCGGTAATCGCCGCGATCGACAAGTCGGGCGGGCTTTTGGCGCGCGGTCATCTGGTGCATTCCTACCCGCATTCCTGGCGCTCGAAGGCGCCGCTCATTTTTCGCAACACCCCGCAATGGTTTATCGGCATGGAGGAAGGCGGGCTGCGGCAAAAGGCGCTGGCGGCGATCGAGGCGACCCGGTGGGTCCCGCCGCAAGGCCGGAACCGCATCGGCGCGATGGTCGAGAGCCGGCCCGATTGGTGCGTCTCGCGCCAGCGCGCCTGGGGGGTGCCGATCGCCGTCTTCACCAACCGCAAGACCGGCGAGCCGCTGCGCGACCCGGCCGTCGTCGAACGCGTCGCCCGCGCCGTCGAACAGCACGGCGCCGATATCTGGTACAGCGCCGATGCACGGGATTTTCTCGGCAATGCCTATGATCCCGCGGAATGGGAAAAGGTTACCGACATTGTCGAGGTGTGGTTCGATTCGGGCTCGACCCACGCTTTTGTGCTCGAGCAGCGGCCGGAATTGCAATGGCCGGCCTCGCTCTATCTCGAAGGCTCGGACCAGCACCGCGGCTGGTTTCAGTCGTCCTTGATCGAGGCGTGCGGCACCCGCGGACGCGCCCCTTACGAGGCGGTGCTGACGCACGGTTTCGTGCTCGACGAAGACGGCCGCAAGATGTCGAAATCGCTCGGCAACGTCATCGCCCCCCAGGATGTGATGCGCGAAAGCGGTGCCGACATTCTGCGGCTCTGGGTCGTCGGCTCCGACTATTCCGAGGATGTCCGGATCGGCCCCGAGATCCTAAAGCGGCACGCCGACATCTACCGCCGGCTGCGCAACACCTTGCGCTATCTGCTGGGCGCGCTCGACGGCTTTGCCGCGGCCGAGCGGGTCGGGATCGAGGCGATGCCCGAGCTCGACCGCTGGGTCTTGCACCGCTTGGCCGAGCTCGACCGGCTGGTCCGCACCTCGGTCGAAGCGTTCGAATTCCACGACCTCTTTACGGCACTCCATAATTTCTGCGCCAACGACCTCTCGGCGTTCTATTTCGACATCCGCAAGGACCGGCTCTATTGCGATGCGCCCGACGATCCGCGCCGGCGGGCGGTGCGCACCGTGCTCGATCACACCTTCGACTGCCTGGTGCGCTGGCTGGCACCGGTCATCTGCTTTACCGCCGAAGAGGCGTGGCTCGCCCGACATGGCGACGAGCCCGGCCGCAGCGTTCATTTGGAGCGCTATGCCGAGGTTCCGGCCATCTGGCGGGATGACACGCTCGGCGAGCGCTGGGCCGCGTTGCGCGATCTGCGCCGCGTCGTTACCGGGGCGATCGAGGTCGAGCGCGGCGCCAAGCGGCTCGGCTCGAGCCTGCAGGCGGCGGTCGAGCTGTTTGTCCCCGAGCGGCTTTTGCCGCAGCTCGACGGAGTGGACCTGGCCGAATTGTGCATCGCCTCGGCGGCGGCGGTGCGGGTGGGACCGGTGGCGGAAGGCGCTTTCACCCTTCCCGACCTGCCCGAGATCGGTGCGCGCATTTCGCTCGCCGAGGGCGAGCGCTGCGAGCGTTGCTGGCGGGTCCTGCCCGAAGTCGGCCATCAACCGGGGCACGACGATCTATGCCGGCGCTGCGCCGATGTCGTCGAGCGCACCGTCGTCGAGGCGGACGCGGATTGATGCTGACGCTCGGGCTCGTTGTCGCAATTGTCGTCGTCGTCCTCGACCAGATCAGCAAAGCTGCAATCCTCGGCTTTTTTGTCGGCCATCCGTCGAGCGAGCCGCTGACCCCGTTTTTCAGCCTGGTGCTGGCGTACAATCGCGGCATGAGCTTCGGTTTTTTCAATACCGGCGCCGGCGAGCTCAATGCTTTTCTCTTCTCGCTCGTCGCCGCGGCGATCGTCATCGCACTTCTCTGGTGGCTGGTGCGCGTGGCAAGTCCGTTTCTTGCGGTCGCGATCGGGCTCATCATCGGCGGCGCAGTCGGCAATGTCATTGACCGGCTTCGCCTTGGGGCCGTTGTCGATTTTCTCGATTTTCACGTCGGTCTATGGCATTGGCCGGCCTTCAACCTGGCCGACAGCGCGATTTGCGTCGGTGTCGCCGCAATGTTGCTCGACGGGTTGCTTCTGCGCCGCCAAGCGCGCTAAATAGCGCGCGGGAGGGACCTTTGCCATGTCTGAGGAATACCGGGTTCGCGGCGCGGGCCGCGGTTTGGTTGCTTTGGCTGTTGTTTGTATCGCCGGATTGGCGTTCGGCACCGGCTGCACCGATTTCAAAAAGATGGTCGGGCTCGAGCCGACCTTGCCCGACGAGTTCGCGGTCGAATCGCGTGCGCCGCTGACGATCCCGCCCGATTTCGATTTGCGGCCGCCCGAGCCGGGCGCCCCCCGGCCGCAGGAAAAGAGCGCCGGCCAGCAGGCCGAGCAGATCATCGACCAGGCGGGGCCCGGCGGCGCGGGCACCAAGGAGGCCGCCGATTTCCGCTTGCGCCGCGGCGAAAGCGGGCTGCCCGACATCGGCGGCCCGCAGCAGCCGAACCCGAACGGCGTCGTCGCCGACCAGAGCCTGTCGCAAAAGCTGCTTGGCCAGAGCGACACCGGTGCGGCCGGCGCCACCGTCGAAAAACGCGAGACGACGCCGCTGAAGGGCGTTTACTGAGCCGGTATGTTGGGCGCGATAGCCGGGATGGCGCTTTTCGACCTGACCGGCCGCGCCGCGATCGTTACCGGCGGCAATGGCGGGATCGGCCTCGGCATGGCGCAAGGGCTCGCCGC
>DASXAM010000173.1:0-2320 GCA_036404275.1 Allostellaceae bacterium
GGCACCGAAGTAAAGATATGGTAGGGGCTCTGCGAATGCTGGGCCGCGGCGCTACGGCCGGCGCCGATCATCGTGCGGATCACCATCGGCGTCTTCGCCTTGCCGCCGAACATGTAGCGGAACTTGGCCGCCTGGTTGAAGATCTGGTCAAAGCACACGCCAAAGAAGTCGGAGAACATCAATTCCGCGACCGGCCGCAATCCGGTCACCGCTGCCCCCGCCGCCGCCCCCATGATCGCCGACTCGGTAATCGGCGTGTCGATGACACGACCTTCGCCGAATTCGGCGATCAGCCCCTTGGTGACGCCGAGCACCCCGCCATAGGCGTCGCGCTGGCCCTCCGTTCCGGCGCCGCCCGCTACATCCTCGCCGATCACAACCACGGTCGGGTCGCGGCGCATCTCCTGCGCCAGCGCCTCGTTCAACGCCTGGCGTATCGATTTTTGCGGCATCTGCGAGCCCTCTATCGCGAACAATGTACCCGTAGCAGCATCATGCGGATGCGCTCAAGCAGCTGGAACGCTTCGATCTTCGATCTCATCGGCGATGATCTGCTTGAATGGCCCAAAGCTCGACGGGTCCCAAGTCCTGTCGAATGCCGCTGGCTCGTGCCCGCTTACGCGGACGAATGCAACCGTGTTTCCCGGGGTCAGGCTTCGAATCGCGACGTCAATGATCCTGAAAAAGCGGTTTTTGCCCAAATAGATCTGATCGATCGCTTCCCCGACGTCTGTCCTGCGTCCTTGCGAGCCCGGAGCGTGGAGCTCGATCGTGAACGAACGGGGGATCGGCTTCCCGAGCCGCGCCTCTGCGTCGTCGGCCGCGGCATTCAACGCCTTCAGAAACAATTCGCGGAATTCGTTCTTGGTCATGGTCCTGGCCCGGTCGGCGCGCTGGAAACAATAACGGGTGGCGTCATCGCTCGATAGACCGCCGGCAACAATCGTTCGCCGAAGAAAACCGATAGTCCCGCGCCATATTGTCCCGGATCGTTGAATAAGAAGCCCCGATCGACAACGGATTGCGGCAGCGTGGTCCGAGTGATCGTGCTGCCTGCGTTGATGGACGCCCTAGCGAACGCGCTCGCGCCGGCAATAGTCAGGGCGAAATATTTGCCCGATTTCGCTCGATTCGACCCGTAGTTTCCATTCGCATGCATATACGCCAGCTCGACAGAATCCACTACCCGATAGACCGAAACGTGCGGACCAACGGAAGATGGCGCTTCGGCATCTGACGAATCAAAGCCCTTTCGCCGCTCCGGACCCGACAACAGCGGCGCTGTCAGTACGACACGTAAACGTCGCTGAGGAGGTCGGCCTCGGCCGGGGGCGCGGCGGCACGGGCGGTTTCGACGGCGCGGTCGATCAGCGCCGCGACTTCGGCCTCGACCGTGTCGAGAGCGTCGGCGTCGAGCAAGGCGGCTTCGGTGACGCGGTGGCGGAAGTGCTTGAGGCAGTCGCGTTCCTCGCGCAGCCGGCGGACCTCGTCCTTGCCGCGGTAGAGCTGGGCGTCGCCCGAATGGTGGCCGTAAAAGCGGCAGGTATCGACCTCGATCGCCGACGGGCCGCCGCCCTTGCGGGCGCGCTCTATGGCCTCGCCCGCCGCTTCGTGCACGGCGAAAAAGTCGTCGCCATTGACGGTGACCGCCGGCAGGCCGAAGCCTGCCGCACGTCCGGCGATGTCGCCACTGCCGAGGTGGTAGGCGACGCCGGTGCCTTCGCCGTATTGGTTGTTCTCGAAGACGAAGATCGCCGGCAATTTCAGCACCACCGCCAGGTTCATCGCCTCGAAGGTGGTGCCCTGGTTCGAGCCGCCGTCGCCGGTAAACGACACCGCGATAGTGCCGCGGCCCAAAGTCTTGGCGCTCAACGCCGCACCGACCACTAAGGGCGGTCCGCCGCCGACGATGCCGTTGGCGCCGAGCATGCCGCGGTGGAGATCGGCGATGTGCATCGAGCCGCCCTTGCCGCCGCACAGCCCGCCCTTCTTGGCGAACAATTCCTGCATCATCGCCACTGGGTCGCAGCCTTTGGCGATCGAATGGCCGTGCCCGCGATGCGTCGAGGCGATGTAGTCGGCATCGGAGAGATGCGAGCACACGCCGACCGCACATGCTTCCTCGCCGGCATAGAGATGGACAAAGCCGGGGATGCCGCCCCTTGAAAACTCCTCCTGAACCCGCTCCTCGAAACGGCGGATCGTCGCCATCGCGCGATAGGCTTTGAGCAATTCCTCGCGGCTCAGCTGCACGTCACCCTCCCTGCCGGCGCACGGCAATCCTGCACCGTCGGGGGCGGCGGCACAATGGCCGGGAGGG
>DASXAM010000174.1:0-14089 GCA_036404275.1 Allostellaceae bacterium
GTCGTATCCGCGGCATTGGCGATCGCCGAATGCCCGAGGGCCGTCGCCTCGCTCCCGCTCGCCGCGCTCGCCGCGCCAAACGCGCTCGCATTCGCCGCACTCGCCGACGCCCCCTCCCCCACCGCCGTCGCCAGCGCGGCGGCGTTGGAACCGGAGCCGCAGGCGAACGACGCGCTCCCGGTGTTTTCGATGCAGCCGGCGGCGGTCGGGGGCGGCGGCACGGTCTGGGCTTGCACGCCATTCGCCAGCATCATGACGAGCGCCACCGCAGCGGCACTTCGGATGGCTCGGCACACGCACTCTTGCACCCGCTCTGGGGACGAGAATTGACCGGCCATCGATGGATCCCCGGCTTTGCTGAATCGACGCGGCGCGCGACCGCGATAACAAAAAGCTTAACACGCTCGGACAGGTGATTGGCAATCTATCTACAATTGAACCGCACTGCGCCGAGGCCGCCACTCGGCAATGGATCGAATTCAGGATCGACGGATTACAAGCAGCGTGCGCCAGTCGCCGGCGTCGCGGCAGGTCATTTCGGCGAATTGAAAGATTGGCGCGCCCGAGAGGAGTCGAACCCCTAACCCCCAGATCCGTAGTCTGGTGCTCTATCCAGTTGAGCTACGGGCGCATGCTGGCCGGCAAAGGGCGGCAAGAACTACTCCAACGGCCCACATCAAGGCAAGATCGAAGCGCGCGGCCTGGAGCCGACGGAGAACATGACCGAGATCATGGCGAAGGATCAGATTGCAGCCGACGATCCGGCAATCCGGCCGTCGGTGACGATGCTGCCAGGGGCGCAGCGTCGCCTCGAGCGCGGCCACCCCTGGGTCTTCTCGAACGAAGTGCGGATGGACGAAGCGACCAAGGCGTTGCTTCCCGGCACGCTCGTCACGTTGCGGCGGGCCGACACCAGCCCGCTCGGCGCCGCCATGTTCAACCCGCATACGCTGATTGCCGCGCGCCTCCTCGACCGCGATGCCGGCAGGCCGATCGGCCGGCGCTTTTTCACTCGCCGGCTGGAGCGCGCATTACGGCTGCGCGAGCGGCTGTTTGACGCGCCCTATTACCGGCTGGTTCATGCCGAGGCCGACGCGCTGCCGGGGCTCGTTATCGACCGCTATGGCGAGGTCCTGGTGGTGCAGTCGAACACCGCTGGCATGGCGCGGCTCGAGCCGCTGGTGCTCGATGCGCTCGAAGCGCTGCTCAGTCCCCAGGCGATTGTGCTGCGCAACGACAGCCCGGCGCGCGCGCTGGAGAATTTGGCGGCGCAGGTGGAGGTCGCACGCGGCGCGCTCGAGGGCGATGTGGGCGTCCTCGAGGACGGCGCGACCTTTCCGGTAGATCCGCTCGCGGGTCAAAAAACCGGCTGGTTTTTCGACCAGCGCGATAATCGCCGCTTTGTCGCCGCCGCTGCGCACGGCGCCCGCGTGCTCGATCTCTACTGCCATTCTGGCGGCTTTGCCGTGCAGGCCGCGCGCCAGGGCGCCGCCTCCGCGTTTGGTATCGACCGCTCCGAGCCGGCGCTGGCGCTCGCCGGCGCCGCGGCCGCGCGCAACGGCGTCGCCGAGCGCTGCGGCTTTCACCGCGCCGAGGTGTTTGCGGAGGCCGCCCGGCTCGCCACTGTGGGCGAGCGGTTCGACATCCTCGTCGCCGACCCGCCGGCCTTCGCCCGGTCGCGCAAGGAGGCCGGGCCGGCGTTACGCGGCTATCGCAAGCTTGCTCGGTTGGCGGCGGCGCTGGTGGGGCCGGGCGGTTTGTTGTTTCTCGCCTCGTGCTCGTTTCATGTCGGCACCGCCGAATTTGTCGAGGCGACGCGGCGCGGGCTGGCCGATGCCGGGCGCGGCGGCCGGATCCTGCGGATGGCCGGAGCCGGGCCCGACCATCCGGTCCATCCGGCGTTGCCTGAGACTGCCTACCTCAAGACGCTGACATGGGCGCTCGACTGATTTCCGGGCGGCGTTCGGCGGGGGCCGGCACGGTCAGGCGAAAGACCGTGCCGGTACCGGTGGTGGAGACCAGCACCAGATCGCCGCCATGCGCCCGCATCAGCTCGCGCGCAATCGCCAGCCCCAATCCGGTTCCACCGAGCCGCGCCGAGCCAAAAAACGGGCGAAACAAATTGTCCTGCGCCTTGGGCGGCAGACCGGGGCCGTCATCGGCGATCTCGATCGCGATGGCGCCGGGCTCGCGCGCTGCCGAAAATGTCAGCCGTCGCGCGCCCGATTCGGCGGCGTTACGGGCGAGGTTCGACAAGACGCGATAGAGCTGGTCGCGGTCCGCGACAACCGCGAGATCGGCGGGGATCGCGCAGTCGAGCGTCAACTCGTGCTCGGAAATGCCGAGGCCGGGGCCGATCTCGTCGATCAGCGGCTTCAGCGCAAACCAGCTCGGCGCCAAAGGCGGCGTTCCTTCGCGCGAGAAGTCGAGGGTCTGGGTGCACAACGCCACGGCGCGATCGATCGCATCCAGCAATCGTGGAGCGACGCGTCGCACCTCGGGGGCGGCGCTGGCGGTCAGCCCGTCGGTGACGAGCCGCGCCGTCGCCAGAATATTGCGCAGATCGTGGTTGATCTTGGTTACCGCGGTGCCGAGGGCGGCGAGCCGCGCGTTTTGCCCTAAGGCCCGCCTCACCGTCTCTTGCGATACCGCAAGCTCGCGCTCGGCGACGCCGATCTCGTCTTCGCGGCCGCTCGGCACGATCATCCGCGACGCGTTTTCGGGGTCTTCGCGAAACTCGACCATGCTGGCGGTGATCCGCCGCATCGGCCGCACCAAAAGCCATTGCAGGCTCAAATAAACGAGGGTGGCGGCGACCAGTGAAATGACGATCGAGAGTTCGAGAATGCGCACCCCGAAGGCCCACATCTCGTGGCGCAGCGGGGCTTCTTCTAGCACCACATCGACGGTTTCCGAGGAGTCGCCGGGCGGATGGCCGCGCACCCGCAGCATGCGGTCGTCGCTGCGCACGAGCGCGCCGAAGGATCCCCGAATCGCTCCCCACACGCTCGGATGTGTCAGGTCGATCGTCATGCTGGCGAGCGGCGGGGTCGGCCGGTCGAGCATCAACACCATGCCATTCGGCCGCCGTAGGATCACGGCGTGGGCGCCGACCTGGGCCAACAGACGATTGACGAGAGCCTGGTCGAGATGGCCGGTCGGGTTCGCCTCGACCGCCAGGATCGCCAACCGGCCGGCAGCAATGCGGTTTTCGAAATAGGTCATGCGAAAGCGTGCGACCGACGGCACGAAGATCAGCACTTCCCCGACCATCACGAAAAAGACGGTCAGAACCAGCAGGCGGGCCGACAGGCTTTTCAGCAGCACTACGGCCTCGCCTCAGCCGAACCGCGCCAGCAGGCGCACCAGGCGCCGGGTGCGCGTTGAGAACAGGGTCGGCGTGTAAAAGCTCCCGGCGGCGCGCTTGCCGGCCTCGCTGCGAGTCGGATAGGGCACGATCAGATCGGCCATGGCGCTGACCTTGAGCTTTTGGGCGACCGCCAGGGCCCAGGGCAAGATCAATTCGCCGGCACCCGCGCCGAGAACCGAGGCGCCGAGGATGCGACCGTTGCGGCGAGCTACGATTTTGATGAGACCGGCGGTGTCGCGCTCGGTCAAAGCGCGGTCGTTGTCGGCAAAGCGCCAACGCAAGACCCGAACTCGAATGTCGGCGGCGCGCGCTGCGGCTTCGGTCATGCCGACCTGCGCGAGCTCGGGGTCGGTATAGACAACCCACGGAAGCGCCCGGTAATCGACTTTGGCCGGCAGCCGGAAGAGCGCGTTCCGGATCACGATGCCGGCATGGTGAAAGGCCACATGGGTGAATTGCGGGCCGCCGGCGACATCGCCGACGGCAAAAGCGATGCGGTTCGTCGTGCGCAGCCGCCGATCGACGGTGACACCGGCCGCGGTCGCGGCGATGCCGGCGGCTTCGAGGTCCAGCCCATCCACGGTCGGGCGCCGACCCGCGGCGACGAGCAGATGGCTGCCGACGATCCGCTCGCCGCCTGCCAAGCGGACCCCGAGCGCCGCCCCTTCGGCCTCGACCGCGGCGATCGCGACGCGCGGGCGTAGGGCGATGCCCTCATCGGCGAGCCGCGCGGCCAAGGCATCGACCAGCTCGGGATCGTCCCGCGGCAACAGCGGACCGACATCGAGCACGGTCACGCGCGCACCGAGCCGGCGATGCGCCTGGGCCATCTCGATGCCGACCGGGCCACCGCCGATCACGATCAGATGTTCCGGCGGCACGCGGTTGGCGAACACCGTCTCGTTGGTCATAAACGGCGCGTCGGCGAGGCCCGGGATCGGGGGGACCGCCGGATGGGAGCCGGTGGCGACGACAAAGCGGCGCGGAGCGATTTCAAAGTCGCCGGCGCGCAGCACCCGCGGCCCGGTGAAGCGCGCCTCGGCCTGCACCACGCGGACGCCGAGCGCGGCAAACCGCTCCGCCGAATCGTTTGGCGCGATCCCGGCGACGACCCGCTCGACGCCGGCCCCGACCGCGGCAAAATCGATTCGCGGCGGCGCATAGTCGAGGCCGAATTGTGGGCCCCGTCGCCACGCATCGGCGAGCCGCGCCGCGGCAAGGAGCGACTTTGAAGGCACGCACCCGAAATTGAGGCAGTCGCCCCCCATCAAGCCGCGCTCGACCAGCACCACCGCGGCCCCCATCTGCACCGCGCCGGCGGCCACCGCCAGCCCGCCAGCACCACCGCCGACGATGCAAAGGTCGGGGGCGAGGCGGGTTGCAGTCATGCCGTTTCTTTGCTTCGCCGGCGCTTATGGAAGACCGGGACGAGCACCAGCACCGCGAGCAGGGCGAGTGGAACGAACAGGCTCGGCCGCAACAGAATGCCGAGATCCGGCTGGCCGATGGCGACGCCGAGCCCATTGCCGAGGCTGGCGTAAACCACCGTGCCGGGAATGATGCCGATGAGAGTGGCGGCAATAAAGGTGCGCAGACGGACGCCGAGCAGGGCCGGAACCAGATTGACGAGCCAGAACGGCACGATCGGGATCAGACGCAAGACGAGCAGATAGTTGAACGCGTTTTTGCGAAAGCCGGCTTCGAGCCTGGCGACGCGCGGCCCGGCCCGGCCGGTCAGGCCGGCAAACCCGGCGCGGGCGGCCACAAAAACCCCGGTGGCGCCCAGGGTGGCGCCGGCGACCGCGCACAGTGCGCCGAGCCAGGTGCCGAACAAAAGGCCGCCAGAGAGCGTCATGACGATAGCGCATGGCACCGACAGCGCAGTCAGCAGCGCGTAAAGCCCGATATAGGCACCCGCGGCGGCTAGGCCCCATTCGGCGACCAAAGCCGCCAGCCGATCGCGATTTGCCGCCAGATTTTCGAAGCTCAGAAAATGCGGGCCGCCGGCGGCGACAAAAGCGCCGGCCGCGATGGCGAGGAGGGCCAGCGGAACCACGCGTCGGGTGAGGCGACGAGCCGGCGATGAAGGTTCGGCGGACATCCGGGTTTCAGACACAGCCAATGGTGCGGCGATTCTAACGGCAGCGCGGCGGTCGCACAGTCATTTTCGCGTGAGGCGGTCTCGGGGCGCAGCCCACCGAAGCAGCGAGGCTCCATCCAGAATTCGTGCTTAATTTTTCGGATAATTATTGTAACCCGGTGCCTGATCGAGCATTATGTGTGGGCATCGTCATGTCCCCGATAGTATCCCAAAACGATGCAGGTGCGTTTGTGCGTTGTGAGCATGGCTGAAACCCCGGTCACACCGACCGGGGTTTCGCTTTCGCTGCCGGGAAGCGCCTCGCCCCGGATGCTGTGCGGCGCCACAGCCGGCCGGTTTCGGCGAGCTGCCATACGGCCAAGGCCGGCAGCCCGATAACCAAATCGCGCGACCGCTTCAGCAATGACAACGCCAGCGCCATTTGCGGCGTCATGCCAAAGCCGGCGCCGAGCAGAATATACGCCGCTTCTTGCACGCCAAGCGAATTGGGGACGACAAAGGCGACGCTGCGGGCGGCGTAAAGCAGGCTCTCGATCACCAGAACCGCGCCAAAGTCGAGGGGTGCGCCGGCAAAGCGCAACGCCAGCCAGATTTCGAGGGCGCTCGCCAGCCAACAGGAGAAATGGAGGGCAAAGCTCGCCAAAAGCCCGACCCGGCCGCGGTAGATGTCGCCGATTGCCGAGTGGAGCGCCGCCGCGCCCGAGGCGGTGCGGTCGGCCCAGCCGCGACCGGTGGCCTGGGCCAGGCGGCCGGCCAGATCGAAGCCGCGCCGCTGCGCCACGACAAATCCGGCGGTAAGCGCCGCGGCAACACCGAGGCCGGCCGCGACCGGAACCGCGACCTGCGTTTCGGGATGCAAATAGACGAGCCACAACAGCGCGAGCGCGGTGTAGGCGAGCTGGGCGAACAGCTCGAGGGTGACATCGACGATCGTGCTCGCCGTTGCTGCCGTGCCCGAGACGCCGGCGAGCATCGCCGCGCGCGCGCCGAGCACAAACCCGCCGACCTGCGAGAGCGGCAGCACTTCGGCGCCCGAATCGCGGATGAGACGGCCCCAGATCAGCGCCCACGGCCTCTCCCGCGGCAGCAACGCCCACCAGGCGATCCCCATCACCGCAATCAGCACCAAATGGATCAGGCAGATCGAGCCGAAGCCGAGCCAGCCGACGGCGAACAGCGCGCTCGCCACCGCCCCGAGCCCGGCATGCGCGACCAGCGTAGCAATCAGCGCCAAGCCGGCGGCGCCGGCGACGAACGGGACCAGCCTCACACGCGCCGCTCTCGAACAGTGCCCGGGCGCAGCCGCCAGCCGGCGAGCGCCATCGCGCCCAGCCGCGGCAGCAGTCGAGGGTGCAGCAATTCCGGGTCGAACTCCCGCATTCGCCGGGCATGCTCGGCGCAGCATTCCACGATCAGACCGCGCAGCGTGAAGCCATCGAGAAAGACGCTCGCCTGCGTCGCGGAAAAATCCTGACCGCTATTCGCCTCGCGGCCGCGCCGGACGGTGCCGAGCAGCCGGCCGATGGCGCGCATATAAAACCGAGCCGCGACCGCGGCGCGCAGCCAAGGCATGCCCCGCCCGCTGACCACCTGATGCCACGCCATCCAATTGATGAAAAAGACGATATGCCGGGTTTCTTCATGCAGCAGCGTGTCGAAGATGGCGAACATCGGCTCGGGCAGAAACGCTGCGCGACGCGCGATCTGAAAAACGCCAAAGCCGAGAAACGAATCGAGACACTCGCCATAACCGAAATCGGCAAAGGCGCGGTGCAGGTCGCGGCTCAGCGGGTCGAGCGGCCGCTCTTCGGCGGCGATCCCGTAGCGCCGGATCATCGTGCGCAGCAGATCGGCGTGCCGCGCCTCCTCGAAGCCCTGCAGCATGACCGCCTCGCGCACCAGCGGGTCGGCGATGGTCCGGCCATAGGCGTCGACGATCGCGCCGGCGCGCCGTTCGGTATAGAGCACCTCGGGCCAGAACGGGATCGCGCGCAGGCGGCCGAGCGCAGCCGGGTCGAGCTCGGGCCAATCCAGCGTCTCCGGGCCGTAGCGGCGATGGCTGGCGATGAACTGCCGACAGAAGCGCTCCTTGTGCTCCTCGGACCCGATCTTCATGTCGGCTGCCCGCCCGGATCCGCTGGCCGGCGCAGAAAGCGGCGCGCGAGGCGCATCAGCCGCGGCACCGTGGTAGGCCGCAGCAGTCGCGGGTCGTAGCCGGCGAGGCGCCGATCGTTCTCGGCGAGGCAGACATCGATCAATGCCGCCGGCGACAGATCGACAGCGCCCACCGATTTGCTGCCGGTCAGTGTGAAATTGTTGTCTTGCGGCGTCCCGGCCGTCTCGCCGCGCCCTACGCCACGCGCCAGACCGATCCGCTCCCAAATCAAAAAGGCCCAGACCGCGACGATCTTAGCGCGAAACAGCAGGCGGCGCCAAACTGGCAGGTTGCGCAGCCTCCATGCCACCCAATTGACAAAAAACAGGATGTGGCGGCCTTCCTCCTGCATCACCGGCTCGAAGGTGTCGACCAGCGTCGGCGGAAAAAATCCCGAGCGGCGCGCCAAAGCGAACAGGCCAAAGGCGAAGAAGCTGTCGATGCACTCGCTGAAACCGGTAACCATAAAGGCCCATTCGGGGTCGCGCGGCCGGACATATTCGGGCTCCGGGGCGAGCCGGATGCCATAGGCTTCGACGAGGTTCGAAAGAACTTCCTTGTGCCGCCCCTCCTCAAAGCCGTCGAGCTCGATCGCCTCACGCAGCAGCCGGTCGTCGGTGCATTCGGCATAGCTGAGAACGCGGAGCCGCGCCTTGCCCTCGGTCTGCACCGCGATATCCCAAATCGGCAGGCTGACGAGCCGATCCCGCGCTTCGGTCTCGAGCACCGGCCAGTCGATGACCGCAGGCTTGTAAGGGTTGTGAGTGTCGAGCAGCATTCGGCAAAAGGCGGTCTTGTGCGCCTCGCTACCGGGTGCGATCAGCCCGGGCTCGGCGGCTGTCCAGATGCGCGCGGCGCGATCCGCGGCTCTGACCTTTTCGTCGTCCCACATGGCCGCGCTTCCCGCTGTCCCCGCTCCACTCGACATCGCGCCTCTACCGCTACGATCGCGACGAGGCCGCCGAACGGCGCGCCGCCGACGCAGCATTGACGCGACGGCGCGGCTCTCCTATACAGCCGCCTCCGCCTAAAAGGCGTCGCAACCGGAGCCGTTTCCGTGAAGCGCACTTACCAGCCCAGCAACCTCGTACGCAAGCGCCGCCACGGATTTCGCGCCAGGATGGCGACCCCGGGCGGCCGCCGGGTGCTGAAAGCGCGCCGGGCCAAGGGCCGCAAGCGCCTCTCTGCCTGAGGCGGTGATTTCGACGGGCGAAGGTCGGCCGCCCGGCAAAACCGCGCACGGGCTTGCAAGGCTGAAGAGACGTGCCGATTTTCTGCGGGTTGCCGCAATCCGCAGACGGGCGGTGTTGCCCGGCTTGATTTTGCAGGCGGCGGCGCGGCCCGCCTCGCTGCCGGGCGTACCGGTGAGGATCGGGTTTACCGCCAGTCGAAGGGTCGGCAATGCCGTGATTCGCAATCGGGCCAAACGGCGGCTTCGCGCCGCAGCGGCGGAGGTGCTGACGAACGCAGGCCGACCAGGCACCGATTACGTGCTGATCGCCCGCGCCGGCACCGCCGAGCGGAACTATGCGGCGCTGGTCGCCGACCTCGAAGCCGCGTTGCGGCGGGTGAACCGCATCGCCGACGCCCGCCGTTGAGGAGCAGCGAGATGGATTGGCCAAAGCGCGCCGGCCCGGCCAGCCTTTTTTTAGAAGCCGCGATCGGCGCCTATCGGCTGCTGCTCTCGCCGGTATTGCCGCCGTCCTGCCGGTTTTTGCCGAGCTGCTCGGAGTATGCGCTCGAAGCGGTCCGCCGGCACGGAGCATGGCACGGGCTGGGGCTGGCCTTGTCACGCCTAGCGCGCTGTCACCCCTGGGGCGGCAGCGGCTACGACCCGGTGCCCGAGCCCGGACCGCGCGGTCATTGAGCCGCTGCCGCCGGAACACCTTTCGACTGAAATGGAACAGCGCAACCTCCTGATCGCGATCCTGTTGTCGGTCGGGATCCTGATCGGGTTTCAGTTTGTCTTCGAGCGCCTGCACCCGCCCCCGCCGCCGGGCCGCGCGCCGGCGCCCGCCGCCACCGCGCCGAGCCCGGCAAACCCGACGGGCGCGCCGGCAACGACCGCACCCACCTCGACGGCGCCCGCCGCCACGGCAGGCGGCCCCGCATCGACCCAGCCGGTCAAAAGCCTGGAGGCGGCAACCGCCGGCCAGCCGCGCGTCAAAATCGTAACACCCCGGCTGCACGGCTCGATCGCGCTCACCGGCGCCAAGCTCGACGATCTGACGCTCGCCACTTACCACGAGACCGTCGATCCGAAGAGCCCCGAGGTCGTGCTTTTGTCGCCACCCGGCACGGCGAACCCTTATCTCGCCGAATTCGGCTGGGTCGCGGCCGATGCGGGCAAGGCGAAGCTGCCGGGGCCGGAGACCTTGTGGACCGCCTCGGCCGGGCCGTTGACCCCGTCGAACCCGGTGACCTTGACCTGGGACAATGGCCAGGGGCTCGTCTTTACCCGCACGATTTCGATCGACCCCGATTACATGTTCACGGTGCGCGACGCGGTCCGCAACACCGGCAGCGCGCCGGTCAAATTGTTGCCGTACGGGCTCGTCAGCCGTACCGGAACCCCCGAAGTCGCCGGATATTACATCCTGTTCGAGGGGATGATCGGCTATCTCGACGGCTCGCTCCAAGAGGTCAAATACAGCTCGCTGAGCCCGGACAAGCCCGACGATTATTCATCCACCGGGGGCTGGCTCGGCTTTACCGACAAATATTGGCTGACCTCGATGATCCCGCCGCAAAAGGAGGCGATCAAGGCACGCTTCACGCATACCGTCGAGCACGGCGTCGATCATTACCAGACCGATTACCTCGGGCCCGAAGCGACGATCGCGCCGGGGGCGGAGCATGCGGTGTCGACCCGGTTTTTTGCCGGCGCCAAGGAGGTTGACCTGCTCGACGCCTATGCCGCCTCGGGGATCCCGCGCTTCGACCGCGCCATCGATTTCGGCTGGTTCTATTTTCTGACCAAGCCGATGTTTCTGGTGTTGCAGTTCTTCGACCGCATGCTCGGCAATTTCGGCTTGGCGATCATGCTGTTGACCCTGTGTGTCAAGCTTCTGTTCTTCCCTCTCGCCAACAAATCCTACCAGGCGATGAGCAAGATGAAGCTGCTGCAGCCCGAGATCCAGAAATTGCGCGAGCGTTTCCCGGACGACAAGGCGCGCCAGCAGCAGGAGATGATGGCGCTTTACAAGCGCGTCGGCGCCAACCCGCTGGCCGGCTGCCTGCCGATCGTCATTCAGATCCCGGTGTTCTTTTCGCTGTACAAGGTCTTATTTGTTACGATCGAGATGCGGCACGCGCCGTTTTTCGGCTGGATTCATGATCTGTCGGCGCCCGACCCGACTTCCTTCGCCAATCTCTTTGGCTTGATCCCGTTCACCCCGCCCTCGGTTTTGATGATCGGCGCCTGGCCCTTGATCATGGGCCTGACGATGTTTTTGCAGCAAAAGCTCAACCCGCAGCCGGTCGATCCGATGCAGGCGCGGATGTTCATGCTGCTGCCGATCGTCTTCACCTACATGCTGTCGCACTTCCCGGCCGGGCTCGTGATTTACTGGGCATGGAACAACACGCTCAGCATCGCCCAGCAATGGGTGATCATGCACCGCGCCGGCGCCGCCTGAAGGGACGCGGCGACGATGCCGGACAGCGCTGCAGAAATTTTTCCGCGGCGTGAGATCGAGCCGGAGCTGATCGAAGCCGGCCGGCGCCTGTTTGCCCGCGAAGCCCGTTTTGTCGCCGGCGCCGCCGAGCCCGCGGCGTTGCCGCCCGAGACCCTGCCCGAAATCGCCTTTGCCGGCCGCTCCAATGTCGGCAAATCGAGCCTCGTCAATGCGCTGACCGGCCGGCGCATGCTGGCGCGGATCTCGAACACCCCGGGACGGACCCGCCAGATCAACTTTTTCGACCTCGCCGGCGCGCTGATGCTGGTCGATCTGCCCGGCTACGGCTATGCCGCGGCGTCGAAGAGCGAGATCAGGCACTGGGCCCTCCTGGTCGAGCATTATCTGCAAAGCCGCGCCGTGCTGCGCCGGGTCTCGCTGCTGCTCGATGCTCGCCATGGCATCAAGGAAATCGACCGGCCGGTGCTGCGCCTGCTCGACCGCGCCGGGGTCTCCTATCAGATCGTGCTGACCAAGATCGACAAGCTCGGCGTCGCCGAGCTCGCCGACAATGCCGAACGGGTCAGGGCCGAGCTTGCGACGCATTCCGCGGCACACCCCGAAATCCAGCCGACGAGCGCCGCAAAGCGGTTGGGGATCGCAGCGCTGCGAGCAACTCTCGCCAGCCTCGTGCTGTCGGTTCCAGCCGGATAAGGGTTCCCTTGTCCTCTCCCGCCAAACAGCGGATGATCGCGTGCCGCCGCGGCGCCCCCCGGGCGGCGCTATCGTTCGACGGAGGAATGCACCGATGCTGTCACCCGAAGACAACGAGCTCGTCACCCGCATCGGCGCGGGGACGCCGATGGGCGAGGTGTTGCGGCGCTACTGGATCCCGGCGCTGATGACGCGGGAAATCCCCGAGCCCGACGGCCCGCCGGTGCGCGTGCAGCTCCTCGGCGAAAAGCTCCTCGGGTTTCGCGACAGCCGCGGCCGGGTCGGCCTGATCGACGAATTCTGCCCGCACCGCCGCGCCTCGTTGTGGTTTGGCCGCAACGAGGAATCGGGGCTGCGCTGCGTCTATCACGGCTGGAAATTCGATGTGGACGGCAATTGCACCGAGCAGATGAACGAGCCCGAGCCGTTCTGCAGCAAAGTGCGGCTGACCGCCTATCCGACCGTCGAGATGGGCGGCGTGATCTGGGCCTATATGGGGCCGAAGGACAAGATGCCGGCGCCGCCCGCCTTCGAATGGACGCAGGTGCCGGAAACTCATCGCCACGTCTCGAAAGTGTGGGAAGAGTGCAACTGGCTGCAGGCGCTGGAGGGCGGCATCGACACCTCGCACGCGCCGATCCTGCACCGCACGATCACGCCGAACACAAACCGTCCGGGGATCCCGGTGCAGGGACCGTTTGTGCGCGGCCGCGCGCCGATCCTCGAAGTCGATATCACCGATTACGGCTACCGCTATGTCGGCATCCGGCCGCTCGACGACGACAAAACCTATGTCCGGTCCTACCATTTCGTCATGCCGTTCACCCAGATCCGGCCGCAGCAATTGGGCCGCGCGATGGGCGGCGGCGACCGCACCAATGTCGCCGGCCACATCTGGGTCCCGATCGACGATGAGAACTGCATGGTCTGGAACTGGATGTACAGCTATGGCGAGCAGGGCCTCGACGACGAGGACCGCATGGAGCGCGGCAATGGCAACGGGCCCGACTATGTCGAGCAATCGGGCGAGTTCCGCTCGCTCCGCAACAAGCGCAACAACTGGATGATCGACCGCGAAGTGCAAAAGAACGAGACCTTTACCGGCATCGACGGCATCAACACCCAGGACCGCGCGGTGCAGGAGGGGATGGGGCCGATCGTGGATCGCTCGAAAGAGCATCTGGGACCGGCCGACCGCGCGATCATCGCCACTCGCCGGCTGTTGCTCGATGCGGTCAAGACGGTGCAGGCCGGCGGCAACCCGCCCGGCGCCGACGCCAGCTATTACTCGGCGCGGGCGATCGAAAAGATCTTCCCGCGGCAAGAGACGTGGCGCAGCACCGTGCTGCCCGATATGTACGCCGAGGCGCTGCCGGTCGCGGCCAAGTAGCTCCGGCCGGGCCCCTCGCCGGGATACGGCCGCGCGGTCAATGCGGCCGGCCCAGGACGAGGCCGTAGAGGGCGAGCAGCAGCTCCAACCCGATCAGCCCGATGATGTACCATTCGAGGCGCAGGCTGCGGCGGTTCTGCACGAGATCGACGAGCGTCCCGGCGGTCTCGCCGATCAAGGCCAGCTTGCGCTCCATCGCGCGGCTGCGCTCGGCCAACTCGTATTCGTCCTCGAGCCGGGCGTAGAGCCGCTCGAGCTCGGGGTGATCCCACAGCACATCGGGCTTTTCCTCGATCTCGACGCGGCCGACCATGCGGTGCTGGGTCAGCAGCACCTCACCCATCTGCTGCAGCAGATCCTTGGCCTGGGCGCCTGCCCGGCCCTTCCGCTGCAATCCGGCCGCGGGCGGCTCAATGCGGTCGAAGACGCCGGCGATGCGCGCCTCGTAATGCGATAGGACGAGGCTCTTCGAGAGCACGTTGGCGATGATCTGGAGCCGCTCGGGCGATGCCTCCTGGAGCAAGACCGCGCCCGAAGCATCGATCTGGTCGTCGGCTGCAGGCCCGATCCGCACCTCGACCTGATCGATCTCCGGTATCGCCAAGGGGTTGTGCACGCGGGCGTGCAACGAGCGCACCACCTCGTCCTCCTCGATCGCCGACAGCCCGACGAAGACGGCGGCGCCGTAGCGGAACAGGAATGCCATGCCGCGGCGCCCGACCCGCAAGGCGAGCGGGTTGAC
>DASXAM010000175.1:0-5688 GCA_036404275.1 Allostellaceae bacterium
GCTCGACCCCGACCCGCCGGCGCAGTTCCGCCGCACCGTCGAGGCGATCCGTTACCTCGAAAACGCGGTGCTTACCGGCAACGGGTTGGCCGGCACGGTCTTGCGCTATGGCGGGTTTTACGGGCCGGGGACCTCCTTCGCCAAAGGGGCGCAGTTTGTCGAGGCGATTCGCCGACGCCGCTTCCCGATCATCGGCGCCGGAACCGGGATGTGGTCCTTCCTCCATATCGACGATGCGGCCTCGGCCACGCTCGCGGCAATCGAGCGGGCCTCCTCGGGCCTTTTCAACATCACCGACGACGAGCCGGCGCCGGTGCGGGAATGGCTGCCGTTTCTTGCCGCAACGATCGGCGCGCCGCCGCCACGGCATCTGCCGGCCTGGCTCGGCCGGCTGCTGGTCGGCCGTATCGGGGTGGCGATGATGAACGAGGTCCGCGGCGCCTCGAATGCCAAGGCCAAGCGCGAGCTTGGCTGGCAGCCGCGTTTTGCCACTTGGCGCGACGGTTTCCGCAACGGCCTCGCCGATTGATCTTTTCGCCGACCGTATCGATGCATTGCGACGGGCTGTCGTCGTCCCTAATTGTCGCCCTGTGCTAGAGTGACGGGGGCGGGCCCGAGCACAGGCCCCAACAATCGAGAATAAACCCAGGCATGCGGGTTTTCCGGTTCTTCGAATTGCTGCTCGACCCGACCGCCGCCTCGCCGCAAGAGGCGCCGCCGACCGGGCTCGCGGCGTTTTATTGGCATCATGCGCGGCAGGCGCGCCGGCTCGTCGCGGCGCTTTTTGTCGCCGGCTTTATCGTTGCGATCCTCGACACGCTCGTCCCGGTGTTTGTCGGCCGGGTCGTGACGATGATCTCGAGCAACCCGCCGGGGGCGCTGCTGCAACAATATTGGCCGCAGCTCCTCGGCATGGCCGCGGTGCTGGTTGTCGCCCGACCGCTGGCGATGCTGTTGCAAAATCTGATCACCAACCAGGCGATCATCCCCGGCTTTTCCAACCTGGTGCGCTGGCAAAGCCATTGGCATGTGGTGCGGCAGAGCTGGACCTTTTTTCAGAACGACTTTGCCGGGCGGATCGCCAACCGCGTCATGCAGACCGGCCCAGCGTTGCGCGAGAGTGTGGTCTCGGCGACCAACGCGGTCTGGTACATCCTCGTCTATGGCGGTGGCGCCATCGCCTTGCTGGCATCGACTGATACGCGGCTCGCGGTCCCGGTGCTGCTGTGGTTTGTCGGCTATGCCGCGCTCTTGCGCTGGCTGGTGCCGCAATTGCGCCACCGCTCGCGGCGCATGTCCGAGACTCGCTCGCAGCTCTCCGGCCGGGTCGTCGACAGCTACACCAACATCCTGACGGTCAAGCTCTTTGCCCGGCCGCGCGACGAGGACGCCTTTGTCGGCGAGGCGATGGACGAATTGACCGAGGCGCATCGCAACCAGCTGCGCCTGATTACCTTGCTCGGCTTCATGCTCGCCCTCCTCAACGCTGCGCTGGTGGTCGGCACCGGCGCGGTCGCGATTTGGCTGTGGAACAGCGGTCGCATTGCGGTGGGCGCCGTGGCGATGGCGCTGCCGCTGACCTGGCACATCGCCAGCATCGCCGGCTGGGTCGCGCAGAACGTCACGACGATCTTCGAGAATATCGGGGTCGTGCAGGAGGGGATGCGCTCGATCGCGGTGCCGCGGCTGATGCCCGACCGGCCCAACGCGACGCCGCTGCGGATCGAGCGCGGCGAGGTGCATTTCGAGCAGGTCGAGTTTGGCTACGGCACCGCGCGCGGCGTCTTGCACGGCATCGATTTCGTCATCGCGCCGGGTGAGCGGGTCGGGCTTGTCGGCCCGTCGGGTGCGGGGAAATCGACGCTCGTCAACCTGCTGCTGCGGTTTTATGACATCGAGAGCGGCCGCATCCTGATCGACGGGCAGGACATCGCCCAGGTCACGCAGGAAAGCCTGCGCGGCCATATCGCGATGGTGACGCAGGACACTTCGCTGCTGCACCGCTCGATCCGCGACAACATCCGCTATGGCCGGCCGCAAGCGAGCGAGTGGGAGGTGCGGCGCGCCGCCGCGCAGGCGCACGCGGTCGAATTTGTCGAAGGGCTTGAGGACTGGAACGGTCGGCGCGGCTTTGACGCGCATGTCGGCGAACGCGGCGTCAAATTGTCGGGCGGCCAGCGCCAGCGCATCGCACTCGCCCGCGTGATCCTCAAGGACGCGCCGATCCTGGTGCTCGACGAAGCCACCTCCTCCCTCGATTCCGAGGTCGAGGCGGCGATCCAGGAGCAGCTCGAAAGCCTGATGCGCGGGCGCACGGTGATCGCCATCGCGCATCGGCTCTCGACGATCGCCCGGCTCGACCGGCTCGTCGTGCTCGACAAGGGGCGCATCGTCGAGCAGGGAACGCACGCCCAGCTGCTCGCCGCCGGCGGCACCTATGCGCGGCTCTGGCGACGCCAGTCCGGCGGGTTTCTCGATCCGACGCCGCCCGCGATCCTCGACGCCGCCGCGGAGTAGCCTATATCGGAGCCATCATGGCCGCGCCCGCGATCCAGTCGATGACCCTCGACGAGTTTCTGCGCTGGGACGACGGCACCGACACGCGCTACGAGCTCGTCGCCGGCTTCCCCTTGGCGATGGCGCCGCCGGCACGGGCCCACGGCATTCTCTGCGCCCGTCTTGCCGGGGCGATCGATGCCGCCCTGCGTGCGCGGCGTCCGTGCATGGCGCAAACCGATGCAGGCATCGTCAGACCCGATCGCGACGACAGCTTCTTCGTGGCGGATGTCGCTGTGACCTGCAGGGCGTATGAACCGGGCGAGCAACTCGTCAAGGATCCGATCCTGATCGTCGAGATCCTGTCCCCGCGAACCGAGCGGCACGATCGTCACGTCAAGCTTCCGGTGTACCGGCAAATCGACACAGTCGAAGAGATCCTGTTGATCGATTCCGAGAGTCCCTATGCGGAGATCCTGCGCCGCTGGGGCGATCATTGGATCACCGAATTGGTGCAGGGGCCGAATGCGTCGTTGCGGCTGTCCTCGGTCGAGCTTTCGGCACCGATGGCCGAGCTTTACGACGGGATCGCGATCGAGCCCGGTGAATAGCCTGCTGCGAAGGTGGCAAAAATGGCCGAGCCGGCGATCCGAACGATGACCCTCGACGAGTTCCTGCGCTGGGACGACGGCACCGACACGCGCTATGAGCTCGTCGCCGGCTTTCCCATGGCGATGGCGCCGCCGGCCGAAGCGCACCGCATCCTGGCGGTGCGTTTGGTCTCGCGCCTCGATGCGGCTTTGGCGATGCGAAGACCTTGCAACGCTCAGATTGAGGCGGGCGTCTTGCGGCCGGACCGCGCCGATACGTATTTTGTCGCCGATATCGGGGTCACCTGCACACCGAACAAGCGCGGCCGGCAGGCGATCGAAGAGCCGGTCTTGCTGGTCGAAATCCTATCGCCAAGCACCGAGCGACACGACCGGCAGGTCAAGCTGCCGGCATACCGGCAGATCGACAGCGTCGAAGAAATCCTGCTGATCGACTCGCAAAGCGTCTACGCCGAGATCCTGCGGCGCGAGGGCGATCGCTGGATCAGCGAATTGGTGCAAGGACCGACTGTGTCGCTGAGGCTGTCCTCGGTCGAGCTTTCGGTGCCGATGGCCGAGCTTTACGACGGCATCGCGATCGAGCCCGACCCCGGCAGCTGAGCGAAATGCTCGATCGGCTCTACGCACGGCTGCTGGCGCTCGCCGCGAGCCGCTATGCGCTGCCGGCATTGGCCGCCGTCGCCTTTGCCGAAAGCTCGTTTTTTCCGCTGCCGCCCGATTTGCTGCTGATCCCGATGGTCCTCGCACGGCCGCGCCGGGCGTTTCTGCTCGCCGGCGTGTGCACCGTTGCCTCGGTCCTTGGCGGTTTTCTCGGCTATGCGATCGGCTATTTTCTGTTCGAGGCGGTCGGCCGCCCGCTCCTCGAATTCTACCAGGCGATGCCGCGCTACGAAGCGCTGAAGGCCGGTTTTGCCGAATGGGGCGTCTGGATCATCATCGTCAAGGGGCTGACCCCGATCCCCTACAAGCTCGTCACCATTGCGAGCGGCGTCGCGCATTTCGACCTTGCCGCCTTTGCCTTTGCTTCGCTCGTGTCGCGCAGCCTGCGGTTCTTCCTGGTCGCCGTCCTCCTGTGGCGCTTTGGCGAGCCGATCCGCGTCTTTATCGAGCGCCGGCTGATGCTGGTGACGAGCCTCTTTGCCGTCGCCCTCATTGGCGGCTTCGCGGCGTTGCGCTATCTATGACCCGATGCAGCGGGTCGAGCGCGGCTTTCCGATATTTGTTCTGCTGGCGAGCATCATCGTGCTCGGCGCGGCATTGCTGTCGCAATATTGGGGCGGGCTCGCCCCGTGCGAGCTCTGCCTGAAAGAGCGCTGGGCGTGGACCGCGGCGATCGTCGTGTCGTTTGTCGCGGTGACAACCGGCACGTCTTCGGCGCTCGGACGGGTGGCATGGCTGCTGGTCGCCGTCTTTGCCGCCGGCAGCGCTCTCGCGTTTTATCATGTCGGGGTCGAGCGCCACTGGTTTCCCGGCCCCAGCGCCTGCACCGCGCCCCTTGGCGCTGCGACCACGGTCGAGGCCCTGAAAGCGCAAATCCTGCATCAGCAGCCGGTGCGCTGCGACGAGCCCGCCTGGTCGCTGTGGGGCATCTCGCTCGCCGGCTGGAACCTCATCGCCTCATTGGTCATGACCGGCGTCTGCCTCGCCTTTTTGTGGCGGCGGGGCGAGATGCGCCGCGGTATCGCATGAGCGCGCCGCAACCGCACCGCCTGCCTGGCGACCCGGCGCCCGCCGACGAGATCGCCCGCATATTGCGCGTCGATCATGCCGGCGAATATGGCGCCACGCGCATCTACCAGGGTCAGCTCGCGGTGCTGGGGTCGAGCCGCGCCGCCGCCGAAATCCGCCATATGGCCGAAGCCGAAGACCGCCACCTCGCCCGCTTCGAGACATTGCTGCGCGAGCGGCGGGTGCGGCCGACCCTGCTCCATCCGCTGTGGTCGGTTGCCGGCTGGGCGCTGGGGGCGGCGACCGCGCTGCTGGGCGAGCGCGCGGCGATGGCCTGCACCGTCGCGGTCGAGGAAGTCATCGACGAGCATTATCAGGCCCAGGCCGACTATCTCGCCGCCGAAAGGGAGCCGGCGCTGCGCCACACCATCCTCGAGTTCCGCGCCGACGAGCTCGCCCACCGCGATACCGCGATCGCGCAGGGCGCCCGCGAGACCCCCGGCTACGACCTTCTCGCCGCCGCGGTCAAAGCCGGCTCCCGCGCCGCCATCTGGCTCTCCACCCGCCTTTAGAGAGCATGATGCCGCAAAATGAGATTGCCTTGTTTCTCTTCGTCGTTCCCGCGAAAGCGGGAACCCAGCGGCCAGCGCTCCGTCGCTTTCCTCTGGACCTCCGCTTTCGCGGGGGTGACGAGAACAGGGTGACGATATGCGAAAAGAACGTTCTTTACCCCGCGCTGATCCGGTAGGCGCGTGCCGCGGTGTCGTGAAAGAGCGCGGCGCGCTCCGCCGCCGAATAGCCCGTCGAGAAGCGCTTGCACGCGTTGAAAAAGACGTGGTGGGAAAACGACACCTTGTCGACCGGGAAATTGCTTTCGAACATGCATCGGCCAGGGCCGAAGGCGTCGATGCAG
>DASXAM010000176.1:0-6831 GCA_036404275.1 Allostellaceae bacterium
CGGGGACCCGCATCGCATGTTCCCAGCGATGCATGATGAAGACGAGGATCCCGACGAGCCCGACATAGATGATCAAGAGCACGTTCATCATCGTGGTCACGTTGAGCTCGTCGGACCAGATCTGGTTCGACACCCACAGCAGTTCCGGCACCGAGATCGCATAGGCAAGCGTCGTCGCCTTGACCAGGTTGACGAGGTTGTTGTTGAGCGCCGGCAGGCTGATGCGAAAGGCGAGCGGCAGCACGACGTGGCGATAGGCGGCGAGCCGGCTGAAGCCCAGGGATTCGGCGGCCTCGACCGTGGCCCGCGGCACCGCCTCGATGCCAGCCCGGAAGATCTCGACATTGAACGCGCCGGCGTAAAACGACAGCGAGACGATCGCCCAGGCGACGTTGCTGACCACCGGGCGGGCGATGCCGTTCGGTCCCGGCAGCCGCAACAAGGCGCCGACGCCGAAATAAAAGAAATAGAGCTGCACCAGCGGCGGCGTGTTGCGAAAGAACTGGATGTAGCAATAGACGATCCGGCGTGGCCATTTGAGCTTCGAGCCTTGCAGCCAGGCGCCGGCGACGCCGATCAAGAGGCTCAACACGATGCAGGCAACCGCCAATTCAACGGTCGTCAAAAAGCCCGCGCCAAACCGTTCCCGGTCAAAGGGGTCGTAGAAGATCGTCAGGTTGATGCCGGTGCGCTGGTGCAGCCAGGCGAACCAGCCCCACACCGCCTGCACCGGCGTGCCTCCGCCCCGCCGGCCGGGCTACTTGTATTTGGCGTGCATCTCCTCGGCGAACGGGCTATTGGGCAGCCCGTATTTCTTTTCGAGCGTCAGGATCAGCCCGGTCTTGTGCCAATCGATGACCGCGTTGTGCATGAAATCGGCAAATTGCTTTTCGCCGAGCTTGACGGCGAGGCCCCAGGGCTCGACCAGGATCGACTTCAGCGGCACTTCGTAATTGCTCCAGGCCGGGTCGAGCAGCTGGCCTTCGAGCGCGGTATCGTCGTAAGCGAAGCCGATGCAGTTGCCGGCCTTGAGCGCCGAATAGGCTTCGGCCGTGCCCTTGAACGCGACCGGCTGGACCCCGTATTTCTCCTGCAATTCCTTGTTGTAGAACGATCCCTGGATCAGGCAGACGGGCTTGCCCTTGAGCTGCGACCAATCGGTCAGGTGCGCCGATTTGGGCGCCAGCACATTGGTGCCCGAGGCGTAGTAGTCGGGTTGGACGATATCGACGATCTTGCGGCGCTCCGGGGTGTCGGTCATCGTCGCGATCATCAAATCGATCTTGCCCTGGTCGAGAAACTGCATGCGGTTCGACGCCACCACCGGCACAAGCTCGAGCTTGACCTCGAGCCGCTTGGCGACGTCGGCGGCAAGGTCGGGCTCGATCCCGACGATCTTGCCCGACGGGTCGCGATAGCCGTAGGGCCGGTAATCGGCCTTGGTGCCGACGACCAGCGTGCCGCGTTTTTTGATGTCGGCGAGCACATCGGCCCGCGCCGCGGCGACGCCGAAAAACACCATGGCGAGCGCCAGCAGCGCCGCGCGCATCGCAACCCTCCTGTTCATTCTTGCCCCCAATGCTCTGAGCGGGATCGTGTAATCCCACAGTAACCCGTTCGCGCCGGCGGCGCGATGGTCAATCGGCGCCCGCCGGGTCCTGATGCGAAACGGCGCCCTTGAGATATCGCGAATTTTCGTCCGTCGCCCGGCGCGGCAGCGCATCGCCAATGACATGCCACGGCACGCGGCTTTCGATGCCGTAATGATGCTGTGGCGTCAGCGCCTGTGGGCGGTCGAAGCTGCCAACCGTCAGCTCGATGTTCGGAGAGGCCTTGTAGCGGAAAAAGAGCGGCGTGCCGCAGCTGCGGCAAAATCCGCGCTCGGCCGCCGAGGAGGATTCAAAGACGGCCGGCGCGCCCTTGGTCCATTCGACCTGGCCGCGGGCAAACATCGCGAGCGTCGCGAAAAGATTGCCGACGGCGCGCTGGCACATCCGGCAATGGCAATAACTGACGTCGCTTGGCGGCATCGCCGCGCGGAACCGCACCGCGCCGCACTGACAGCCGCCGGTCAGAGAGGGCTTGGAGATATCGGGGTCGGACATAGGCACCCCGCTAGGGTTCGCCGCCGAGCAGCGCCATCAGCTCGCGCCATTCGCGCACTGGCAGATGGCTCGACGCCTGATCGACCGCCTCGCCAGCGAGCAGCCGCCGGATCACGGCCAGTCCCGTCGCCGAAATCAGCGCCGCATTCATGCGATATTCGAGAAATGCCGCGTAGGTCATCGGGACCCATCGCTTCAGCGTGTCGAGCATAACTTCGGCATAGGCGCGGATCTCGTATTGCGCATGCGGATCGGCGCGCAATGCCAGGAAATGCATCAGGTTGTGCAAGTCTATCTTCCAATACCATTGGGTGTAAAAGTTGAGCGATAAATTCATCCGCGCCAGCTCGCGAGCGAGGCCAGGCCGTGCCGGATCGGCTGGTGTGCCCGTCGAATCTTCGTTCAGCAGCTCGGCATAACCGCGATAGGCACGCCCAGCTTCCTCGTGCAGCAGGTCAAGCACGTGCCGTGCTGCTGCAGGATCGAGCACCTCGTCGCGCCCCTGTCGGTTGCCGGTCGCTTGCGCCGCCAGATGCTCGGGTGCGGGCAAATAAAACTCGTTGTCCAGAATGGAATATCGCGCTGAATATTCATTGACATTGGCGGTGCGATGCCTGATCCATTGCCGCGCCACGAAGATCGGCAATTTGACGTGGTATTTGATCTCGCACATCTCGAACGGCGTCGTGTGGCGGTGCCGCATCAAGTAATTGATCAACCCCCGGTCTTCGCTGACCCGCCTTGTGCCGCGACCATAGGAAACCCGCGCCGCCTGCACCACCGCCGCATCGTCCCCCATGTAATCGACGACGCGCACAAAGCCGTGGTCGAGCACCGGCAGCGGCTCGTACAGGATCTCCTCGAGCGCCGGCACCGTCGCCCGCCGCGTCGGCCGCTCCTCGCCGCGCTGCGCCGCAATTTCCGCCTGCTGCTCCGCAGGCAGCCGTCGGACGGAAGGCTGCCCGGTCACGCCGTCGGTCCTCCGGCTGTTGCTTCCTGCCGGAAGGAGGGGTGCATGTCGGGGGAGATCAATGGATAAACAGCTTCACCAGGATGGCCAGCACCAGCGGATAGAGCGTGCCGACCATCCATTTGAGTACCCCCATGTCGCGCTTCAGCGAGAGCACGTCGTCGTCGCGCCGGCTCAACGCGGTCGCGGCTTTAAGGGCCTTCTCTTCGGGGATGTCGATGGCACGAAACGCCTCGAACACTTCGCTTTGGAGGCTGCTCACGAGCGGTTCTCGCGAAATAGCGGGCCGCGGCACCGACACGGCGCCACGGGCAATGTCTCAATCGGCGCAAAAGCTCGCACAATCACCTCACCGCGATGTCATATCTGACCATATGGGTCAACAGTTGCGGCGCGGCTCAGACTGTTGCGCCGCCCCGTCCCACATCCTATATCTTCCCGGTCGGGTGACCGACTATGGCGATACACGGCTTGTGAAATAAGCGTTGCGGACCCGGGGGCGGTACCCGGCGCCTCCACCAATCTTCCGCCGGACGCGGGGTCTCATGGGGGCGAAACAGGCTCGACGCGCGTGGTAAAGGCAAGATCCGTCGCCCGGTATGATTCCGCCGTTATCGGGTCATAATCTAGCTGCGAACGACAACTTCGCAACAGAGGCGCTCGCCGCCTAACCCCTCGCGGGGTGAACGCTCCGAGCAAATCGCGGTTCGAGGGGCACCGGGCAACAGAAGCCCCTCACTCGCTTTCGTCCCGCCTTTGGTGAGTGCATTCCCGCCATGGCCCAAGACCACCTCCGCTATGACAAGATGGTCGAGGCCGCCTTGCGCGGCGTCGTACGTGAGGCACTCGCCCGCGCTGCCCGTGACGGTCTTCCCGGCGCCCACCATTTCTATATCGGGCTGCGCACCACGGCGCCCGGCGTCGTCCTCCCCGGCCATCTGGTCGAAAAATTTCCCGACCAGATGACGATCGTCTTGCAGCACCAATTCTGGGGGCTGGAGGTCGGCGACGATGCGTTCTCGGTGACATTGAGCTTTCAGGGCCGGCCCGAGCGGCTCAGCGTGCCGTTTGCGGCGGTGACCAGCTTTGCCGACCCGTCGGTGCAATTCGGCCTGCAATTCGAGGTGCCGACGGTGGCGACGGCGGCCGAGCCCACCGCCTTGTCGGCGGCACTTCCGTCGGCCGCGGAAAAGTCGGCACCAGCCGAGAGCTCGGGCGCCGAAATCGTCACCCTCGACCGGTTTCGCAAACGCTGACGGCACCGCCCGCTTGCCGGGCGCGCCCGGATGTGACAACCAACAATCTCAAAACCGATACCAACGGAGCCCGGCCGGATGCAGCGCTATGATTTCGACCTATTCACGATCGGCGCCGGCTCGGGCGGTGTCGCCAGCTCGCGCCGAGCGGCCGGCTATGGCGCCCGCGTCGGGATCTGCGAGGAATTGCGGGTCGGCGGCACCTGCGTGTTGCGCGGGTGCGTGCCGAAAAAGCTCCTGGTTTACGGCGCCCAGTTCGCTGACGCCTTCGCCGACGCCGCGGGCTTTGGCTGGACCGTGCCGCCGGCGCGGTTCGATTGGCCCACCCTGATCGCCGCCAAGAACCAGGAAATCGGGCGGCTATCGCAGATCTACATCAATATGCTGAAAAACAGCGGCGTCGAGATCATTGACGGCCGCGGCGTACTCGTCGATGCGCATACCGTTGAAATCGCCGGGCGCCACTATACGGCAGACAAGATCCTGGTCGCGGTCGGCGGGCACCCGACGGTGCCGAACATCCCCGGCATCGAGCATGTGATCTCGTCGAACGAGGCGCTCGATCTGCCCACGCTGCCGCGCCGCATCGTCATCGTCGGCGGCGGCTACATCGCGGTCGAGTTCGCCGGCATCTTCAACGGCTTTGGCAGCGAGGTCGTCGAGATCATCCGGCGCGAGGAATTGCTCTATGGCTTCGACGACGATCTGCGCGTGACTTTGGCGCAGGAAATGCGCGGGCGCGGCGTCGAAATCCACACTCGAACCCAGGTCGCGCGCATCGAACAGGCGCAGCAGGGCGGCTTCTCGGTGTTCACGACAATCGGCCAGGAAATTTCGGCCGATCTCGTCATGTACGCGACCGGGCGCAAGCCGAACACGCGCGGGCTCGGCCTTGCCGAAGCCGGCGTCAAGCTGAACGATAACGGCGCTGTTGTCGTTGACGAATGGCAGCGCTCGAGCGTCTCCAACATCTACGCGGTCGGCGATGTGACCGACCGGCTCAATTTGACGCCGGTGGCAATCGCCGAGGGCCGCGCCATCGCCGAAACGCTCTACAACAACAACCCGATCAAGATGGACCACGCCGATGTGCCGACCGCGGTGTTCAGCCAGCCTCCGATCGGCACGGTCGGGCTGACCGAGGAAGAGGCGCGCCGCCGGCACGGCGACATCGACATTTATTGCGCCCGCTTCAAGCCAATGAAGAACACGCTCTCGGGCCGCGACGAGCGCACTTTTATGAAGCTTATCGTTGATGCGAAAACCGACCGCGTGCTCGGCTCCCACATGCTCGGCCCGGACGCGCCCGAAATCGCCCAGGGCTTGGCGATCGCTATCAAATGCGGCGCCACCAAAAAGCAATTCGACCAGACTGTCGGCATCCACCCGAGCGCCGCCGAAGAATTCGTCACGATGCGCGAAAAAACCGTCCGCCCGCAACAGCTCGCGGCGGATTAGACGCCGAAGCCACGTTAATTCGCTGATCGGCGGTCGCGAATCTCGCGCCATAGGCGCTCGGGGGTGGCGGGCATGTCGATGTGGCGGATGCCCAAGGGCGCGAGCGCATCGACGAGCGCGTTGGCGACAGCAGGTAAGGCGCCGACGGCACCGGCTTCGCCCGCTCCCTTGACGCCGAGCGGGTTGGTCGCGGTCGGGACCGGGTTGTTGTCGAGGTGGACCGCGCAGAGGTCGCCCGCGCGCGGCATCGCGTAATCCATAAACGAGCCCGTCATCAGCTGGCCTGACTCGGGGTCGAAACGGATGTCCTCCATCAGCATCTGCCCGACACTCTGGACGATGCCGCCGCAGATCTGGCCTTCGAGGAGGAGCGGGTTCATGACCGTGCCGACATCGTCGATGACACTGTAGCGCTGCACCTCGACCGCACCCGTTTCGGGATCGATCTCCAGTTCGCAAATATGGCAGCCGTTCGGGAAATTCTGGTCTTTCGGGACAAAGGCGGCGGCCGCGATCAGCCCCGGCTCGATGTCGTCGGGCAGGCTCATCGGGTTGAACGATTCGACGGCGATTTCGGCGACGCTCAGCGCGCGGTTCGAGCGCGGTGAGGTAAAAAGGCCGTCGGAGAACTCTACCTCCTCGGGCTTCGCGCCAAGGAGATGGGCGGCAATCGCCCGCGCCTTGGTGACGATCTTTTCAGTCGCGAGATGGACCGCCGAACCGCCGAGCGCGGCCGAGCGCGAGCCGCCGGTGCCCTCGCCGTTCGCTACCTTGTCGGTGTCGCCCTGCACGTAATGCACCTGACTAGGGTGGATGCCGAGGCGGTCGCACAAAATCTGCTTGTAGACGGTCTCGTGGCCCTGGCCCTGGGTGATCGAGCCGGACACCAAAGTCACCGTACCGCTGCGGTCGAAACGGATTTCCGCCGCCTCGAAGCCGCCCGCCGCGGCGCGCTCGATCGTGTTCGAGAGGCCGAGACCGCGCAATTTGCCGCGCGCCCTCGCCTCGGCGCGGCGCTGCTCGAACCCGGCGGCGTCGGCGA
>DASXAM010000177.1:0-13687 GCA_036404275.1 Allostellaceae bacterium
ACCGGGACGCAGCCTAGCCCCTAGCGCCGCTTCGCCGTAAGCTGTCGGCAGCTTGCAGGAGGGGCAGCATGAAGATCGTCGACGCGCAGGTCCATATCTGGTCGAAAGGGCCGCCGACCAACCCGGCGCACCGCCAAGTCAATTCCTATACCGCCGAGGAATGCATCCGCGACATGGACGCGGCCGGCGTCGCGGCGTGCCTGCTGCATCCGCCCGGTTGGGACCCGGATTCGGGCCGGATCTCCGAGGAGGCCGCGGCGAGATACCCGAGCCGGTTCGGAATTCTCGGTAATTTCCCGCTCGACAAGCCGGAGAGCCGGCCGCTGATCGCCGGTTGGAAAGAGCGGCCGGGGATGCTCGGGCTGCGCTACGCCTTCACCCAGCCGCACCAGGCCAATTGGCTGACCGACGGCACAATGGACTGGCTGTGGCCGGCGGCGGAAAAGGCCCAAATCCCGATCGCGCTGATGGCCTCGAGCTACCTGCCGCAGGTGGGGCGGATTGCCGAGCGGCATGCGGGCCTGAAGCTCGTCATCGACCATTACGCCCGGGTTCGCGACGGCAAGGACGACGCCGCGCACGGCAACCAGCCGGCTCTCCTGGCGCTCGCCAAATACCCCAATGTCGCGGTCAAATGCACCGGAGCCCCCGGCAATTCTTCTTCGGGCTACCCCTATCGCAACATCCACAAATACACGCAGCAGATCGTCGAGACGTTCGGCCCCGAGCGCAGCTTTTGGGGCACCGACATCACCCGCATGCCGTGCTCGTGGAAACAATGCGTGACGATGTTCACCGAGGAGATGCCGTGGCTCAAAGGCCGCGACCTCGACCTCGTCATGGGCACAGCGCTCTGCGACTGGCTCGGCTGGAAATTGCCCGATTGACCCCCGCCGCGGCGCCGTTGCCGCGGCTGCAACCAGACTTCGCCTGACCGGCTCGGCGAGCCCGTAAGTCTCGATTTTCGAGAGGGTTCGCATCCGTGCTGCTCCCGTGCCACAATCGGCCGCAACCCCGCAGCCGAGGAGCGCCCGATGAAAGTCGCCAATGCCGTTGCCGAGATCCTGAAGTGCGAAGGGATCGAGTTTCTGATCGGCTATCCGGTCAACCCGATCATCGAGGCCGCCGCCGAGGCCGACATCCGCACGATCATGGTGCGCCAGGAGCGCATCGGGCTCCATATGTGCGACGCGATCGCCAAGACGACGTCGGGCGACCGGATCGGCGTCTTTGCGATGCAGCACGGCCCCGGCACCGAGAACGCCTTTGGTGGCGTCGCGCAATCCTTTGGCGATTCGACCCCGGTCGTCGTGCTGCCGGGCGGTTACGCACGCAACATCAATCAGGTGCATCCGAATTTCAACGCCGCGCTCAACTTTCGTCACGTTACCAAATTGTGCGAGCAGGTAACCGTCGCCGAAGCCACGGTCGAGGCGCTGCGGCGCGCCTTTACGACGGTCAGGAATGGGCGTCCCGGCCCGGTTCTGGTCGAGTTCCCGACCGACATCCTACGCAGCGACATCGCGGACGATCTCGTCACGGAATATCGCCCGGCGCCGCGCATGAAAAGCGGGCCCGATCCGCAAGCGGTGTCGAAAATCGCCGAGGCGCTGGTCGCAGCCGAGCGGCCGCTCATTCACGTCGGGCAGGGTGTTCACTATGCCAAGGCGTGGCCGCAATTGAAGGCGCTCGCCGAATTGCTCGAAGCCCCGGTGATGACGACGCTGGGCGGCAAGAGCGCATTTCCGGAGAACCACCCGCTGTCCCTGGGCTCGGGCGGCATCGGCATCGGCGGGCATCTCTGGCATTTCCTGCAGAATGCCGATCTGATTTTTGGCATTGGCTGCAGCTTCAGCCGGTCGAGCTTTGCCACCGGCATGCCTAAGGGCAAAAAGGTCATTCACGCCACCCTCGATCCCTATGCCGTCAACAAGGACGTGCCGGTCGATCTCGCCGCCGTCGGCGATGCCGGGTTGACGCTCGACGCGGTGCTCGAAGAGGTCAAGGACCGGCTGAAGAGCCGGCCGCGTGACCGGCTCGCCTCGGTGACGCGCGAAATCCGCGGCCACCGCGAGGAATGGATGGGCAAATGGATGCATCGCCTGACCGCCGACGCGAAGCCGATCTCGCCCTATCGCGTGGTGTGGGACCTGTTGCACACGGTGGACGTCAAGAACACGATCATCACCCATGACGCCGGCAGCCCGCGCGACCAGCTGTCGCCGTTCTGGGTCAGCGAGGTGCCGCTCTCCTACCTCGGCTGGGGCAAGACGACGCAGCTCGGCTACGGGCTCGGCCTCGCGATGGGCGCCAAGCTCGCCAACCCCGACAAGCTGTGCATCAATTTCTGGGGCGACGCCGCGATCGGCTTTACCGGCATGGATTTCGAAACCGCGGTGCGCGAGCGCATTCCGATCCTGTCGATCCTGTCGAACAATTTCTCGATGGCGATCGAGCTGAAGGTGATGCCGGTCGCAACCGAGAAATACCGCTCGACCGACATCAGCGGGAATTACGCCGATTTCGCCAAAGCCTTGGGCGGCTATGGCGAGCGTGTGACCGAGCCGGGCGAGATCCAGGCGGCGATCCGGCGCGGCATCGAACAGACCAAAGAAGGCACTCCGGCGCTCCTCGAATTCATCACCGAAAAAGCCGTCGACGTCTCCCGCTTCGCTTAAAGCGCACGGCGGGAAAGCCCCTCCCCGTTGGTGGCCGATCGGGGAGGGGCCGAGGGTCCAATCCGGCCTCAGTGGGTCGCGGGTCCGGTGTCGCCGCCCGAGCTGGAAGGAGCGGCGACACCCGGTGCTGAGGAGCTGCCGGTATGCTCGATGACGCCTGTCGTCATATCCGGGCTCATCATCATGACGATATGCGAGCCGTCCGGCGCTTGGGCCCGGATGACAAAGGATTCCGGAGCGACGGAGATGTCCTTGAAGCCCGATTGCTTTAGCGATTGGCGGATTTTCTGCTGCGTGTCGAGGCTGAGCTTGCCGCCCCCATTCATTTCGGTCGGACCGGGCGAGGTCGAGGTGGCGGCCGATGTCGAAGGCGAGGTGTCGCTCGGCGATGTCGGTGTTGCGGTCGAGCTTTGGGCAAAAGCGGGTGCGGCAAAGAGCGCGAGCGAGGCGACGATCGGCAAGGCGGGGATGCGCATCGGGATGCTCCATTAGTTGCTAACATCCGTGCAACGCCCACCCACCGGGATCGTCCCGGCCGGATTTTGTTCCCGGATGGGATGCTGCGCCGACCGCCGAACGGCTCCAGTTTTGGTCCGCCACCGGTCACGGCCATAGAATTCCGCCCGATGCGGAGGGCCGCGCCAGGGAGTGCGGCCGCCGGGCTCTCAGTGATGGTAAAGTGCTGCTCCCTCCGGGCACGAGCGGCCCGAAACTTACAGCGGGTGGCGTCAGTGCCGGTCAGGAGGATGGGCGTGATGTTGCCGCCATTACCCCACCGGTTTGGACTGTCGCCCTTCCTATGCACCCGGCCAATTTGTAGCAATTTGCGGGCCATTCCTCTAACTAATTGAAGTTATGGCAATGCATACGTCTATGTAGCATGGCCACGAAACGATCTGTAACGTTTTGTAAGGATTTCCGACGGTCGATTTGCCGGCGATGTAAGGTGGAATCCGCAGGAATCGGTCATTTTTGTCTGAGAACGTAAGCTTTCTTGGCAAAACTGGTGTCAAGTTTTCCGACATGTGGCGGAAATAAGGCTCAGCCGCGCTTGCGCCCGAGCAGTATAAAAAGCCCGCCGTCGCGGCCGCCGCGGAGCAAGAGACCGAGCTCGAGCGCGAGATAGCGGGCCGGCGTGCGGCGGGCTTGCGGCGCGAACAGCGACGCCGCAGCAATCGGAGCGCCGTCACTGCGCGGCAGGCTGCCGAGAAAATCAACGCCGCTTTCATCGAACCAGCAAAGCACCTCGCCGATCGAATGCCGGGTCTCGTGCGGGTGCCGGTACTGGTCGCGAAACCACGCTTGGCGTTGCGGGGTGTCTTGGCCCCTCCCGAGGCGGCGATCGAGAAAATGCGCGCGCGTGCCGAAATGGGCAAAAACCTTGCGCCGCGCCAGCGTGGCGAGCCGCGCATAGCGGTTGTAGAGGCCGAGGAGCACGACGCCGCCCGGCTTTACGATCCGCAGCAACGCCTCGAAGCCGGCTCGGGCGTCGCCGGTATGGTGCAAGACACCGTTGGCGATGACGAGATCGACGCTCGCGTCCCGCAAGGGTGGCCGAAACAGGTTCATCTGAACAAAAGCGGCGCCGGCGATGCTTTCTCGCTCGCGAAATCCCTCGGCGAGCCGTAGCGAATTCCAGCAAATGTCGCCGCCGAGCACCCGTCGCCCCTCGGACAGTCCGAGGAAATTCGACAATTGCCCGGTGCCACAGCCGGCTTCGAGCACGACCGCGTCTGCCGGCACCGCGTCGTCGAGCGCCCGCAGAAAATGATTGGCCTGCGCCTTTGCCGCCAAGGTGGCGCGGGTCTCGCCTGCGGCGTAGTTCGGAAACGGGGTTTCCTCGTAAAACGCCTTGACCAGATCGGTCACGTCCCCGGCGCCGCGTTGCCGATCGGTCGGGACGAAAAAGCGCCCGATCCCGTCCACGACCGGGTAATGCCGCGCGCCATCGGCCGTCGCAAACCCGCCCGCCACGGCAATCAGCGGCGCGCTGCTGACGGGGCAAGCGAGCAGATCGGCGCAGCCGCGCAATGGCGCGCACGGCCCTCTGCTCACCCCGGCAGGTCTCCGAGCGTGAGCAGCGTCACCACAGCGTGTAGATGTTGCGGGCGGTGTCTTCGGGCGCGGCGCGGCGTCGGCGGAAGAGGCGCAGGGCCGCCGCCCCGGCGAGGCCGAGGGCGGCGAGCGCCCCGATGATCCACAGCTCTATCGGCATCCCGCCGCTACCCGTCTCTTCCCTGCGCATCGATGGCCGCGGCGACAAACGGCAGCATCGCTTCGGCCACCATTGCGTTCCCCGTTTCCGACAAATGGTAGGCGTCAATATAAACGGGTTCCTCGACCGCATCAAAAAGCGCCGACACATCGACCGCGTCGCCCGCCGCGGCGATGTCCGGATGGCCGCGATAGGCCTCGATGACAAGGCAATAGAAACGCCGCCGGAGCGCCACGTCTTGGGTGTAATCGGCCTCGAACCGGGCCTCGTCGGCGGATTTCCGCTCCTTTGTGGTGATCACCGGCTGCCAGAAGAAGAGTGTCGCAAAGCCGTGCTCGCGCGCCAGCAAGCGGATCAGCCGCAGATTGGCGGCATAGGCTGCGACCACCGCCGCGGCAAGCTCGGGCAAATCGATTCGCGACAGATCGGCGTCCGCACCGGGCAGCGGACCTCGCAATCGCAGTCCGGTCAGCGCTCGCAGCCGACGCAGGGTGCGCGGCAGCGCCGTCACCAGCGCCGCGGTGTAGAGATCGCGACGGCGTTCGGGATGGAGCAAATTGAACTCGGCATGACGCCGGCTTTCGTTGAAGACCGCGTCCGCGCGTCCGCTTTGCTCGGCCGAGGCGATCTCGTTGATGCCGTCGTAAAAAACCGCCAGGTCGGGTCGGGCTCCCCCTTTCAACAGCTGGAAGAGGCCGATCGCCTCCTGCGTGCTGTTGTGACCGAGCTGGCCGAAATTGGTGACCGCGACGGGGCGGCCCTGCTCGGCGAGCCGGCGCGCGAGGATGGCGGGGATCGTCGCGTCGTCGCGCGCGCCCAGCCCCATCATCGTCGAGCCGCCAAAACAGAAGATCCGGACCACGTTTTCGCCGGACCGGTCCTCGCCTGGCGTGGGCCGCACGCCGCGGCCGTCGATCGTCACATAGGCGCCGCGCGCCGGACGCTGCCACCATTCGACATAAGGCCGCCAATCGACGCGAACCAGGCGGTGGAACTCATCGAAATAGCGCTCCGCCCAGGGAGCGCCGCGATAGGCGTCGGCGCCGGCGGACCGGTCAGCCTTGATCCAGCGGCGGTGGTGCAGCCGGCGCCCCGCGCGCCGCAGCCACTCGGTCCCGAACTCGACCAAGAGGATCGCCAGAAGAATGAGGCCGACAACGTGCCACAGCGCCAGGACGAACCGGCCGAGCCCCTGCAGCATCGAATGTCAGTCGGATTGCACAGTCTTGCGCGAGCTTGACCCGCGCCCCCACGCCCGTGTTGCCGCCGCATCCAGACGTGGATGGCCGGGTCGAGCCCAGCCAAGACGAAACGGAACCGTCACTCTCCCAGTCGACTAAAGCTCAGCCCGCTGCGCGGCGCGGCGGGATCTCGGCAAAGCGCGGCATGACCTCGCGGGCGAACCGGCGCAGGCTCTGCCGACCGCGCGCGCCGCCGCCCGAGCCGCCGCCATTGATCAGCACATAGCCGACCCCGGCCTCGCGCAGCCGGTCCAGCCGCTCGGCGATGTGATCGGGGCTGCCATACATGGCGCTTGCTTCGTTGACGGTTTGCGGGTCACCGGTGGCGCGGTCGGGGCCGCCATGGACGGTGCCGTCGGGCCGGGTGGCGAGCCTCAGCTGGCGCACCCGGTTGGCGAGACGCCGCTCCATCGCCGCTTCGCGCTCGCCCGCCTTGTCGCAGACAAAGAAGGCACGGGTCACCGCCACCTGCATCGGGTCGAACGCGCGGCCCTGCGCCTCGACCTCGGAACGATAGATCGCAATGTTGGCGGCGACATCGGCGGGCGAGGCATATTGGCCGAGCAGCAGATTATAGCCTTGCGCCGCGACCCGGCGGATCGAGCGCTCGCTGCCGGCCCCCATCCAGATCGGCGGGTGTGGCCGTTGCGCCGTCGGCGGTTCGACGACGATCTCGTCGAATTGCCAGTTTTTGCCGCGGTGCGAGAACGGCTCGTTCGCGGTCCACGCCTTCAGGATTACGGCGAGCGCTTCGTCAAAGCGGGCGTCGGCTTCGTCCATATCCACGCAAAAGCCCTTGAACTCGTTGTAGCGGTAACCTTTGCCGATGCCAAAATCGAGCCGGCCGCCGGAGAGGAGGTCGAGGGTTGCCGCCTGCTCGGCCAAGAGGACCGGGTTGTGCCACGGCAACACCATGACGGCGGTGCCGAGACGCAGCCGGCGGGTGCGTGCGCCGAGCCAGGTCAACAGGTTGATCGTCGCCGAGACCTGGCCATAGCCGGTGAAATGGTGCTCGACGACAAAGGTCGAGTGAAAGCCCAGCGCCTCGGCCTCGACATTATAGTCGATAAAGTCCCGGAAGCCCTCGGCGCTGTCGAATTCCGTCTCTTCAGGCCCCTTGGCGCGCCGGGCCGCCGCACTGCCGAACAAGCCGAACTGCATCGCTCCGATTCCCTCGCTCTTCGCGCCCCAGCGACACTACGCTGCCAGGCTGCGTCTTCCAAACCTCTTTCCGGCTTTGCGGGCGCCGCGCCGCGCCGATGCCTATATCTTCTCGCGAGCGTCACGAGGAGAACAGCGATGAGCGTCGATCTCAATCACACGATCATTCCGGCCAAGGACAAATGGGCGTCGGCCAAGTTTCTCGCCGATATCCTGAACCTCGAAGCGGGGCCGCAATGGGGTCATTTCGTTCCGGTCAAGACCGCCAACGGCGTCACCCTCGACTTTTCCGACAGCGCGGACTTCCGCCCGCAGCATTACGCGTTTCTGGTCGGCGAGGCCGAATTCGACGCGGCGCTCCGGCGCATCCGCACGATGGGCGTGCCGCATTACGCGAATTTTCGGCGCGAGCGGCCGGGCGAGATCAATCACCTCTATGGCGGCAAGGGCGTCTATTTCGACGACCCGAACGGCCATCTGATGGAATTGATCACCCGCCCCTACGGCCCGGTTCCGCAAGGCGGCTGACGCCGAAGCTGCTTGTGGAGCGCCGGTCTTGCAATCTGCCTCTTCGACGGCACCCGATATCGTTGCTTCTTTCATTTCATCTGGGTTAACGAGGCGGGCGAGCGGTCCCTAGGATACCGCGCAGCGTCGTCCGGCCCCTGCTTGTGATCGTCGCTCCACGCTTCATGAAACGTCATGCATGGGCGGCCAAGGTGCAGGCGGCGGCTCCTCCAGGTCAGACCGGGCGGTTCCAGCCGAGCCAGGTGCAGATCGCGTCGCCCATGACGAGCTCCTTGTCGCGGCCTTGGAGCCACGGCAATTCCTCGGTGAACATCGTCACGCATTGCCGGTAGGAGCACGGCATGCGGGTGATGTCGGTGCCCCAGAAGCAACGCTCGGGACCGAACGCATCGAAGATCTGGCGGATGTATTTGTGGATGTTGCGGTAGGGGTAGGGCTCGCTCGAATAAGAGGGCGCGCCCGACAATTTGACCGCGACATTCGGCAGTTTGGCGAGGACCAGCATGTCGCCGAGATTGGCAAAGGCGGCATCATCCTTGCCCGACCCGCCACCGCCGCCGCGGCCGTGATGGTCGATATGCAGTTTGAGGCCGGGATGACGCTCGGCGATGCGGCCGAACTCGGCGAAATGGCCGCCGGCCATCAGCCCGACCGGCAATTTCTCGCGCTCGCAAGCGGCCCAGAACCAATCGACGGTGCCGTCCGACCACCAGCTCGCCTGATGCGGCTGGTTGAACGTAAAACGAAAGCCGAGCATGCCCGGCCGCTGCCGCCAGTTCCTGACGATCTCTTCCTTGTTCGGGGCTTGCAGGTCGAAATTGCCGAGAATGCAGAATTTGCTCGGATAGGCTCTGACCGCCTCGACCGCCTGCTGGTTGGGGCCTTCGCCCAAGGTGCTGGGCGGATGGATCACCGCCGCATCGACCCCGGCCTCGGCCATCTCCTTCAAGGCATCATCGACATTATAGGTGGGGATCTGCCGGTGCTGTGGCGACATCCGCGCGTTTTCCCAGAGATGGATCTGCGAATCGACGATCTGCATGGCGTTTCTCCTTTGACATCGGTTTCAAGTGTGGATGAGCCGTAACAACTTGGCGACCATAGCCACTTGAGCGAAGCCTATCCCGACCACCCATTTGATCATTTCGACCTTTGACCTTTCGATCTTCGCCTCGAGCTCCGCTCGTAACAGCGCGATTTCGCCTTTTACCGATCCCAGGTCCGCCTTGGTAACCGCTCGTAACGCGTCAAGGTCCGTCTTGGTGGCGAGGTTCGACAGATCGACATTGACCGCGCTTTTGACCGCCGCGGTGACGGCCTCGGCCTGGGCGTCGGTAAAGCCGGCCGCGGTCAGGCTCTTGACGGTTTCGTGGGTGTCGAGGCCGCCGATCATGAGGCCATCATAACCGGGAGCGGGACGGCGACGGGCAGGCAGAGCCGGCCGTCGGCGTCGATCTCGGACACGACCTCGGCCACGATCTCGGCGGCCGCATCGCGCGCCGCCGATGGGCTGCGGCTCGCTGCGACGCCGAGCGCCAGGGTACGGAAGACGCCGTCGGGGCCGATGCGGTGCGCCTCGGCGAGGCCGCGCGCGCATTCGCGGCATACCGACGCGTAAGGCAGGATCGACGCCCCCACCCCCTGCTGCACCATCAGCCGGATCGTCTCGTGATCGTTCAATTCGGTTTCGACCAGAAGCGGGCAGCCGCGCCCGGCGAGCAAGGCCTCCATCGCCGCGCGCAACCCGTCGCCGAGAATCAGCGGGGTGCGGCGCAATTCCTCGGGCGCGACGATCCCAGCGGGGCGCGCGCCCGGCCGGGTGACCAGCACCATCTCCTCCGGTGCCAGCCGCGTCGACAGGATCAGCCGGCTTTTTGCGATCTCGCCGAGCAACGCGACATCGACGCGGCCGTCGATAACAAAGTCTTCGAGGCGGATCGTGCCGGCATGAACCACCTTGAGCTCGACCAGCGGATAATGGTGCCGCATCCGGGCGAACAGCTCGGGCACCACCACCGGGCACAAGGTCGGGGTCACGCCGAGGATGATCTTGCCCGAAGGATGCGCCCGATGCGCGCGGATCTCGTCGCCGGCACGCTCGACGTCGCGCAGGATGCGCTGCGCGGTTTCGAGCAGTTTCTGCCCGGCCTCGGTCAGGCGCACACCACGATTGGCGCGGGTGAACAAGGCCGTGTCGAGCTCGTCTTCGAGCCGCTGGATATGCCGGGTCAACGCCGGCTGCGCGATCTGCAGATGCGCCGAAGCGCGGGTGATGCTGCCCAGCTCGGCGATGCGCACAAAATAATGCAGGCTGCGCAATTCCATGCCGGCGATTCCGCTCACCTTCGGCGGTTGTGGTCAATCGGAATTGGCCGAGGGCGATCGACCCCGACGCGCGTCAATGATCAACCTATTGCGGTCGTATCGGCGATCTTACCGTGACGAGCCGGCGGCGAAATCGGCGCTCGACGTCAGCTCGCCGGTGGCAAAGGCAAGCGCTGCCGCGTTGATCAGCGACTGCGCATGGGCCCGAGCCACCGCGGCGCGCGCCGTGGCGAGCCCGGTTTGCGCGGAGGTCGCGTCCGTCAACGTGGCGACGCCGTGCGCATAAGAATCGCTGGCGCTGTGAAACGCGGTCTCGGATGCAGTCTGCAACGCGACGGCGGCATCATATTGCTGCAATCCCGTATCGACCTGGTCGTAGGCGAGCGCCACCTCGCGCAAAGCCTGGTCGGTGCGCCCTTTCAGCTCGGCCGCCGCCTCTTCGCGCTTCGACTGGGCAAGGGCCAATTTGTTCTGCAGCAATCCGCCTTCGTAGAGCGGCCATTCGAGCTTCAGCAACGCGGCACCCTGCGGCTTGACCACCCCTAAATAGGGCGCGTTGTCGACACTGAGCCGGCCGATATTCCCTTGCACATTTGCGCTCAACGACAGTTTCGGGAACAGGCCGGAGCGGGCGGCCGCGATTTCCGCGTCGCTCGCGCGCAGATGCGCTACAGCGGCGAGCAGGTCAGGCCGCCGCCGCAGCGCTTCGCCAAGCACGTCGTCCACATTACGCGCGGTGCGCGGCGGCAGCGGTCGCTCGGCGGCACCCACCACGCGCAGCTTTGTGGTCGGCGGCAGGTCCAGCGCCGCAAGCAAGGTGTATATCGCATCGTGCCGAGCGGCTTCAGCCTGCGCGAGATCGTACTGCGCCTGTGCGGCCCCGCGGCGGGCGAGCTGCACGTCGACGATTGTGTCGAGGCCGCGGCCGAACAGCGCCTCGGCGGATTGCTGCACCACCTTTGCATCGGCCAAAGCTTGCCGCGCACCGCGCAACGCGGCATCGGCGCCATCCAGCGTAAAATACGCGCGGGCCACGTTGTAGATCAGCTGCTGGTGCGCCGCCGTGAACGCCACGTTTTCGGCGATCGAAAGCTGGCCCGCCGCTGTTACCGCGGCGGCACGGCCGCCAAAATCGAGCAGCAAATAGTTTACGGTGAGCTGCGGAAATACTTCCTGCGCGTTGGAAGTGATAAAGCCTTGGGGGACGAGATTGCTGGGGAATGGGAATACGGCGTGCTCCCAGCCGGCGACCGCGCTCGCCGTCAAGGCCGGAAGATAAGCGGCGCGCGCGATGCCGACATTGATTGCCGCCTGCCGCGCCTGTTCCCATGCGACGCGCGTCGCGGGGTTGCGGCGCTGGGCGATATCGATCAGCTCGGCGAGCGAATAGACATGATTGGAGTCGATCTCGGCGGGCGACGGCAATTGCACTGCCGTAGTCTCCGGCACCGCAAACCGCCGCGACCCGACAGCGGCGGGTGCCGGGCCCGCCGGCGTTGCCTTGGACGGCTCGAATTGCCACGGGGTGTCGGGTGACGCCGGCGCCAGGTCGCTCGTGTCGTTGCAGGCTCCGAGAAGGACGCATCCGGCCAGCGCAACGCCGCGAAAGCTAACCGACAGCATGCAGCACACCCACGACAGCCGGTCGCGGTTGCGGACCGACCTCGTCGAGAATATTGCGAATGTCACGGTGCAGCACGCCGTGCCATGTCGCCAAAGCCCCGACGCGATCATCCGAGCCGGACAGAACCGGCGGTGCCGGCGGCCCGCTCGCTATCTCGGCCGCGCGCTCGCCACTGCGCGTCCATGATGCCGCCTGCTGGAACCATGCCGCCAGCGCCTGGTGATGCGCGCCGATCGCCGCGTGAACTGGCTGAGGAAGGTCGCGCTCCGCTGGATCGATACGCAGATCGAGGATCGCCGAGACGGGGATGAACAGCCGACCAATCTGCTCTACTACAGCCGCATCGATCGACCGCCTCCCCGTGGCGCGCCGCACCTCGCTCGTTTCGAACGGCTCGTTGACCAGCACCGCACGTGCCCGCGCGATCGCCTGCCCGAACGCCGTCTCGATCGGCGAGCGAGCGGGCTGCGAGATCTCGCCGTCGCTTCGGGCGCCCAACCCAATCAACGCCGCCAGCTGCTCCAATGCTTTGGCGAGGTTCATGCGCGCAACGTGAGCGACACTGACCGGCCAGATCGTTGTAAATATTAAGAAAATAACGACATTGCCGAACAGAATACCGATGATGCGGTCCCGCGCCGTATACATGTCGATCGTCGGGCCATAGCCCGGCAGGACGACAAGGTAAAAGGCGAGCCCGATCTGCCAGCCGGCATAGGAGATACGCTCGCTGCCGTAGCCGATCCACGCGGCGAGCAATGTCACCGGCGCCAGCAGCAGGAGCAGGTCGACGAGATCGGTCATGTCGGGCATCAAGAGCAGGATCGCGCCGAGCCCGAGCCCCGCGCCGATCAGGCAGCCGACAAAGCGCAAAACCGCTTTGTGCAGCGTCTCGCCGACGGTGCCGAGGGCGACGAAATAGCTGGTGATCACGCAGGTATGGATGCCCGGCCAATCGGCGAGGTTGATGGCGAAATAGCAAATCATCACCGCCAGGGTGACCTTGAGGGCAAAGCGAACGTATTCGACGTTGCCGAACGCATCCGGCGACAGCAGCCGTTGCGGCGCCTCTGCCGGGTCACGGGTATCTTTCTCCGGCGGCGTTCGGTCCAAAGTTTCGCGGATCGCCCGGAGTGTGCGGGTGATCGCGTCTGCCAACGGTCGGGTGGCGCCGGACGCAGTGATTGTGACCGGTTCGCGGCCGGGAGCTTGTCCGTCTTCGATTGCTTGTTCCGCCGCGCGGCAGACGCCAGCCGCGAGAGCCAACGATTGGCGATTGTTGCCCTCGACGCGTAGCCAGGCGAGCAGTAGGAGACCGAGCCGGGCGATATCGTCGATCAGCGAGGCGGCCCAGACCGGGCGACTCCGGCCGCTGTGCAGCAGACCGGCGAGATGGTGCAGCTTGCGCAGCTCCGCGGTGCCCTCGAATGCCTGGGCTTCGAGCCGGCGTTCCGCCCCTTTCTCGCCGGCGCAAAACCGCGCCGCCGCTGCCAGCCGCTCGGCCAATGCGCTGCGGAGCAGACGCGCCGGGTCCCGCCCCGTCAGCAGATTGGCCGCGATCACCACCGCAACCGGCACGACGACGGCAAGGCTCAGCCACAGCAGGAAACGGACCAGCGCCTCTGTCGGCGGAACAAAGAAAATCTCCGGCAACTCGAGCTGCGGCGCGTTGCCCGCAGTCGCGGGCTGCAGCGCGAGCCCGAGCACTTCGTCGCCCAAGGTCAACCCGTAAGCGATGATAAAGCCGGCGACGAAAAACACCGGCCCCAGCGGCGAGACCCGCGACAGAAACATCGCGGCGAAGGTCGTTACCGCCATCAGCGGAATCCGCAGCGCCGGCTCCGACAGGCTGAGCATAAAGACGACGATCGTCGTGAAAATCGCCAGCACAACGGCGATGCCGGCAACCAGCGCC
>DASXAM010000178.1:0-17765 GCA_036404275.1 Allostellaceae bacterium
TGGTGGGTGCAGTAGGACTCGAACCTACGACCCGCTGATTAAGAGTCAGCTGCTCTACCAACTGAGCTATGCACCCGCGGAGCCGCGCGCTCTATACAAGAGCGCCCTCGGCTTGTCGAGATCGGCAGCGCGCTGAAAACGGGTCAGATGCGGCCGTGGCAATGTTTGAATTTGCGGCCCGAGCCGCAGGGGCAGGTCGCGTTGCGCGGGGTTCCGGCCCAAGGGGCGCGCACCACCGTGCGCGGTCCGTCGCCGCGGTCGGCGCCATTGGCGCCATTTGCCGCCGCCCGGCGCTGCGGGCGCGGCCGCACCGGCGCCGGTGGCGGAGCGCCGCCATGGCCGTTGGCTTCGGCCATCGCCGGCTCTGGCTCGGGCGCCAAGGTCGCGTCGGCGAACACCTGCTGCGGCACCCTGAGCTCGATATGCGAAAGCACCGAGGTCACGTTGCGGCGCAATTGCGCCAGCATCGACTCGAACAGCTCAAACGCCTCGCGCTTGTATTCGTTGAGCGGATCGCGCTGCGCATAGGCGCGCAGATTGATCCCCTGGCGCAAATGGTCGAGCGAGAGCAGATGGTCTTTCCAGATCTGGTCCAGTATTTGCAGCAGCAGGCTCTTTTCCGCCATCCGCATCAGCTCGGGCCCGAAATTGGCCGATTTCTCGGCCATCCGGCGGTCGGCGGCGGCGGCGATCCGGTCGAGCACCTCGTCGCGCCCGATACCCTCTTCTTTGGCCCATTCGGCGAGCGGCAGGTCGAGGCCGAGCAGGCCCAGGCATTCGGCGTGGAGCCCGGTCACATCCCACTGCTCGGGCAATGCGTTTTCCGGGACCGCCTGGGCGACGATCTCGTCGATCGTCTCGGCGCGCATGTCGGCGATGGTCCCGGCGACGTCGCGCGCGCTCATGATTTCGCGGCGCTGCTCGTAGACGACCTTGCGCTGGTCGTTCATCACGTCGTCGAATTTGAGGAGCTGCTTTCTGATGTCGTAATTGCGCGCCTCGACCTTTTGCTGGGCCTTGGCGAGCGCCTTGTTGACCCAGGGATGGATGATCGCCTCGCCCTCCTTGAGGCCGAGCCGCTGCAGCATCGAATCCATCCGCTCCGACCCGAAGATCCGCATCAGATCGTCTTCGAGCGAAACAAAGAATTTGGAGGCGCCGGGATCGCCCTGGCGGCCCGAGCGGCCGCGCAATTGGTTGTCGATGCGCCGGCTCTCGTGCCGCTCGCTGCCGACGACGAGGAGACCGCCGGCCGCGACCACCTCGTTGTGCGCGGTCTCGATCTCGGCGCGGATCGCGGCGGCGCGTGCCTCGCGCTCGGCCGCGTCGTCGATCGCGGCAAGCTCGGTCTTGAGCCGCATTTCGAGGTTGCCGCCGAGCTGGATGTCGGTGCCGCGCCCGGCCATGTTGGTGGCGATCGTCACCGCGCCCGGCCGGCCCGCCTGGGCAATGATATAGGCTTCCTGCTCGTGATAGCGGGCATTCAGCACATTGTGCGGGATCTTCATCTTTTTGAAGAGCGCCGCCAGCGCCTCGGATTTCTCGATGCTGACGGTGCCGCACAAGACCGGCTGCTGGCGCTTGCGGCATTCGAGCACGTGCTCGGCGATCGCTTCGTATTTCTCGCGGGTGGTGCGATAGACCTCGTCGTCGGTGTCGTCGCGGATGCAGGGCTCGTTGGTCGGGATCTCGATTACATCGAGCTTGTAGATGTCGGCGAATTCCTGCGATTCGGTCATCGCCGTGCCGGTCATCCCGGCGAGCTTCGGATAGAGCCGGAAATAATTCTGAAAGGTGATCGAGGCGAGCGTCTGGTTTTCGTTCTGGACGGTGACACCCTCTTTGGCTTCGAGCGCCTGGTGCAGCCCCTCGGAATAGCGCCGCCCTTCCATCATCCGGCCGGTGAACTCGTCGATGATGACGATCTTGTCGTCCTTGGCGATGTAATCGGTGTCGCGAGCAAAGAGCTTGTGCGCGCGCAAGGCCTGGTTGACGTGATGCACCAACGAGACGTTGTGGATGTCGTAAAGCGTGCCCGTCTCCATCAGCCCCGATTCACGCAGCATCGCCTCGATCTTTTCGACCCCCGATTCGGTCAAGGTGACGGTGCGCTGCTTTTCGTCCTTTTCGTAATCCTCGACGGCGAGCGCCGGGATCAGCTTGTCGACGCGTTGATAGAGCTCGGAATTGTCCTCGGTCGGGCCGGAGATGATCAGCGGCGTCCTCGCTTCGTCGATCAGGATCGAATCAACCTCGTCGACGATTGCGTAGTTGAACGGCCGATGGACCATGTCCTCGAGCCGGAACTTCATGTTGTCGCGCAGATAATCGAAGCCGAGCTCGTTGTTGGTGCCGTAGGTGACGTCGGCGAGATAGGCCTCTTGCCGCTGGGCGTCGTCGAGCTCGTGCACGATAACGCCGACCTCGAGCCCGAGAAAACGGTAGATCTGGCCCATCCATTCGGCGTCGCGCTTGGCGAGGTAGTCGTTGACGGTGACGACATGGACGCCTTTGCCGGCAAGCGCGTTCAAATAAACCGGCAGGGTGGCGACCAAGGTCTTGCCCTCGCCGGTCTTCATCTCGGCGATCATGCCGCGATGCAGCACGATCCCGCCCATCAGCTGCACGTCGAAATGGCGCTGGCCCAGGGTGCGCTTGGCGGCCTCACGCACAGTGGCGAAGGCTTCGACCAGAATGTCGTCGAGCTCGGCACCCTCGGAAAGTTGCTCCTTGAAACGGGGGGTGCGGTCGCGCAGCTCCTCGTCGGACATCGCTTCGAGCTGCGGCTCGAGCTCGTTGATCGCGGCGACGAGCGGCCGGAGGCTCTTGACATAGCGGTCGTTGGCGGAGCCGAAAAGCCGCCGGGCTAGGGCGCCAAGCATGAAACCCTCGGAAGTCGGAAACGAATGGCGGGAGATATTCGCACGGCGGCCGGTTCAGAGATAGGCGGCGGAGCGCGGGGTGTCAATTCGGGCTTCCCGCCGCCAATGCGCCGGGACGACACGCTCGCTTGTCCCGCTGCCGCCGATATGCATTGATGAATGGAGGGGCGGCTTGTCTTTTTCATCATGGGTCTCGAGATGATTTCTCGTGTTTTAATCGCTGCGGCATTTGCCCTCGCCTTGGCCGGCGGCCGGTCGGCAGCGGCGGCCGAGTCTGTGCCGACCCCGCCGCCGGCCTCAGCAGCGCCGGCCTTGCCGCCGGGCAACCCGGTGGTGGCGCGGGTCGATGGCAAGGAGTTTCACTTGGCCGATATCGAGGCCGCGCAAAAGACCCTGCCGGCGCAGGCGCAAAAGCTGCCGCTGGCGCAGCTCTATCCAATCCTCCTGGACCGGCTTGTCGACGGCGAATTGATCGCCGAGGCGGCGCGCAAAGCGCATCTCGACCAGGATCCGGCGGTCGAGCAGAACGTGCAGCAATACCGCGACCGGCTGATCCAGCGGACCTATCTGGAGCATGCGATCGGCGCGGCCGAAACCGAGGACAAGCTGAAAGCCCGCTACCAGACCTACGTCAAGGACCAGTCGGCGCAGGAAGAGGTGCGCGCCCGCCATATCCTGGTCAAGACCGAGGCCGAGGCGAAATCGATTATCGCCCAGCTCGACAAGGGGGCGGATTTCGCCACGCTCGCCAAAAAATATTCGACCGATCCGGGAGCGGCCTCCGGCGGCGATCTCGGCTATTTCACCCGCGCCGACATGGTGCCGGAATTCACCGCCATCGCCTTCGCGTTGCCAAAGGGCCAGTACACGAAGACACCGGTCAAGACCGAGTTCGGCTGGCATGTGATCCTGGTCGAAGACCACCGGACAAAAAAGCCGCCGACCTTTGAGGAGGCGCGCGCCGATGTCAGCCGGCTGGTGGCGCGCGAGGTCGTCGAAGCCAAGCTCAAGGAGCTGCGCCAAGGCGCCAAGGTCGAGACCTTCGGCCTCGACGGCAAGCCGATGCCGCCGCAAAAGCAGCCTTGATCGCCGGAGGGAATCGGATGTCCGTGTCACCACTCGCACCGGCGCGCTTTCCCGATTTGCCGCCGATCGCCGGCATCCGGCTCGCCGCGGTCCCGTGCGGTGTCCGTTATGTCGGCCGGGACGATTTGATGCTGGTCGAATTGGCGGCGGGGAGTGCCGTTGCCGGCGTCTTCACCCGCTCGCTAACCGCGGGCGCGCCGGTCTTGTGGTGCCGCGAATGCCTGCCGGGCGGCGAGGCGCGCGCTATCGTCGCCAATTCCGGCAACGCCAATGTGTTCACCGGGCGCGCCGGGCGCGAGGCGGTCGAAACGACGGCGGCGGCGGCGGCGCGCCTCCTCGGCTGCGACCCGCGTCAGGTCTTTGTCGCCTCGACCGGCGTGATCGGCGAGCGTTTGCCGGCGCAAAAGATTGTCGAGGCATTGCCGCGAGCGCAGGCCGCGCTCTCGGCCGATGCGTGGCAGGGCGCGGCGCGGGCAATCATGACCACCGACACCTTCCCGAAAGGTGCCACCGCGAGCGCCGCGATCGACAGGGTCCCGGTGCGGATCAACGGCTTTGCCAAGGGCTCGGGCATGATCGCCCCCGACATGGCGACGATGCTCGCCTATGTCCTTACCGATGCGAATTTGCCGGCTTCGGTATTGCAGCCGCTCCTCATCGCCGGCGCCGACCGGTCGTTCAACTCAATCACCGTCGATGGCGATACCTCGACTAGCGACACCTTGCTGCTGTGCGCCACGCGGCAGGCGGCGCACCGGCCGGTGGCGAGGCCGGACGATCCGCGGCTCGCCGATTTTCGCCAGGCGCTCGACCGGGTCCTGATCGATCTCGCCCAGCAGGTGGTGCGCGACGGCGAGGGTGCGCAAAAATTTGTGACGATCACGGTGACCGGCGCCGAGACCGCGCGCTCGGCGCGCCGCATCGGCCTGGCAATCGGCAACTCGCCCTTGGTCAAGACCGCGCTTTCCGCCGGCGACGCCAATTGGGGGCGCATCGTCATGGCGGTCGGCAAGGCGGGCGAGATGGCCGATCGCGACCGGTTGTCGATCGCGGTCGGCGGCATCGCGACCGTCGCCCGCGGCGAGCCGGTGCCGGGCTATGACGAAGCGCCGGTCGCGGCCCATATGAGCGGTCGCGAGATCGGCATCGCCGTCGATCTCGGCCTCGGCCCGGGTGCGGCCACGGTGTGGACCTGCGACCTGACGCACGGCTACATCGACATCAACGCCAATTACCGCAGCTAAGCCGCCCGACACAGCTATCCGAACCGCGGTCAACCGCCTCCGTGCCCATGAGAGCGCGATGCGGCGCGGCGCGGTCTATACGTCGAGATCATGTGCGAAGCGGGCGTTCTTTTGGATGTAGTCAAAGCGCAATTCGGGGCGGCGGCCCATCAGGGTCTCGACCAAATCGCGGGTGCGCGCGAAATCCTCGGGCTCGGCCGAGGCAGGGTCGGGCTTGGGCGGCAGCGTCACCCGCAGCAGAGTGCGCTGCGCCGGGTCCATCGTCGTCGCCTTCAGATAGCGCGCCGGCATCTCGCCGAGGCCCTTGAAGCGGCTGATTTCGACCTTGCCGCGGCCATTGAAGGCGTGCGCCAGCAATTCCTCGCGATGCGCGTCGTCGCGGGCATAAAGCGTGGTCTCGCCCTGGGTTAGCCGGTAGAGCGGCGGCAAGGCCAAATAAAGGTGGCCGTTTTCGACCAGCAGCGGCATCTCGTGAAAAAAGAACGTCATCAAGAGCGAGGCGATGTGGGCGCCGTCGACATCGGCGTCGGTCATGATCACGACCCGCTCGTAACGCAGCGCCTCCTCGCGGTAATGACCGCCCGAGCCGGCGCCGAGCGCCAGGACGATGTCGGCCAATTCCTGGTTCGCCTTCATCTTGTCGGCCGAGGCGCTCGCGACATTCAGGATCTTGCCGCGCAACGGCAGGATCGCCTGGGTCTCGCGGTCGCGCGCCTGCTTGGCCGAGCCGCCGGCGCTGTCGCCCTCGACGAGAAAGATCTCGGTGCCGTCGGCGCCGCCGCGGGTGCAATCGGTGAGCTTGCCCGGCAGCCGCAGTTTTCGCGTCGCGCTCTTGCGCGCCAGCTCGCGCTCCTGGCGCCGGCGCTGGCGCTCCTCGGCGCGCTCGGCGATATGGTCGAGCAGCAGCCGCGCCGCCGCCGGGTCGGCGCCGAGCCAATGGTCGAAATGGTCCTTGACCGCGTTCTCGACGAGCCGCGTCGCCTCGGGCGACGCAAGCCGCTCCTTGGTCTGGCCCTGAAATTGCGGCTCGCGGATAAAGAGCGAGAGGAGGCTCGCCGCATTCGCGGTCACATCCTCGCCGGTCGCCTGTGCAATGCGGCGATTGCCGGCGAGCTCGCCATAGGCCTTGACGCCGCGTAAGAGCGCATTGCGCAGCCCCGCCTCGTGGGTCCCGCCTTCGGCGGTCGGGATCGTGTTGCAATAGGAATGGCTGAAGATGCCTTCGTCGTCGTCGAGCCAGGCGAGCGCCCATTCTACATGGCCACCCTCGGCAAAATCGACGCGGCCCGAAAACGGGCGCGGGGTCAGCATCGAGCGGCCGTCGAGATTCGCCGCAAGAAAATCACCGAGCCCGCCGGGAAAGTGAAGACGCGCCTCTGCCGGGACGCCATCCGGGCGCGGCACCGCCGGATCGCAGCTCCAGCGGATTTCGAGACCGGCAAAGAGATAGGCCTTGGCGCGCGCCATGCGAAACAGCACCGCCGGGCGGAAGCCGAGACCGCCGAAAATCTCGGCGTCGGGGTGAAAGCGCACGCTGGTGCCACGCCGGTTCTGCACCGGCCCGCAATCTTCGAGCGGCGCCAGCGGCGCTCCGCGGCGATAGCGCTGGCGCCACAGACGCCGGTCTCGGGCGATCTCGACCTCAAACTCATCCGAGAGCGCGTTGACGACCGAGACGCCGACCCCATGCAATCCGCCCGAGATATGGTAGGCGGCGCTGCCGAACTTGCCTCCGGCGTGCAACGTCGTCAGGATGACCTCGAGCGCCGATTTCGTCGGGAAGCGCGGATGAGGATCGACCGGGATGCCGCGACCGTTGTCGCGCACCGTCAGCCAATCACCGGCGGCGAGCTCGATCTCGATGCGGCTGGCATGGCCGGCGACCGCCTCGTCCATCGCATTGTCGAGCACCTCGGCGGCGAGATGGTGGAGGCCGCGCTCGTCGGTGCCGCCGATGTACATGCCGGGGCGCCGGCGCACCGGCTCGAGACCTTCGAGGACCTCGATGTCCTTGGCGGAGTAGCTGTGGGCCGATTTCGTCGCAGGCGTGTCGAACAGGTCGGGCATGGCGCCAATATAAGGCCCAGTGGCGAGGGCGCAAGCAGCATTCTGTGGTTCGCGACGGAAGCTATAACTACATATAGGAGCATATAGGAGCCCTGCGGTCTGCAAGGAACTACCTCCGCGTCCGCCGGTTCTACGATCATGATGACCAATGAGCGCAAGATCTGGGAAGCGGCGCTGTTGCTGGTGCGTCGGCACGGCGCCGAGGCAGTCGATATCGCTCATCGCGAGGCGGTGCGCCTGCATGGCGGCGGCGACCAGCTGACTTGTGTCGTGTGGAGCTGGATCGCGCGCTCGACTGCGGAGCTGTTGCGCCCGATTCCCGGCGAAGACGAACGCATCCACTGAGCAGACTTGCGCAGCGCCCTTAAAGAGCGCGAGGATCGCGCCGATATCGAGTGCGGTGTGGGGCGAAAGGTCGTTCGATGGCGGAAGGGTTGCTGGGGCGTCTCGCGGGCCGCGCAAAGCCGGCGAAGGAATTTGAAGTCTCGCTCGACGAAAAAGCATGGCAGGAAAAGCTGTCGCCGGCGCAATACCGCGTATTGCGCGAGCACGGCACGGAGCGCGCCGGGTCGAGCCCGCTCGACAAGGAATACGGGCCGGGTGTGTATCGCTGCGCCGGCTGCGGCCAGCCGCTCTTCGAATCGGACAAAAAATTCCACAGCGGCACCGGCTGGCCGAGCTTTACCGCCCCCTTGCCGGATGCGGTCGAGACCGAAACCGACCGCAGCTTTCTGATGACCCGGACCGAGGTGCATTGCTCCCGCTGCGGCGGCCATCTCGGCCATGTCTTCGACGACGGCCCGCGTCCGACCGGTCAGCGCTATTGCATGAACGGCCTCGCCCTCGATTTTCGCCCCGGCGAAAAACCGCCCGAGCCCGCTTCCGACCAAGGCGGTGGCAAAGCGAGCAACGGCTGAGGCACTGGCGGCTATCGGCAGCGGCGCGTATCGCCGACTGGAACCTCACGGCCTAGGTGCTCGGCGAATAGGGCGTCCGACCCGTTTCACCGGTCTTCGCGCGGGGACAGCGTTTGATGGAGCGCCTCCCGGCGATGCGATCGGTGACAGCCTCCCGTCGGGTTCGGCGGCCAAGTCTATGCCGAGTCGGTTTCGGCAGCTTCAACACCGCGCCGCAGCGTTTTGCCGCGGCAGTGCCTCGCCGAGTTCGTGCCTGGAGATCGCCACGCTCACCAGCCACCCGACCATGATCCTCGGCGACATCACCTTCGTTGAATAGAAGACGGGCGCTGGCCGACCGGGCTTTGCCGTACCTCTCGCGAATGCGGTCGAAGTCGAGCCGACCGCAGACGCTCGCAAGGCAATCGCAAATGCGGCGGGGGTCGTCAGTAGTAATGGGCGCCGCCGTTGACGTGGATTGTCTGGCCGGTGATGAAGCCGCCGTCCGGGCTGACCAGAAACAGGCAGGTCGCCGCGATCTCGTCGACATGCCCCTGCCGGCCCAACGGGATGCCAGCCGCGTTCGGCACCCGCCCCTGATACCATTCGGGGTTGTCACGGCGCGTATCGATGCTGCCGGGCGAGACGACGTTGACGCGAATGTTGTGCGCGGCGAATTCCGAGGCGAGCGCCCGCGCCATCCCGACAAGGCCCATCTTGGCGGCCGAGACGTGGGCGCGTCCGCTGCCACCGTTGTACGCACCGTCCCCACAAAAGAACAGGATCCGCCCGTAGCTGTTCGCGACCATCGACGGGATCACCGCCTGCGTCAGGTAAAAGGCGGCATCGAGCACCACGCCGCGGACATGCTCCCAATCGTGCTGGCTGACCTCGGTAAAGGGCTTGTGCGGCCGGATCGCGGCGTTGTTGATCAGGATATCGACGCGGCCGAACTCGGCGAGCGCCCGCGCCGCGAGCGCGTCGATCTCGTCCTTTTTGCCGACATCGGCGAGGATGGCGAGCGACTTGACCCCGTGCGCCCGCACCTCTTTGGCGACGGCCTCGGCTTCGGCCTGGTTGGTGCGGGCGTTGACCACGACATGCGCGCCCTCGCCGGCGAGCTTCAGCGCCGTCGCGCGCCCGATATTCCGGCCCGAGCCGGTAATCAGCGCCACTTTTCCATCGAGCTTGCCCATCGGATCATCCCCTCCAGATGTCGGAATATCGACCACCGCCGCATCCTAGCAGCGTCGCCGCCCGCTGTTCAGCCGCGACTGCGACATGATCATCGGGCCGCCCGCAGCCGCCGGGCTGCCCCGCCCGCTCAGAACGTGACTGTCTCGCCGGGGGTCATGACGATGACCTTGGTGGCGGTCTTGCCGAGGGCGGCTTTGTATTCGGCGGGGGTGCCGGCGAGCTGCGGCGTCGTGCCGTAATGGATCGGGATCGCAAATTTCGGGTGGACAAAGCGGGTCGCCCATGCCGCCTCTTTCGGGTCCATGACAAAATGGCCGCCGATCGGCACCAGGATCAAATCGGGCTTGTAGTAATCGGCGATCAATTTCATGTCCGAGAACAGGTTGGTGTCGCCCATGTGATAGATCGTAAAGCCGTTTTCGAGCTTGATGATGAAGCCGACCGGCTCGCCGCCGACATGCACCTCGCGTTTCTTGGTCTCCGGGTTGACGTAGACGAATTCCGAGGAGTGGTCGGCGCGCACCTCGCTGATCGCGATGCCGCGGCCGAACGGGGTAATGGTGCCGCCCTTGCCCATCCGCGGCGCTTCCTGCGGGGTCAGAATACCGAGCTCGTAGAGCGTGTCGGCGAGCCCCGCCGGGCCCCACATTTGGATGTGGTTCTTTTTGACGATCGCCGGCGCGTCGCCGAAATGGTCGGCATGGGCGTGGCTGACCAGCACGAGGTCGATTTTGCCGAGCTTGTCGAGATCCTTCCACTCGGCCGGGGTCTTCGGATTTTTTGTGATGAACGGGTCGATCATGATGTTCTTGCCACCCGGCGTCGTCAGCCGAAAGCAGGATTGCCCGAGCCACAGCAGGTGAACCTTGCCGTCCTGGCCGCGACCGGGTGCGGCAAAGCCGAGCATGGCGCAAAGGGCAAGCAGGCAAACGGCGAAACGAGCCTTCATCAAATTTCTCCCTGTCTTTAACTTTTTCGCGATGCCCTTTGCATCGTTGCCGGGCGGACTGTCAATCCGTCGTCATCGGCCATCCCGCCGCCAAGCGCGCACAAAATCGTGAGCCGCCGACAGACCCGCTCCTCGCTCATCGGGTGCCGAGGAGCAGAACGCGGACGTGCCTGCGGCAAGGTCGGTCGAGGAGAGCTTCAGCGGTTGCCCGCTCGGGCCCGCCGCAGCCAAATATAGTTTGCGCAGCCCGACGATTCGGCCAATCCCGACATGGCTTGGGATGGATCGGCAGGACCGGCGACTGTGCGATGATTGGCCCTGTTGCGGCAAAAACCGGCGGCGTCTGTTCGATTGCCGGAGATCCCCGACCGCCGGGCCGAAATCATCAATCGATTGTTGCCATGCGGCGGCGAGGCCGCTAGGTTTCCCTCGTCGAAGAGCGCCACAGCCGGATGCATTCCGGAACCGAGGGGATGGCGCGCTCGATGGACGGAAGCCGAAACCTGGTCCGGCCATTGCCCGGTCGGACACCCACGGCACGGCGACAGGCGGGGGGATATGACCGCGAACAGTTCGGGCTGGGGAAGACGATTCTTCCCCGAAATTCGTATTTCTTTGCCGGCGGCAACATCGACGTCGACCGTCATGGTGTCGCCGATCGTCCAGGTGGCGGCGCTGCTGGCAGCGCTTGCCGGGGTGGCGGCGCTCGCCGTTCTCGGCTACGGGCGGCTCGGCGCCAAGCGGATGATCGCCGAGCGCGACGCGGCGGTCATGCAGACTCAGGCTGCCAATGCCGATCTGGCCGACGATATCGCCGGCTTGCAGGCAAGGCTCGCCATCGCCGCAAGCGGCCGCCGCGCGGCAGAGGATCGCCTGACCGCGACGGCGGGTGAAGCCGCAATATTGCGCGACCGTCTCGCCGGCGTCGAAACCAAGCTCCACGCGCTGCAAGCGGCCGCCGCGGCGCCGAGCGCTCCGGCGCCGGCCGCGCGCGTGGCAGAGCTTTCCAAGGCGCTCGATCAAACCCGGTTGGCTTTGCACCAGGCCGCCGCCGAAGGCGCCACCTTGTCGGCGCGGCTGAGCAAGACCGAGGCCGATCGTGCGGACGAGCACGCGCGATACGAAGCGGCGACAAAGCAGCTCCAATCGACGATCGGCGAGCTCGAGCGCGAGCTGCTGCGCCGCTCGGCGGGATCACGAAAGCTCGCCGCGGCGCCGATCGTCGGTGGCACGGCGGGCATTGCCGGCCTCGCGCGGGTGCTGGCCTCGGCCGGGGTCGATGTCGCACGGCTGTTCTCGCGGTTCGGTATCGACCGCGGCGAAGGCGGACCTTTTGTGCCCCCGCGCCGAACCGGCAAGACCGGCGCGCCGACACGCCCGATCTCACCCCGGCAGCTCGCGGCGTTGCGCGGGCTGATGCAGTCATTGCCGCTCGGCACGCCGGTCGCGCATTACCAGATCGGCAGCCCGTTCGGGGCGCGGACCGACCCGTTCAACGGCCATCCGGCGATCCATACCGGCATCGATTTCGATGCCCCCTACATGTCGCCGGTCTACGCCACCGCTCCCGGCACGGTGGTTTTTGCCGGATATCGCGGCGAATACGGCAAGGTCGTCGAGATCGACCATGGCGAGGGCATCCACACGCTTTATGCGCATTTGCACCGGGTCGCGGTCGCGGTCGGCGAGAAGGTCGCCGCCAAGAGCCAGATCGGCTGGCTCGGCACCACCGGGCGCAGCTCCGGCCCGCATGTCCATTACGAAGTGCTGGTCAACGGCGAACCGCAGGACCCCGCGAAGTTTATCAGCCTCGTCCACCTGGTCCCGGCCGTCGCCCGCTAGGCTCAGAGGCAATCTTCGCGCGAAATATCTCTGTATTCGCCAAGACCGGTGCCGGGTGAGGGATTTCGAACCCCCGACCTTCGGTTTACAAGACCGAAGGTCTTGCGCGATCGCAACGCCGAGCAAGTGGTTATCAGCACCGGCCGAGGCGACGGGCATTTCGTCTACAAGAACGAAATCACTCTGCAAGCGCCGAAATTGCCGATCATGTTGCGCCACCTGGAGCGGCGCGTTGCGACGATGAAGTTGGAGCTAGAGGCGCTTGGCGTCAAATAGCCCGAGAGCGTGCGCTCTTAGAAGCAGGCTTCGGCCGGGCTTTTTATGTCCTTGTTGCTTCCGCATCCTGCGCTATCGGAACTTGTAGGTGCCTACTGAGTTTCGTTCGTATAGCTGGCCGACGCGGTCTCGTCTCCCCTCGTCCGGGCAGAAAAGAGAAGCTCCCGGGAAGGGCTTCCCTGTAGGGCGCACCCATCCCCTGGGTGCGTTCCCCATTTCCATCTTTAGGCGGACTCCTCGAACGTCCGGTAATATACCTCGGCAAACCGGTGCGCCCGGGTCGCTGGCGTTTGGCCTCGAGAAGATTGCGACCTCGCAACTCCCGTCCTCGTCGAAACACTCAACGCGCCAGTCTCCGGCGGTTTCGCGATCCTCAAAACCTTGAACGCATTATCGGGTCCCTTCACCAGTGCTCCCATCAGGCTTAGGAGCGCATGATGCTCTGGGTTCCGGGGACCTCGACTGAGGAATACACCGATCTCGATAGTGCTCGTCCGGCCGCCCGATGGGGCATCGGTTCGTGCCGAACAAACGCTTCCCCCGTCGCGGGATCACGACAGAGAAACCAGCCGTCTCCGTTGGGGCTGTTGTAGAATTCTCGGCTCTCGACTGCCGTGGCGCCACGATCAACCGAACAGCGTCACAATCAGTGAAGGCTTATGTTTGCTACTCTGCCGTGAACCTGAGTGAGTTGCGCTTCGGCGGACACTATTTGCGATTGCGCAGCCTTCCTGTGTTCGTGAGCTAGTGTGCCACCAAACTTGCGCGCGAATGCCACCGCTTCGTTCTCGAATTCGAAGGTGACCCGGAGCTTCACCCCCGGAACAAGATGGAAATAGGTGAAGGTCGAGGGTTCGATGCGTTGCTGGTCAAGCCAGACCCGCATGTCGGTCAGGCGCGCCACCAAATCATCATCGCCGCTAAGCCGTATTTCTGCCGTCCGCACGATTTCCCCCTTTTGCGTTCGTTCTTTATGCGGATCGGCGAACGGGGTGCGGTGCCGCTTGGTTCCAAAGAATGTCGCCGCGCGTGGTAGGCGCTAACGCACCCCGACCCCCCTGGGGGGTGCAGCTCCTACCTATCTCGATCCTATGGCCTAGCCCTGACTTTTGCCTCCCCGCGCATCCTCGAATACACTCTTCTCGGTCCAGCAAAGGGAAGGGCTGAACCAGAATGACAATCGCAAAACAGATCGCGGGCGCGGCCGTGCTCGGCATAGGGATGCTGGTCGGCTGCGGCGTGCCCGCCCCGTCGGCACAAGCCGGATACACTGTTACGCTCGCACAACAGGGCCCTAACGTCGTGGCGACCGGAAGCGGGCCAATCGATTTGACTGGCCTAGGCCCTGGCTTCTTGGTAAGCTTCGAGCAAGCCTCGATAGCTCCAGCGTTTGGCCTTCTTAATACTGGACCTTCGGACTTGTCCGGAGCAGATGTCTACTCCGGGGTCTCCGGGATTGCTCAACAGTTCAGTGGGCCGAATGATTTCGGCAGCGGCCTTACTCTTTACGAGGCCGATAGCGGCGGCGGGGACATCGTCGGTATATTTACAACCCTGTCTATTCTCGTGCCAGGCGGCTATATCTCTGGAACTCCTCTATCAGATACTTCGACATATCTCAACCAAACCTTCAGTAGCCTCGGCGCGACGCCGGGCACTTATGAATGGACATGGGGAACCGGAGAGAACCAGAATTTCACGCTCATCATCGGCGTTCGCGCCGGCCCCGGCCCCGGCGCCGCTCCCGAACCGGCAAGCGCGGCACTGCTGGGGAGCGCTCTCGCCGGGTTGCTGGTGGTAGGCACCATCCGCAGCATCCGACCGGCTGGCTGATTGCCGGTGAGCGCAGGGGGGTCGGACGACGTAGCCGGGTCATCCACCTTTCGGAACGACGCATTCGCAATAGACGATGATTTTTCGTGCGACGCGAGGTCGAACAACCGGATCAGCCGATTGCCCGGGCGGTCCGTCGGTTTTTTCGCAAGGCTTGGTCCAGCGGCGATCCCCGGCTGGCCGCAGTGATCTCCCGCAAGCGTGGCAGCGGCGCCATATATCCCGGCCATGTGCAATGATTTCGGCAACCACGTCCCCTATGACGCATATCTGCACGCGTTCCGCGAAATTCGCATCCCGCTCCGCCGGCCTGAAGCGGCGCCGAACCTCGAGCCCCGCGACGACATCTGGCCAACTGATCCGGCACCGGTGATCCGCCGCCGCGCCGATGGCGTCGAGCTGGTGCAATTGCGTTGGGGCTTCCCGCCCGCGCGGCCGAAGGGCGCGCCGGTTATCAATTTCCGCTCCGAGGGGCGGCGGTTCCCGAATGGCCGCTGTCTGGTCCCGGCGTCCTTTTTTTACGAGTTCACCGGGACGAAATCGCCAAAGAGCAAGTGGCGGTTCACCAAGCGCGACGAGGAATGGTTCTGCTTCGCCGGCTTGTGGCGCCCGATGCCCGATGGCGGTGAGGCGTTCACGCTGCTGACGACCGAGCCGAGCGCCGATGTCGCCCCGATCCACGATCGGCAGATGGTGATCGTCGGCCGCGCCGACTGGCCCGCCTGGCTCGACCTTACCCGGCCCGAGCCCGAGCTGCTTGCGCCCGCTGCCTGCCGGATCGCTGGCGGTAGAGCGGGTGCGGTAGACGACTAACGGTCACCAGCTTCTAATTGACAGATCATAGGGGAGCGCGTGATCCAGCGACCGGGTGCGATTCGCTCGCGTAGCGTCACGGGAGGCGTTAGCCCAGTGTTAGCCTTTGAGACAATGTGGACGATACCCAAAAAATATTCCAGTAACTTCTTGGTTTTCTGGTGCCGGGTGAGGGATTCGAACCCCCGACCTTCGGTTTACAAAACCGCTGCACTGCCACTGTGCTAACCCGGCGAAAATCAGCCCCGGCGGGGTCGTCATTGTAGCACGCCTCGGGGTCACACCGACAATGATCCAGTTTGAGCCTTTGCGGCAGGGCCGACAATCCGCTACAAGAAATCTAGTATCTCGTAAAGGACGGCGGCGGCGACGGCCCACAAAAGCATGCTCCCCAACAGGATTACCATTAGGGAAATGCGGACGCTTAGAGGACTCTGACACTTGTAAACATCTGTTCCACTATTTTCTAAGGGCGACAGGAAAGTCGGACGGTGTTGCCATATGATCGCCATTGCTCAGGGCTCCCCGCATAATTTCGCTTTAAGCGGGATGCCGCATCCGGTCGCGTCAATAATCCGTCCGCAGCGCGTCATTCGCTGAGGCTCCAGAATGACATTTTTATGAACGTGATGCGTCCGCCGGGGACGTCTCGACGGTGGGGGTGCGATTTTTTCCTTATGCTGCTGGACCGCACCGGCTGGCTCGGCCGAGTGAAATTAACGGGCCGGCCACTTCACTTACCGTTATGCTGACGCCGAAGATATCGCATCCTGCGCCACGGCCGCCCCGTTATTCCGGGTGTATGTAGCGGTCGATCCGGCGGTAATGGAAATACCACCGGCCGGCGCGCTTGACCATCTCGTCGTCATAAGCGCCGCCCGAGCCGATTTTTGGCCCCTCGGGGCTGTTTTGCACCGTCGTCCAGTTCGACCGTACCTTGGCTGTGTCGCCGTCGAGCGCAATCACCAAATTGGTGACGTGATGGATCGCGCGCGGCCGCGGCTCGGGCGAGCCGCTGCGCAGGCCGGCGGCGAATTCGGCGATGGCGGCACGACCCGTCGCCTTGCCGAACGCGGTGTGCCAGGTGCCGTCCTCGGTGAACAGCGCCGCCATCTCGGCAAACCGGCCGTCATCGAGGCAAAAGCAATATTCGGCCAGGACCTCGCGTATCGCGTCCTTTTCTTCGAGCACGCTTGCCATCCTGTCTTCCTCCGGCAGGTTTTTGGTCGCCGCTCGCCCGCGATTGGTCAGTCCGGCAGGTCCGGTCAGCCCGGCGGCGCCACCGACAGGCGGCCGACGACCTGGTGGCGTTCGATCAGGCGGGCGACAAGCCCCGATTTTTTCGCTTCCTCGACAAAATCGCGCAGAAAACCCGCACCCGCGCTATTGGTGCGCGCCGTGCCGACCGCCTGCTGCACCGCGGTGAACTGGCCGTCGAGGATACGGCTGCCGGGCCGCGCCCGCTGCAGCTCGATCAGCCCCGGCCGCAGCCCCGCATAGGCGTCGAGCTTTTCACCATCAAACGCCTGGAGCGCCGCCTCGGCATTGTCGAACTGACGCAGCTCGCCCTTTTTGTAGTTGTTTTCGAGCCAAAGCCCGTAGGCGCTGCGTGCGGTGACCGCGACCCGCCGGCCCGGCTGGTCGACCTCGGCGATCGTCCTCAGCGCCGAGCCCGCCGGCACCAGATAGGTCGCTTCGATCTCGACATAGGCCGGGGTGAAGGCGATCTTCGCGGCGCGCTGCGGCTCGGCGCCGATCAGCCCGATGTCCCACACGCCGCTCCCGGCGGCATCGGCCAATTCGCCCGGCCGCGCGTAGGGCACATAGGCGACCGGCACGCCGAGCGCCCGCGCAATCTCGGCCGCCATGTCGGGGGCCACACCCTGGGGGTCGCCCGATGCGGTCTTGCCGGTAACCAGAAGAAAATTCCCCATATTGATCGCGGCGCGCAGCACCCCCGTCGGGGCGAGCTCGGAGACGATTTGCTGTTGCGGCATCGGGCATGTCCTGGTCGATGAAAGCCGGCCCGCAGCCTGAACGATCGGCGCCTGCGACGCACGCGAATTCCGCGCGGGGCAGTGGCGCTAGCCCTGATCGGCCGGATGGCGGCGCACGATCGGCCGCACGGCGAACGGGATCACTAGTTCGCACTATCGGCCATCCGCGGCCGCATGGCGATGCGGGCGCGAGCGTGCAATAATCGAGCTGCGACGAGGAGGGAGCGAGCGATGTCGGCGATTGCGGAGCGCTACAATGTCGGTGGGGTCATGCTGCCGCGGCCGTTCAAGGTTCGCCGGCTCGGTCATTTCGGCTTCAATGTCGAGAAATTGCCGGAGGGACGCGAATTCTACGGCGACCTCTTGGGCTTCACCGCCTCCGACACGCTCGATTTTTCGCGCATGCCGTGGTTTCCGAAGGACGCCGACCTCGGCGACCCGCGCGGCTATTTCATGCGCTACGGCACCGACCACCACGCCTTTGTGCTGTTCCCCAAGCGGGTCATGGACCACCGCGCCGACCGCAAATTCGCGCCCGAGGTCACGATCAACCAGATCACCTGGCAATGCGGCAGCCTGCGCGAGATTGTCGAGGCCCACGATTATTTCGCGCGCCACCAGATCCGGATCCAGCGCGTCGGCCGCGACATGCCGGGCAGCAACTGGCACGTCTATGTCTACGA
>DASXAM010000179.1:0-2016 GCA_036404275.1 Allostellaceae bacterium
GCCACATTCCACTACGCTACCCGTTTTTCCCGCTGATCTTCCGAATCGATCCCGCCCGCCTCGTACCGGACGGCTGAGCCCGAACCGCCCGCCTTGTCAGGCGCGGACCGCGACGCCGTTCTGCTCGAGCACCTGCTGCAACTCGCCGGTCTCGAACATCTCGCGAATAATGTCGCAGCCGCCGATGAACTCGCCCTTGACGTAGAGCTGCGGGATCGTCGGCCAGCTCGAAAACTCCTTGATCCCCTGCCGGATTTGCGGGTCGGCAAGGACGTCGATACCTTTGAACTTGACGCCCATATGGCTCAAAATCTGCACCACCGCCGCCGAGAAGCCGCATTGCGGAAAGACCGGCGTCCCCTTCATGTAAAGCACCACCGGATTGGCGGCGATGTCTTGGCGAATTCGCTCCTGAACCGTGCTGTCCATGATCTTTGTCCTCGGTTTCGGGTGAAGGCTCAGTCCTCGGGTGCGCCCGTCTGCAGCGCGAGCGCGTGCAATTCGTTGCCCATCCGGCCGCGCAATGCCTGATACACCATCTGATGCTGCTGCACGCGGCTTTTGCCGCGAAACGCGCCGGAGACAATGTGGGCGGCGTAATGGTCGCCGTCGCCGCGCAGATCCTCGATCGAGACCTGCGCATCGGGCAGGCTTTCCTTGATCAGCCGCTCGATTGTCGCCGCGTCCATCGCCATCGCCCGATCCCCTCGCTCACGCCTGGGCCATATAGGCCGGCAGCCAAGCCTCGTTCGCGGCCTTTAATGCCGAAACCGATATGGCACCGGCGCCGGGTAGTGTCAATTCGGCCCCGCCGACCCTGCCGACGACACGCGCCGGCACGCCGGCGTCGCGCGCCAGCGCCAGGACGCGGTCGGGCTCCGCCGTCTCGACCAGATAGCGTCCCTGGTCTTCGCCGAAGAGCCAAGCGCTGCGCGGCAGATTGGCGGGCGGCGGATCGAGCACGACGCCGCGCCCCCCGGCCATCGCCATCTCGGCCACCGCGACCAGGAAGCCGCCATCCGACAAATCGTGACAAGATACGACCCGGCCGGCGGTGATCTCGCCGCGCACAAAATCGCCGTTCCGGCGCTCGGCGGCGAGATCGACCGGCGGCGGCGGACCCGCTTCGCGGCCTTCGATCTCACGCAGATAGAGCGAGGCGCCGAGGTGGCCTTTCGTTTCGCCGACGAGGATCAGCGCATTGCCGTCGCGTTTGAGCGCGAGATCGACCGCAGCGCTCGGTTCGACCAGCCCGACGCCGCCGATCACCGGCGTCGGCAGGACCGCCCGGCCGCTCGTCTCGTTGTAGAGCGACACATTGCCGGACACGACCGGATAGTCGAGCGCCCGGCAGGCGGCGCCGATGCCCTCGATCGCCCCGACCAGCTGGCCCATGACTTCGGGGCGTTCGGGGTTTCCGAAATTCAAATTGTCGGTCAATGCCAAGGGCAAGGCGCCGATCGCGGTCAAATTACGCCAGCTTTCGGCAACCGCCTGCGCACCGCCGCGCACCGGATCGGCATGGCAATAGCGCGGCGTGCAATCGGTCGCCAGCGCCAGCGCCTTATTCTCGCCGACCCGGATCACCGCCGCGTCGCCGCCCGGTCGCTTGACCGTATTGTCCATGACGAGATGGTCGTATTGCTCCCAGATCCAGCGTTTCGAGGCCAATGCCGGCGTCGCGACGAGCTGCGCAAGGCACTCGAACGGATGGCGTTCGGGCAGCGATGCCAGATCAATCTCGGGCTCGGTTGCGGTCTGTTGCCAGGGCCGCTCGTAGGCCGGCGCCTCGCCGACCAACGGCGCGAGTGGAATCTCGGCGGCGATCTCGCCCCGCATGCGCAGCACCAGCCGGCCGCTGTCGGTGACACGGCCGATGACCGCAACATCGAGCTCCCATTTGTCGAAGACCCGCCGCGCCTCGGCCTCGCCGCCGGGACGCAATACCATCAGCATCCGCTCCTGGCTTTCGCTGAGCATGATCTCGTAGGCAGTCATGCCGGTTTCGCGCACCGG
>DASXAM010000180.1:0-3960 GCA_036404275.1 Allostellaceae bacterium
AGCGCGGGCGCCCGCCTCGCGCTCCCATTGAACCATGCCGCGTTTCCGCGCAATGCCGCCCAGCTCAAAGAGCTTGGCGCCGGCTACACCAATTGCGCACCGACTCCGGAAGCGCGCCTGCTGCGCTCGATGCGCGAGCAAGCTGCCGAAGCTCGCAGGCTTTTGGGCTAAGCGTTTCAGGTCTGGCCGTGATCGAAGCCGAGCTGAGCGTCCGGCCAGCAAATGTGGCGGATGTAGCGACGGTCTCCGGCATTGTCGAACAGGCCTATGGCCCCTACATCGCGCGGATCGGCAAGCCGCCGGGACCGATGCTCGATGATTACGCCGTCCGTGTTCGCGACGGCACGGTGTGGGTAATCGAAGCGGCGGATGCCATTTGCGGGATCGTCGTGCTGCTGCCGGCAGCGGATTCCCTCCTGCTCGACAATATCGTCGTGCCGCCGGAGCATCAGGGCCGGGGCTTCGGCAAACGGCTCCTCGCCTTTGCCGAAGCCGAGGCGTTGCGGCGCGGTTATCGGGAAATCCGGCTCTACACGCACCGGGAGATGACCGAAAACCAGCGCCTTTACGCCGCATTCGGCTACGAAGAAACGGGCCGCGGCAGAGACGCCGGCTACGATCGCGTCTATATGCGCAAGCGCCTCTAAGGGTTGGCCAGGTTTTTCCGTAGTCGTTGCGTGTGCGCGCATCAGGCGTTGACTTGAAGCCGCAATTCGGCCCAGTGGTCGAGCACCGGCAGAATCTTGTCCTCGCTCTCGGCTGGCAGGCTGACATTGACCCGTATGGCGCCGAGATCACGAAACCGCTTCAACCGGTCGGCGTCTTCGGGGGCGCCCCCGATCGTCACCGGCAGGGAATTCGGATCGCGCCCGGCATCGGCGGCCATCTGCCTGAAGCGCGGCATATATTCCTCCGGCACCCCGCTCGACGCGTTCGGGTACCAGCCGTCGCCATAACGGATTGCCCGTCGCGCCGCCCACGGAAAGGCGCCGCCGAGCAGCACAGGCGGATGCGGTTTTTGCACCGGCTTCGGCCAGGTCATCATCGGTCCGAACTCGACGAGGTCGCCGTGATATTCGGGCTTCGACTGCGTCCAGATCTGCTTCATCGCCTCGATCTGCTCACGCATCTTTTTCATGCGGGTGGCAAAGACCGTGCCGTGATCCTCGATCTCCTCGGCGTTCCAGCCACCGCCGATGCCGAACAGAAAGCGTCCGCCGGAGACCTGGTCGATCGAAGCCACCTGCTTGGCGGTTTGGATCGTGTCGCGCTGGATCACCAGGCAGACCCCGGTGCCGACCTTGAGGCGCTTGGTTGCCGCGGCGGCGACGCTCAAGGTCACAAACGGGTCCATCACATCGTAATAGCGCTTGGCCAATTCGCCCCCGCCCGGTGGCGGGGTGCGGCGTGGCACCGGGATGTGCGAATGCTCGGCCGCCCACAGCGAATCGAAGCCGCGCTCTTCCATCGCCACCGCCAGCGTCGCCGGCGTAATCGAATAGTCGGTGAAAAAGATCGACGCGCCGAATTCCATTCGTCTTCCCCGTTTGATGTGTGATCCCCTTCCTCCCGCCGCGTGGCGGGAGGAAACAGGGTTGGCCGATATTACGAAGGCATCTGACCCATGAAGTCGCGCTTGCCGATCTCGATGCCGAGGCTGCGCAGAATGTTGTAGGCGGTCGTCGTGTGGAAATAGAAGTTGGGCATCGCGAAGTGATAAAGGTAGACCTGGGCACGGAAATTGCGCGGCTGACCGCCGGCGGTGATTGTCACCTGCGAGTCTTCCTTGCCGTCGAGCTGATCGGGGCGCAGGCCCTTCAAGAAATCGATGGTCTTGTCGAGACGCGATTGCATTTCCGCAAAGCTGTTGTCAATCGCCGGCAGTTGCGGCACATCGACCCCGGCGACCCGGCCGGCGCCAAAGGCATGCTCGCTCGCCTGGCGGACCTGGCGTGCGAGGGTGAACATGTCGGGGTAGAGCCGCAGGTTCAGCACCGTCGCCTCGTCCCATTTCTTTTCGTCGGCATGCTTTTTGGCCTTGTCGAGCACACCTTTGAGGCCGCCCAGCAGCTGCAGAAACGTCGGCACCGACGCATGATACATGCTTATCGCCATAAAACGGTCCTCCTCAATGTCGTCGGGTTGGGGATGTCGTCGGGTTGGCTCCGCCGTCATTTTAGCCGGGTGGCGGGCAAGCGGGAAGCCGGCTGTGGCCGGCGCGCTCGACGGCGCGTGACAGCGGGTCTAGTCTCGACCGAGGCGAGTTCAGGGAGAGGCCATCGTGGTTGCAGAACGGCGGCTCGCGGCGCGGCAGGTCGAAGAAATCTTTCTCGCCTTTGCCGAGATCATGCGCGAGCTGCCGCCCGACATCGAAGCCGGCTGGCTCGACGCGCAGGGCGATCTGCGACTGGTGCCCGACATCGGCCGCAAGCTCCGAACCGCGCGCAGCGTTCGCCTGCTGCTGCGCCAGCTTCGAGAAGACGCCGGTGACGGCTGAGGTGGTTCGGCCTGCGCAATTGGGCTGGTAGGCGCGAAAGGGAATCGAACCCCTGACCTCTCCCATGTGGTGGGAGCGCTCTGCCACTGAGCTACGCGCCTGCCGCCGACAAATTTTTCAGGCGGCCGCTGCTGGTGGGCGCGACAGGGATTGAACCTGTGACCCCACCCGTGTGAAGGGTGTGCTCTCCCGCTGAGCTACGCGCCCGGCGCGGCCGCCGGCATTTACGCTGCCGCGCGCTCGCCCTGTCAAGCGACGTTGCCGTGGCGCCGTTACCGACCGGCGAATGCGCGCAGGGCGGTCATGATTTTTTCGAACAGCGCACGCTCGCCGTAGTCAAAGCCGGGCTCCTCGAAAAAGCCTTCGGCGAACAGCTCCATCTGCACCAGCACGTCGCCGATCGAGGCCGCCTGCATGGCGGCGATCTGTTCACCGATCGCATCGGCGCGCCGATTGAGCGCGCCTTCCTCGTGCTCCAGCGCATTCAGCCCGGCCCGCTCCTGCTCGGCCGCGCTGCGGGCTTTGGCCGCCGCCAGATCCTCGCTCAGCTCGGCGGCGAGACGCTCGCCGTGAGAAGGCGGGATCGCCGCTGCTCCGGAGTTGTGCTGCGCCAGGGCGTTTCGGACCAGCACACCGCCACCGGCGATCTCCGATTCGGCATAAAAGCGGCAGCTGTCGAAATATTCCCGGTCGGCCGGAGCGCGCGGCTCGGCATATGGCTCGCGGATATGGTCCGGAAGTGCGGCAAAGGCCTTTTGCCATTCTCGGTTGAGAGCGTCGGCTTTGTCACGCAGCAGCCGGCGCTCCCGCCACAACGACGCTATCTTGGTCTCGACTATCTTGGTCTCGTTAGTAGCGGCCTCGATCGAGCGGCTACGGCGACCGGCGAGCACCTTGTCGAGCATTCGCTACCTCCCATGATCGGCCGGCGCCGCATCTCAGCGGGCTCGGCCCCGGCGGGCGGAGCGCCGCCGCCACGCGGCACCCGCCGATATGCGCCTCAAACCACGAACAGAATGAGCGCGGCGGCGACACTAAAGCCGGACCAAATGATGATGCTGGCTAGGTTCATTCCGGCGGCTCCTATCTATCGCCCTTGATTGTGCTGTCCCAAGCTTGAGCAACTTAAAAGCACAATTGCGGCGGTGCGACATCGGAACCACGACACATAGGCCGCAGATCGTCAAAATTTCGTCCATTTCGGCCAGCGAGAGGGGCTGCGGTTGCGCCGGCTTGTGTTTTCTTTAGATACAGGCCCCCAGCTGGGCGTGCCGGGACCCTTATTCCGCGGCGGCGGCGCGGGCGGCGCGTCGGCGGTCGTTGGGGTCGAGCAAGCGCTTGCGCAGACGAATCGATTTTGGTGTCACCTCGACCAATTCGTCCTCGGCGATATAGGCAATCGCCTGCTCGAGGCCCATCGGCTGCGGCGGCGTCAATCGCACCGCCTCGTCCTTGGCGGTGGT
>DASXAM010000181.1:0-41537 GCA_036404275.1 Allostellaceae bacterium
GATCGCCCAAGTGCTCAGCGTCCCGGTCAGCTATTTTTTCGATGGGCTGGCCACCGACGATGCCCGCTCGATCACTCCGCGCGAGCGCATGTGCCTCGAATTGTCGCGCAATTTTGCGCAGATCCCAAACGAGCGCCATCAAGAGGCGTTGAGCCAATTGGCGCGCGTCCTGGCCGCCGATTGAGCAACCTCAAATCGGCGGACGGCGGCGTCCGACCAGGCTCGTCGCCAGCATGACCAGAAACACCACGAGAAAGATAAAGAACAGGATTTTGGCGATTCCGGCAGCGGCAACCGCAACGCCGCCGAAGCCGAGAATGCCGGCAATGATCGCGATAATCAGAAATACCAGAGCCCAGTAAAGCATTATTGCCTCCGGCCGCGCTTGCGGCGTGAACCGTGCCCGTCCATCTGGACGACAACCGTTTTTGGAGAACACCGACCACGACAGAGCGGTTCCGGGAGGCCGGCTGGCGATCAAGCGGCGGGGCGCAGCAACGCCCGCTCGGCGGGGGCATCGATCCACATCTGAAACCACAATTCGAGCATCAGCAATGCCCAAAGCCGGTTCTGATGATCGGCGCGCCCGGCGCAATGCTGGTCGAGCAGCTCCCGGACATAGGCGGGCGCGATCAGACCGCGCTGCCGGGCGCTCGGCGACAGCAAGGTGTCGTAGGCCAGCTCTTTGATATCGTTTCGGAACCAGCGATCGATCGGGACGCCGAAGCCGCGCTTTCGCCGATGGCGGATCTGCCGCGGCAGATAGGGCGCCATCGCCGATTTGAACAACGCCTTGGTTACGCCGCCGGCGATCTTGATCTCGGTCGGCAGGCGCGCCGCCCACTCGACCAGCACATGGTCGAGCAGCGGCGAACGCGCTTCGAGCCCGTGCGCCATCGTGGCGATATCGACCTTGGCCATCAAATCCTCGGGCAGATAGGTGTGGATGTCGGCCCGGTTGGCGCCGGCGACCAGATCGTCCGCCGCCGCAAAATAGGGCTCGAGCAGATCCGCGACGCCGCCTGCAGCCGCGCAGCACAGCGCCTCGCCATAGCCGACCCGCTTCGCATCGGCGTCGAAAAATGCCGTGGCCGCAGCATAGCGCCGCCCCGGGCGGTCGGGCGGCGCCCGCAGCAGCGCGCATAATTGCGGCAGCTTGAACCGCCGCCGCGCCCCGGCCGGTGCGGCGCGAAATGCCAGAGCGAGCCCGGCCCGGCCGATGGCGGGCAGATGGTCGAGTCGCGCCAGCCAGCGCATCGCCCGATAGCGTGGATAGCCGAGAAAGCATTCGTCGCCGCCATCCCCGGTCATCGCCACGGTGATATGGCGGCGCGCCATTTCGGCGAGGCAATAGGTCGGGATCGCCGAGGGGTCGGCGAAAGGCTCGCCGTAATGCCAGACGAGCCGCGGCAGGATCGCCAGCGCATCGCGCTCGACCACCAGCTCCTGGTGATCGGTGCCGTATTGCTGCGCGACGATGCGGGCGAAACGAGTCTCGTCATAGCGCTTGTCGGCAAAGCCGATCGAGAAGGTTTTGACCCGACCGGCACCGGCGCGCGCCATCATGGCGACCACGGCGGAAGAGTCGATGCCGCCCGACAAAAAAGCCCCGAGCGGCGCCTCGCCGACCAGCCGCAACCGAACCGCCTCTTCGAGCAACTCCACCAGCTCGTGCCGGAGCTGGGCAACCGGCGGCACCCGCTGCGATGCGCGCGGCGCCGGCAGATCCCAATAGCGCACCGGCTCGGGCTCGCCAAAGCCGCCGTCGGCCCCAGCAGCAAGGACGAGATAATGCGCCGCCGGCAGCTTGCGCACCGCGGCAAAGGCGGTGTGCGGCGCCGGCACGTATTGCAGGGTCAGGTAGCGGTCGATCGCGGCGAGGTCGGGCTCGCGCGATACATCGGGCCAAGTCAACAGGGCCTTGATCTCGGAGCCGAACCGAAACCCCGAGCGGGTCTGCGCCCAATAAAGCGGCTTTTTGCCGAGCCGGTCGCGGGCCAGAACGAGCCGCCGCGAGCGGCGGTCCCACAAAGCGAGCGCGAACATGCCGCGCAGCCGCGAAAAGATCCGCGGCCCCCAGGCATGCCAGCCATTGACGATCACCTCGGTGTCGCTGCGGCTGCGCAGCCGGTAGCCGAGCGCGGTCAGCTCATGCGCGATCTCGGAAAAATTGTAAATTTCCCCGTTATAGGTGATCCACACCGTGCCGTCGCTGCTCGACATCGGCTGGTGACCGGCGGGCGAGCGGTCGATGATCGACAAGCGGGCGTGCGCGAGGCCTGCGCGGCCGTCGCTCCACACACCTTCGTCGTCGGGGCCGCGATGCCGCAGCACCGCCACCATCCGCCACAGCCGCGCTTCGCGCTCGGCTTGCGGCAGCAAAGCCCCCGCCGTGACAAACCCGCCGATGCCGCACATTCAGGGAAGCGCGCCGGACATCTGACTGCCTGCGAAAGCCCCCACCCTAACCCTCGGGTGCCACGATGTAGCGGCCATAGGCGACATCTGGCTTCCTGCGAAAGCCCCCACCCTAACCCTCCCCCGCCTGCGGGGGAGGGGATGGGAGGGGGCCGGGTGGCTGCTGTGGAGACATCTGTTTAATGGCAAGTGTTAGAGCCGAGCTGTCTGTGCAGCTCGGCCAGGCGATGGCGGTAGGTGTGATGGTCATGAACCAGGGCGTAAGCCGCCTCGGCCACCCTGCCGCGCTCGGCGGGGTTGCGAAACCGCTCGATGGCGTGCCCGACATCAGCCAGGTCGGGTTCGAGCGGAATATAATGCTCGTCCGCCGTGAATATGTCGTTGTAGCGGCCGCGCACCAGGATCTGGCAGGTGCCGGTGCCGGCCGCATCGAAGTTTCGCGACGAGATGCATTTGGAATAAACCGGGGCGCGCCGCTCCGGACCAAAAAACCGGGTCTCGATCTCGGCGGCGGAGTCGGGCGGAAGGTCGAACGCCTCATGGCCGAGAGGCGACCATTTGAGGAGCCCTTTCAGCCTTTCCTTGAGCCGGTAGGGCAAGCGCCGAGTCGCGGCATGCAAGGCGCCATCGGCCTTGATCGTCATCCGCCTATTCCGCTCGCCGATAAAGGCGCGGATCGCCAACGCCGTCCGGTCGTCGCGCTCAAGATACCACGAGCCCGCCTCGGTGCCGATCGTCGCGCGGCAATCGCCGAGAAAATTCGACCAGCCGGCGCGGTCGAGCCGAGCGCCGGTGTCGATGTCGACGGCGAGGCCGGCCTCCGGACCGAGCCGGGCGAACAGCTCGTAGACGCGGTTGCGGTCGGCGTCGCCGACAAAGACCGGGTATCGGGCGCTCCTGCCGCCGATGTCGATGTGCCGCTGCAGGTCGGGCGGCCCCGGCCGAAACACCCGCTCGTTCAGCGCATGCGGCAGAGCAAGGACCGCGGCGCCGGTGTCCGCGTAAAGCCACTCTCCGGCGTCGCGCGGCAATTGGGTCCCGACGAAATCGGCCCCGACCTGGCGCAGAAAGGCTCGCTTTTCGGCCATTCGCGACCATGGGAGATTGTATTCGTTGCCGACCAGCATCAAAAACCGGCCGTGTCGCGCCTTCAGCGCCTCCGCCAGCGGCAGGATGAACCGCATCGTGTCGGCCGAGCACGAATGCAGCGCCACGACGAGCTCGGCCGTACCCACCGCGCGCGCGGCGGCATGGCGCTGCCCGGCCCTGAACAAGTTGAAGCTGGTCGCCGCGAAGAGCGGCGACGCTTCAAACGCGTCCAGCCAATCGCGGTAATAAGAAGAGCGCGTGCTGTATTGCACCGACAAGACGACGGTGCCGATGCGGCTGTCGCCGCCCATCAGAAGCCGGCGGCGAGGAGTGCTGCGGCCTTTTCCGCCGCCCGGCCGTCGCCGAACGCGGTGATCTCGCGGCGCGGCATGTAATCGGGGCCTTTCCAGAGGCGGTTCCAGCCGGCTGCCACGGTCTCGACCCATTCGGTTTCGGTGCGCAGGGTCACGCACGGCACCCGGTGAAAATAGGCTTCCTTTTGCAGCCCGCCGGAATCGGTGTAGACGGCGACGGCCGATTGCAGCAGGCGGTGCATGTCGAGATAGCCCAAAGGCTCGCAGACGCGCAGCCCGGCGAGGTCGAGGCCGCAGGCCGCGATCCGTGCGCGGGTGCGCGGGTGGATTGGCAATACCACCGCGTGGTCGCAGGCGCGGGCTTTGAGGAAAGCCACGATCTCGGCCAGCGTGTCGCGATCATCGGTGCTTTCGGCGCGATGCAAGGTCGCCACTGCATAGGGTCGGCCGATGATCCCAAGCCGGTCGAGCACGGTCGATTGCCGGGCGCGGTCGGCGGCGAACAATGTCGCGTCGTACATCACATCGCCGATGTCATACACGCCGTCCGTGACCCCTTCGCGGGCGAGGTTGGCGACTGCGGTCGGGGTCGGGCAGAAGAGGAGCGCGCTCAGATGGTCGGTCAGCACGCGGTTCAGCTCTTCCGGCATACGCCGGTTGAACGACCGCAGACCGGCTTCGAGGTGCACGACCGGGACATGCAGCTTTGCCGCGGCGAGTGCGCCGGCCAGGGTCGAGTTGGTGTCGCCCGGCACCAGCACCGCATCGGGGCGCTCGGCCAGAATCACCTCCTCGATGGCGGCTAGCATGCGCCCGGTCATCGCACCGTGATGGCCGCCATGGATGCCGAGGTTCATTCGCGGCTCGGGCATGTCGAGCTCGGCAAAAAACACCCGTGACATCTCGGGATCGAAATGCTGGCCGGTATGGACGAGGATTTCCTCGAGCCCGGGATGGGCGGCAATCGCCCGCGACATCGCCGCCGCCTTCACGAATTGCGGGCGGGCGCCGACGACGGTCAGGACCCGCAGCGGCTTCATCCGAGCATCGCACGCAGCTCGGGCATAAAGCGGACATGCTGCAGCATCGCGCGCCGGATCGTTTCGCGGTGCCGCCGGGTCCAGGCGATGGTCTCCGCCAGCCCCTCGCGCAATCCCACAGACGCGGCAAAGCCGAGCTGTTCGCGCGCCTTCTCGGTGGCGCCAAAGCGCCGGCCGGAGCGGTCCCACTCCCGCGCCGGGGCAAAGGCGAGCGGTGCGGGGTTGCCGGTCAGCTCGTTGACGAGGCGGGCGAGATCGAGGATCGAGGTCTCGACCCCCGAGGCGATGTTGTAGACCTCGCCCGGCGAACCTTCGAGGGCGCACACCAGAAGGCCCTTGGCGATGTCATCGACATAGATAAAATCGCGGCTCGCGACGCCGCCGTTTTCCACCGGCAACGGCTCGCCGGCGAGCGCTTTCCAGACAAAGGTCGGCACCACATTGCGCCACACCGTATGCGGCGTGCCGCGCCAGCGCCCGGCGCCGAGAATCTCGCCCGGACCGTAGACGTTCTGAAACCGCGCCTTCACCAACGGCAGGCGGTGACGCAAAAAATAATAATTGCCGTACATCTCGCCGATCAGCTTTGAGATCGAGTATGGGCTGTCGTGGAACAGTGAGACCGGCGCGTCCTCGCGCGTTGCTTCGGCTTCGGCAAAGGTCTTTTCGGCGACCGCACAGCCGGCGCCGGCATAGACGATTTTTTTCAGCGACTTTAAGTGCTTCAGCCGGTCGAAAAGCTTGAGGCTCGTCAATGCGTTGTTTTGATGATCGGCGAGCGGGTCGGCGATCGACGACTGATTGCCGTGATAGCAGGCGAGATGAAAGACAAAATCGAGATCGCCCGGCAATCGATTGAGAATCTTACCTTCCGTGATCGAGCCGAGCACGAATTCGAGCGCCGGGTGGTCGGGCAAATTGCCGATCTCGGCCGACAGCAAATTATCGACGACGATCAGCCGCCGCAGGCCGCACTCGAGCAGCCGCCGATTGAGCGCGCTGCCGACAAAGCCGGCGCCGCCGGTGACCAGGACCGAGGCGCCGGCCAGCGACAATCCGCTCACATTCGTTCCGCCGCGGCGGGCCGCAAATGGCCGTGCAGCGGGCCGACGCCATGCACGTCGTACCAGCGGACCATGCGGGCGACCGTTTCGGCAAAGCCCACCTTGGCCCGCCAGCCAAACGCCTCGAATGTCCGCGACGGATCGAGCACGACGGCCGGAACATCATCCTCGCCGGTCGGCACGACCGCGGGCGGGGCGGCGGTGACGCCGAGCGCCGCTGCGACCCCTTCGTGCACTTCGATGATCGCGTGCCCGATGCCGGTCGAGACGTTGAACAATCCGCCCGGCGCATCGTCGCGGAGCACCAGATCGATCAGCGCCAGGAAATCCTCGATATCGAGAAAATCCCGGATCGCATTGGTGCAGAAGCAGCTTTTGCCGGCCTTCAAGCGCTGGTAGAAGGCCGGGATCGGCCCGATTGCCAAGCCCGGCCCAGCGATGTTGGCGATGCGCAGCGAGACCCAAGGCAACCCGCTCAACGCCACATAGGCTTCGCCGGCGGTCTTGGTGATGCCGTAGCTGGTGAACGGGTGGGTCGGGTGATCGACCGGGATCGGCAGCCGCTCGGGCCGGCCGTAACACAGCGCCGTCTGGAAATTGATAAAGCGCATGACCCCGGCCCGACGCGCGGCTTCGACGAGATTGATCGTGCCGATGACGTTGGTCGCGGCATCCTCGCGCCAATCGTCCGGGTCCCGGTAGGCGGCGGCGCTGTGGATCACATGGGTCGGGCGGAAATCGGCAAAGGCGCGATCGACCGTCGCCGCGTCGGCGATGCTGCCCTCGACAAGGGTCAGTCCGGACGCCTCGGGCAGCGCGTCGCGGCGGCCGGTAGCAAAGTTGTCGATGACCAGGATCTCGTGCCCGCGCGGCAGATAGGCTGCGACCAAATTTGCGCCGAGGCAGCCGGCGCCACCGGTGATCATGAGCCTCATTCGCGCGCGCTGCCGCCGAGATGGGTATAGCCGCCGGCGACACCATGCGCGCGGAAATGCACGACGCTCTTCGTCACGATCTCGTCGAGCGGCATAAAGCCGATTTCGCCGAAATCGCAAAAGGTCCGATCCGGGTCGAGCAGAATGCTCGGCGCATCGTCGGGACCGAGCGGGCGCAGCTCGGGCTCGGGATAGTCGTTGAGCTGCATCGCCTGGACCACCGCGTCGTAAAGCTCGCGGATCGCCACATCGCGGCCGGACGAAAAATGATAGGTGCCGTGGCCGGTGCCGTCGGCCGCCTTCAGCACGATGCGGGCGAGGTCACCGGCACAGACAAAGTCGCGGCGGGCGGGGGTCACAAAACAGCGCTTGCCCGCCGCCAGCCGGGCAAAAAATGTCGGCAGCGGGCCGCTGACGTTGCGCGGCCCGATCACATTCGCCAGGCGAAAGGTCACCCAGTCCACGCCGCTCAGCTGGATGTAATGCTCGCCCGCGGTTTTGGAGATCGCATAGCTGCTGTTTGCCGGGTCGATCGGGTGGGCGAGGGTAATCGGCTGCTCGACCGGCTTCAGGCCATAGCACAGCGCGGTCTGAAAATAGACCAGCCGGCCGACCCGGTGCGCCTTGCAGGCGCGCGCGATGTGGGCGCTGCCGACGCAATTGGTCAGCGCGTCCGATTGCCAATCCGCCGGGTCTTTGTACGAGGCCGCGGTATGGATGACGACATCGGGCCGGAAATCGGCGACCAGCCGATCGACCGACAGCGCATCGACGATGCTGCCCTCAACGAGGCGCAAATGCGGGTGCGGCGGCAGATTGGCGCGATTGCCGGTGGCGAAATTGTCGATCGCCACGACCTCGTCGCCGCGCGCGAGCAGCAAGTCGATCACGGTCGAGCCGACCTGCCCCGCCCCCCCGGTCACAAACGCCCTCATCGCTGTCAGCCCGGCACTGCCTCGGCCGGCGCCTCGCGCAGCATCCGGCGATATTCGGGGGCGCGGTCGTGGAACAGCCGATGCCACAGCTCAACGCTCAGCAGACCCCACACTTTTCGCGAAAAGCGGCCGGAATGCTCGAAATTCGCGATCACCGCATCGGCGTTCAGATAGGGGCGGGCGCGCGCGCTGCGGCTGGCGAAGACGTCGCGCACAAAGTCACGCAACTCGCCGGCAAACCATTCCTTGAGCGGGACCGGGAAGCCCATCTTGTCGCGCCGGTTGGCAATCGCGGGCGGCAGGTCGGCAGCATAGGCCGATTTCAGCAATTGCTTCATGCGGCCGCCCTCGAATTTCACATCGGCCGGCACGGTCGCCAGGAATTCGATCAGCGGATGGTCGAGCAGCGGCACCCGGCTTTCGAGCCCGTGCGCCATGCTCATCCGGTCCTCGACCTGCAGCAATGCCGGGAGCAAACACTTGAAATCGAAATGCGTCATCTTGTCGAAATAGGCCTCTTTGCGGACATTGCCGTGGTTGTTGAAGATCAGCAGGAAATTCTCGAACACCTCACGCTTGTCGAGCATCGACCAATCGACCTCGGCGGCCATGTCGGTCGAGCGATCGATCAGCCGGAAATAGCGCTCGTCGAGATCGCCGAACAGCCCGTCGCGCCAGAACTCCGCTATCAGCGGCTTGTATTCGCGCAGCAGGCCGAGGTTGGGGACGATCGATTCGATGGTGACGACAAAGTTGCCGTTTTTGTAGGTGCCGTCGAGTGCGGCTTTGATGCATTGCTCGAAATAGGCCAGCAGGTAGCGGGCGTAGCCGCCGAAGACCTCGTCGCCGCCCTGGCCGCCGAGCACGACCTTGACCGTCCGGGCGGCCAGCTCGGATACCATGAATTGCGGAAACGAGCCCGGACCGGCCACCGGGAAATCGAGGTGGTACAGCACTTCGTCGATATGGTCGCAGAAATCCGCGGCGGTGATGTCGGCTATGTGCAGGCCGGCGCCCGCGCGCTCGGCGGCGGCATGCGCGTACCGGCTTTCGTCGTACCCCGCATAGGGCGCAAAGCGGCCGTGAAAGCAATCGGCGAGGCCGGCGGCGGTCTTGGCGGCGAGGATCGAAATCAGGCTCGAATCGAGCCCGCCCGAGAGGTAGGCCCCGACCGGCACGTCGCTGCGCATGTGCAACCCAATCGACTCGTCGAGCAATTCGACAAGGCGGCTGGCGAAATAGCGCGGGCTGTGGTCGTAGTCGATCTCGTAGCGGACATCCCAGTAGCGCCAAGTCCGAACCTCGCCGTTTTCGACCGTGAGCGCATGGCCAGGCATAAGCTGCCTGACGCCGCGGAACAAGGTCGCTTCGCCGATCGAATATTGGAACGTCAGATATTCAGCAAGTGCCGCGGGATCGGTCTCGATCTCGGGCAGAAACGGCATCAGCGCCTTGGCTTCGGAAGCGAAGATAAAGGAATTGCCGACCAACGCATAATAAAACGGCTTGATGCCGAAACGGTCACGGGCGCAGAACAACCGCCGGCGTTGCTCGTCCCACAGCGCGAACGCGAACATGCCGCGCAGATGGCCGAGGCACGCGTCCCCGTAGCGGTCGTATGCGGCCAGGATGCATTCGGTATCCGATTGCGACCGAAAGCGCCATCCGGTGCCAAAGGTCGCACGTAATTCGAGATAGTTGTAGATTTCGCCATTGTAGCTGATCACGATCGGTCCGGGCGCCGCCATTGGCTGCCGTGCGGCGTCGCTCAAATCGATGATGGCAAGCCGGCGATGGACAAGACCGACGGTGCGGCCGGGATCGGTCCATACGCCGTGCCCGTCGGGCCCGCGATGCGCGATCAGCCGGTCGAGGACGGCGAGGGCCGAATCGAGGCGCGGGACCGGCGCGCCGTCGAGCGAGACGATACCCGCTATGCCGCACATGGCGAAGCCGCAGGCAGCCGCGCCGGGAGCACGGCGTCGAGCAGGCGATGCAGCCGCTCGGCCTCGCATGCCCACCGCAGCTCGCCTTGCAACGCGATTGCGGCATTGCGCATTGCCGGCATCTCGCGAGCGCAATGGCGAATGGCGGCCGCCAGCAGTTGCGGGTCGAGGCGCTCCAAGCAGGTCCCGACCGGACGGCCGCCGATCGCTGCCTCGATCTCGGGCAAATAGGCGCGGACAATCGGCAATCCCGCCGCAACGAGCTGAAAAAAGCCGTTTGGCAGGGCCGCGCGATAATTCGCGGAATAGGGTTCGTAGAGCACCAGCCCGAGATCCGCCGTGCGGATGAACGAAACCACCTCGTCGGGCGCCACCCAATGGCCGAAATGCAGCCGCGCCGCGCCCGGATGGTCGCGCAGACGGTCTCGATCGGCGGCATAGAAGCGCCCGACAAAGGCAATATGAAATTGCGGTGGGAGCTGGGCCAATGCCGCGACCGCGACCTCGACCGCCATGCCGCGCTTGCGGTTGCCGACGAGGACGCAGAGCACGTCGGTCGGCGACAGCCCGAGCCGGGTCCGCAAATCGGGCACGATGGCTCGGTCGAGCCGCTCGTCATGGCAGTTGCGGATCACTGCCGGTCGACGCTTGAAGGTCTCCTCCATCAAGTCCGCCACTCCCTCGCTGACCGTCACCAGCGCTGCAGCGGACGCCGCCAGCCGGTCTTCCAACCGGTTGAGAAACGGCCGCAGGCGTTTGCGGTCGAAGGTGGGCTGCCGTTCCGGCGGCTCGATGCCGCGATAGAAATCATGCGCATCATAGACGATCGGCGCGCCGCGGGCGGCGATCGCGCGATGCAGCTCGAAGGAATGCAGATAGTAAAGATCGGCGGGCGGGATGACCGCGACCGGCCGGCCGCAATGGCGCCAGTAATCCTGCCAGCGAAATGCCGCGTAAAGAGCAAGCTCGCCGCCGCGCCCGAACCGGCCGCGGCGCAATGCTCCGCCGCGCCATGCCACAGTGCCGCGATTGTCGGCAGGAGTCCCGCAGGAAAGCACTTCGATCCGGTCGCTCCAAAACCGCTGCCGGCTCGGCCGACCTTCCACGACGACCGAGCGGAAACCTGCCGTGGTCAGCTCGCAAGCGATGCGAAACGCGCGGCTATCGGCCTCGAGCGGCAGCGGCGTCAGCGATACCGCCACCGGTCGTCGCGTCATGCGCTCACCCCGAACAACCGGCCCCAAATGCCGAGGTTGACGATGCGCCACAGCGAAAAATCGACCACACGACGACCTGCCAGCATGTCGGCAGCCCGGCTGCGCACACCGTTCCCGTTGAGAAGGCCCGGAAAATGGACAAGCGTCACTTCGATTCCCGCGAGAACCGCCTCGCGCAGCGGGCCGCGAAACCAGTCCTGCTCCGGTGTGGCAAAGCCGAGCTTGTCGCGGCGGTTGCGCACCGGCTCGGGGAGGATGCCGGCCATCGCACGGCGCAGCACACGCTTGGTGTCAGCACCGACCATCTTGTGCCGGTCGCCGAGGCCGATCGAGAACTCGACCAGCCGGTGGTCGAGAAACGGCACGCGCGCCTCGACGCCGTGCGCCATGCTGTTGCGGTCCTCCCAATGCAGCAGCATGGCCAGGCTCGAACCTTGGGTCATCAACCGGCAAAGACCCCCGATGTCTTCAATCGGCGGCACACCGAGCGACAGGCGCGCCGTCTCGATGGCGGAGCCGCCGAGATGCGGGCGCAACAGTGCGCCGTCGAGCCAGTCGTCGCCGAACAGCGCACCCCGCCGACGCCGCAGCCGCTGCGCGATGCCGCGCGGCAGCAGCAGCGGCAGCAGCGTCGCCGCTTCGCCGACAAGCGAAGCGCGATGCCAGCGGCGACGCTCGAGCACCGCACGCAGCAGCTCGGCCAGCCGCAGGCGCCGCAGCAGGCTTTTGTAATAATGGGGGAAACCGCCGTGGTAGCCGGCCAGCTGCTCATCGGCGCCCTGGCCGTCGAGCATAACCTTGATCCCGGCGCGGCGCGCCGCCGCGAAGACGCACCATTGGGCGAAGATGCTGGTGCTGCCGTAGGGCTCGTCCTGATGCCAGGTAATCCGCTCGGCCTCGGCGAAAGCGTCCTCGACGCGGGGGTGGCACCAATGCGGGACACTGCGGGTGTGCTCGACCACTGCTTCCATATAGGGCCGCTCGTCGACCGCCTTCACGTCATAGCAGGCGCTGACGCTGTTGACCTGTGCCGCGCCGGCGTCGGCTGCGAGCTCGCGCGCCATCAGGCAGACGATCGACGAGCTGTCGAGCCCGCCTGAAAGACAGCTGCCGACCGCGACGTCCGAGCGCAAATGGAGGCGCACCGAATCGGTGAGCAGCGCCCGAAACCGTTCCGCCGCCGCGGGCTCGTCGAGCTCGACCGTGCCCGGCTCGAGAACGTCGTACCAGCGCCGCACCGGCAGCAGGTCGCCCAGCCGCCAGCGCCGCAGGTCGAGGCGCAAGCACTCGCCGCCGCGCAGCTGGCGCACATCGGCGAACAGCGTTTCGTCGGTATGCTCCATGATGCCGGCCGACAAAAAATCATAGGCTCGCGCCGGGTTGAGCCGGGCCGCGAACCCCGGCAGCCCGGTCAGCTGCTTTATTTCCGACGCGCAAGCAAATCCGCGCGGGGTGGCAAACAGATAGAGCGGCTTTACCCCGAAACGGTCACGGGCGATCAACGCGGTCTGCTCCGCATTCTCCCAGAGGACGAATGCAAACATACCGTTCAGTCGATCCAGTGCGGCTTCCCCCCATTGGGCATAAGCCGCGAGCAGCACCTCGGTATCGGAGCGCGTGTGAAAGACATGACCGAGGCCGGTTAGCTCGTCGCGCAGCTCGAGGTAGTTATAGATCTCCCCATTGTAGCTGATCCAGAAACGGCCTTCGGCATGTTGCATCGGCTGTGCGGCCGCGTCCGAGAGGTCGATGATGCTGAGGCGGCGATGGCCGAGCGCCACCGGACCGGCGACGCTGTCGAACTCGCACCACCCGCTGCCGTCCGGCCCGCGATGCGCGACGCGGTCGATCCGCGTTCGATCGGGCGCAAAGCCCACCGAGAACCAGATGCCGCACACTCCGCGTGCTTCCTTCGAGAAAGGCTGCGCCGCGGTCAGCTCAACGCCGCGCGTCGCTCGCTCGATTGGACCCCTCTGATCCCAATGCCGCTCAATGGGATATTCATGAAATCACGATATCGCTTGGGATCGATGAGCCGATACTCCATGTCCATCTCGGCAAAGAGCTGCATCATCTCATTAAAGGATTGCCGGTGCGCATAGAGGGGCGTCCAGAAATCACGAATGAAGTGCTCCGAATCCTCGAACCGCCATTTGTCCCGGTTGACCGGTCCGATCTTTTTGTACTTTCGATAGTGCCGCCGCGCCAGAAGGCGGACAACCGCATTCTGCAGCGATGCCGGCAACCGGGCAAGGCGCGGTCTTATGACGTCGGCGCCGAGCCATTTGAGGCGGCGCATCCACGTATCGCCGGCATCCTCCCGCCCATATACCCAAACATAGAGCATTCCGTCGTCTCGCCTGAAACGGGCGATCTCGCGCAACGCGTCGATGGTCGAGAATGTGTGGTGCAAAACGCCGCTGCTGTAGACGAGATCAAACGAGCGTTCGCGCAGCGGCAATCGAAAAAGCGAACATACCGCGTTGTTGATCAACGGATTGTCGGCAAGCAAATGGCCTTTTTGCAGCAATGCCAGATTGAGGTCGAACCCAAAGACGAGGCCGTGCGTCACGCGGCAGAGCGAGGCCGACTCAAACCCGGAACCGCAGCCGACTTCCAATATGTGCAAATTCTCCCGTTCGAGAAACCCGGGGGGCCAATCCAGCTCCAAGGCAACAAAGAAGTCACGCTGTTCCGGAGTCAAGCCGAATGAAATCACGTCGAGATCGAGCAGCGCCCACTCACGGGTAAATGATTTTTGGACAAATGTTTCTCCCCGGCGAGGGGAGCCGCCAGGGCTCTGCAAGCGCCGGAGAACCTCATAATTGGCGCGATGCCGTTCACAGAAATCGGCCTGCAGATCCACCTGAAAGTCGAGGAAGAGCGGAATGAAATTGACGATCGGAAACCAGTAGCCTCCGGCGTCGCTGTAGAGAATTCCCTCTTCTACCGCTGTCATCACCTCGTCGGGATCGATCCGGTGCCGCCGGAGCCGTGCAAGCTGGTCTGAGTCAAGGGCAATCTTGCGCGATTTGATAATGCACAGCTCCAGACTCTCTCCGGAAATCGGGCAGACGTAATGGCGCAATGCGTAAGGTTTCACATCGACACCGCTGCAAGCGTCGCCGCAACGCCGGTCTTGGCCGCTATACGCATGCCGTTGGGCAGGCGACGCGCGACATCATCGGATTCCAGCGTGGCCCGCCAGACAGGCATAGGCGCCGATCAGCTCGGCAGCCTCCCGCTCCCAGCACAGCTCACGCGCTGCCGCCAACGCGTTCTGCTTGCACCGGTCGATCCGCTCCCGATCGAGGGAATTGACCGCCGCTGCAATAGCGCCGGGATCGACGCGCGGCACCAAGACGCCGAGCTCGTAGGCATTAACCAGACGCGCCATCTCCGGCAAATCGCTGACGCACAGCGCCAAGCCGGCCATGACGTATTCGAAGAATTTGTTTGGCAGCACGAACCGGTTGTGCCAGCAATCGTCCGGAAACACAAAAAAGCCGATATCGAACGCGCTTGCGGCGCGAACCAATTCCGTCATCGGCACAGCCGGGGCAAGCTCCACCCGATCGGCGAGGCCGAGATCGCGAATTCGCGTGCGCAAGGCGTGGCTCAAACCCGGGTTTTCGGGACCACGGATCGTAAAGTGGAATTCGGGTCGCCAGATGGCGACGCTGTCGATCGCCACTTCGAGACCGCGGCCCGACGCCACAATACCGTGATACAAAACCCGGATCCGGCCGCCGGTGCGACGAAACCCACTCTCCCGATAATGCGGCGTGTTGCGAACAACGCGCGTCGGGCGCGGCAACGCATAGAGCCGGTCCAGCCGTTCGGCAATGCCCGCCGACACCGTCGAGACCACGGCCGCATCGCCGATGTACCGGCGTTCGATCGCCGACACGATCGGCTGCTTCCAATAGCGCCAAGCCGCCTGCTCGGCATGCTCCTCGGCGGCAAGCTCGTGGCTGTCATAGGCGTAGACGCCGCCGTTTTCGCGGGCCAGACGCGCCGCCAGCGGCAGTGCCGTCCAGTCATTGGCCAGCCAGACGTCGGCGGCGACCGATCGCGCCGCCCGATGCACTGCGTTCACGATGGGGGAGATCGCGAGATGCCGCCAGTAGATGTTCTCGGCGAGACGCGCCCGCAGATCATCGGCGCCGGCAAACCGCAGCCGGAGAGTGCAGGCGGCGAGAGCGGCTCGCCGCGCGGCCCCGCGGAGCGGCAATGGCGTTTTCCAGCCTCTCCGCCCGCTGTCGCCGGCGCCGGTCAGGATTGGCCAGTCAGGCGGTTCCGAGCGCTCTCCCGGTAGGCCAACACCGATCACCCGCCAGCCGCTCGCTGCAAACAGCTCGCCCTGACGCCGAACCCGCGGATCGTCCGCGATCGCCGATAGCGACAAGAGGCAGATCGTCGGTTGCCCCGCGGCGCGCGCGATCATGGTCTTGGCGCCGCACCTGTCGGGCAGCCGGCGATGTGGCGCCTAGTTCCGGGCGTAGGCAAGTTCTTGGATCAGCCTTCCGGCGCGATCCAGAAATCCCGGCGCGTACAAGAGGTCACCTTGCGCAACCGTACGGCTCTGCCAGTCGGCAAATCGGGCGGAGCCCACCGGGGCCGCATCAAGCAGTGCGAGCAGCTCGGCGGCGCCATGGACGTGCGGCATGACAGATCGAAACTGCGGCAGCGCGAAGGTGCCGGCAAAGCCGTCCGGCACCTGACCGCCGCACAGCGAGACCGCCGGCCGGCCGAGGCCGACCGCTTCCGCCAGCGAATAGGAATTGCAGCTCATAACGATATCGCACTCGACCATCAGATCGAACGGATTGGTTCCCGGTCCGGCGATCCGACATCGTGCCGGAGCATCGTGCACAAGGGCGGTGTAGTTCTCCATCGCGGCAGCTTCGCCCGGATGAACCTTGATGGTCACTTCGATCGGCCGATCGCCCAGCTGCCGCAGAAATCGTTGCAGAAATTCGACGATGAACCGCCGGTTGGTCTCCTGGGTCATAAACACCAGCCGGGTCGGCCCGCCGGCCGAAGCCCGTCTTACGGACGTGCGGTACCGGTCGATGGCGCCGGCTCCGACGATCGGCGTCTCTCGTTCGGTCCAGAACCCCCCCGCCACCGCCGATTTTCGCCACACCTCGCCGCACAGGAACAGCCGGTGAGGCAGCGGCATCGCGTCTTTGAGACCGCAAAACGCCGCGGGCCATGCGTATTCGGGGCAGCGCGGTCCGAACATGCCGTGCTGCAATTCGACGACCGGCAGCGAGAGCTCTCGGGCGGCGGCGATCTCGCCAGATCTGAACGGCGAATCCGTAAGCACCACGAGGCGGGCCCGCGCGCGTCGGAACAGCATGCGAAACACCCGGCGCTTGGCTTCGAAGGCCGCGATCGCATGCGCGACAAGCGCGGCATGGTCGGGTACCGCTGCAGCCACGTCGCTGCGGCCGATAATCGCGGCGATCGCCGCAACGGCATCGCGCACCGGCTGCAGCCTGGCGATCGCCGGGGTCAGCATGCCCGCCGCACTGACAAACGCGTGCAGCGAACGATGTCCGGGCCGGCAACGCGAGCGGTCGTGCAATGCCCAGCTGTAGTCGAGAACGAGCGGTGCGAGCCGCGACCCACAGCGCGCCGGCAATTCGTCGTAAATTGCGTCGCGCTCGCATCCGTCCGGGAAGCGGTGAATGCGCGGCACCCTGAGCAGGGCAATGCTGGGGGAAAGCGGCATCGCACAGATCTGCCGCACCGCATCCGCCGCTGCTCCGGCCGCCCGACGGGTACGGCTGCAAAGACCTCGGCGCGCCGCCGGACAATCGCTGTCGACACCGACCATTTGCGCGATCAGGGCCCCGTACACCGTCGGTTTCGCGACCGACCATGCGCGCCACCGGCCGATGCGGGGCTCCATCAGACCCGGCAGGAGGTCGACCCGCTGCAACAGGTCGTAAATTTCCGCCTGGTTCAGCGACATCGAGGCGGCAACGCATTGTCGGAGGTCACACCGCGGTGCGCTGCCGCACGCTGGTTGTGCTTGTCGGCGCCGCAACAAGCCCCTCGAAAAGCCGTGCGATCCGTTCGCCGGAGCGGCCGTCCAGGATCCCCCACTGCGCCGCTACCGCGGATTGCCCTTGGCGCGCCGCATCCAGCGCAGAGCGATCGCCGGTAAGACGGAGCAGCTCGGCTTCGAATTTGTCGCGCTCTGCAGTGGTGAAGACGTTTGCGACCCCGCGATAATCCGAGTAGCGATAATCGTATACGTCATAATTCAACACTGGTGTGCCGCAGGCAATCGCCCAGCGGATTGTCGCCGAGACCGTCGCGACATAGAGATCGCACAGCGCCACAAGCACAGCGGTATCCCAGTCGCAGATCACCGCTCGGCCGAGTGCTGCTCGATCGATGTCCGACGGTGCCGTTCGCGGGTGCAGCCTGACGACGATATTCCACTGCCCGATCTTATTTAAGCTGAGGATGTAGCTCCGCCAGAGCGCGGCATAGCTGGCAAACCCGGTTTGCGGTCGCGAGCCGAGCTGGTTGGGGGGAAAGGCGCAGAGCAGGATCGGCCAGCCGGGCTCGAGGCCGAGATCGTGCACCAGCTCGTCGCGCAACGCTTCGCGCCGTTGCCGCACGTTGTAAATAACGTCGTCGGCGAGGCTTCCGGTCAACACCAGCTTATTATTGGGAATGCCGCATTCTTGGTAATACGCCACCATTGCCTTGCTCTCGGCGGCAATCGCGTTGACATAACCGCTGTTCAAGATCCACGGGTTCGGCGGTGCGCAACCGAGCAATTCCAGCGCAATGATCCGATCGCCGGTCGCCCGCAAAAAACGCTTGCCCTTGTAATGCACCTGCCATTTCGGAAAGATCCAGCCGGCAAGCATGTTGAGCGGCCGCGCACGCACCCAGTGGTCGCGCTGGTTGCGGTACGATTCATATGGCTCGAGCGCATTGGCGATCGTGAACGGCACCACCACGGAGGCCACCCCGAGATCGCGGCCCGCCCGGATCCACAGTGGCGCGCCCATTTCAACATTGTCTTCAGAAAAGACTAGCAGTGATACTTGGCGATCCGTCAAAAAACGGCGGATCCGGCGCAACTCGTGCGTCGCGACCCATATAAAATCGAACAGCCGTATGATCCCGATTGTATTGACTGCGCGGTTCACCAGGGTAACCACGACGTGCAGCGGGAGGTAGGCGCCAAACGTAGCGGTCTGGGTTATCAGCTTCTGCTGGAACGGGACGCCGACAAAGCCGTCGCGGCGGATACTTTCGGCCTCGGCTACCTCGTACCGGCGCCGATAGCCTTCGATCAGCATCACCCGTTTGTTGAAGAAACGTTGCCATGCGCGGCGGATGGAGCCCCCCGGCCACTGGTGCGGCTCGGGCGGCGGCGCGAGATCGAGCACCGCAAATCCCGCTTCGGTGGCAATGCCGGCGAGGCGTTTGCCCTCGCGACCGCCGGCGCCGATGCAAAACACGATCTCGAAGCTGCCGCGATCCCGCATGATTCGGGCGACCCGCAGCAATTCCGTCAGATGCGAGCCCTGAAAGGGCACCAGCACCATCCTCGGCCGCACTGTCACCGAGGTCGGCTCGTCGGTTTGCCACGCGTCGGCGATATCCGCAGTCATTGCCCGGCGACCGCAACTACTGGACCCGCGGTCTCGCCAATCCGGTTATTCCAGCAGAGCCGCTCGGCGAGATACTGCGCCAGGATCTCGCTGCCCTCGTCGCTCATATGACAGACATCGGTGAACAGCGACCGCCCATCGCACTCGGCCGCGTCAAACCACAGATTGGCGTCATGAAAATCGATCCCCGCCGCTTGGCACAGCCGCCGCAGGTCGGCCGCGAAACCTCGATGGAATCCTTGGTGCGCGTAGCGCTGAAGCGATGGGATGTTGATCCTGTCCACCGCCATAATCTTCTGCTCCGTCGGCGCAAGCCGCTTCTTGGTCCAGCCGATGACGGGCTGCAGCACATAATGCATGCGCGCCCCGATGCCGCGCGCCAGCGCCGACCAAGTGTCGAGGTCGTTGGCAACGCGCGCCAGCACGGCCTCGCGCTTGCCGTCGTTCAGCGACGGGACCGGCCGAGGCGCAGGCATCGGCGCCAGGCGCTGGTCGTAGTGAGTTAGCTTGCAATAATGCTGGAAGAGAATGTGGGCGACCGTCGAGTGACGTAGGCGGGTATCGATCCATCCGTGCAATGCTTGCAACCATCGATTAAACGGCTCCTGATCTGAACAATATTTCTCCTCCATCTCGTGGAAAAAATCCGTTTCGTTATTTACTGCTCCCCAATCCGGATACAACATGGCCCGCTGCATGATGCAGTACATGGCCTCGATGATGCCGCTGAGCGAGACGATGTTGCGCACCGGCGGCAAGAACTTTCTGGCGACGAGGAAGGTTGCGAGTTCCTGTTGCAACGTCGCGCCGCGCACCGCGAGGTTGATCAACGGGATGTATGTCTCTCCCGGCCTGCAGCGCAGACGGTTGAGCGCGGCGGCGATGGTCGCCTTGTCCGACGACGCATCGACGCCAAAAGCGGCGCTGTTGCCGACGAACACGTCACAGGCTTCGTACGCGTCCAGCCGATCGAGATCGATCGGCTTGTCCCAAGGATCGTATTGTCGCCGGAAGCCGAGCCGGTCGGTATTGACCGCAACGCTGCGGTAGTCGGCCGGGTTCATGAACATTACAAACGGGCGGAATTCCATCCGCATCCCGGCATAGTTGGCCGACCACGGGTAAAGCTTCAGCCGGGGATGCATGACGGGCTGCCGCCGCGACATCGCTTACCCGATCGGAACATCACGGGGCAGGTCTCGGCCGGACCTTTGCGCGGCGGCTCGATGGCCGGGGCGGGGCGGCGCCGAGAAGATACGGGCGCGGGCGAGCCGGGCGGCATCAGGCCGCATCGTCCTGCTCGGCTGCGATGCTGTGATGCCACTTGAGCCGCGGCCGGATCATCGAGGCCGGCCATTCCCGCACCCAGTCGCCGCGCACCCCCTCATTGCGCATGTCGTCGCCGATCGTCAGGACGAGCGCGTCGTTGAAGACGACATTCTCGGTGGAGGTGGGGTTGGTGCAGATGACGTAATCGATCGTCAGCATGCCCTCGTTCAAGAAATCCGCCGGCATTTCGCAGCGCGCCCGATAGGATCCCCACGGCACCCGCTGTCGGCCCCAAGGGCTGTCGAGGTTGTCCATGCTGACGAACAGCTTTCCCGCGACCTCGTGGCGAAAATAGAGGTGGATGCTCAGCGCATGCCGCGGCTCTACGACATCGAAGGCGACTTCGATCGAAAACGCGTCCTTGACGTCGAAAGCGGAGCGCACGGCGCCCGTCCGATCGAGCGCCCGGATGCCTCGCAGGCGCACCGAGCCATCCGGAAAGGCGGGCGCCGCCGAAACCGACCATTTCCGCTCGCCCGAGATGTCGATGCCCTCGTTCGCATAGCTCTCGATCACCGCGTGCGGCGGTCCCTCGGCCACGATGCGCCCGCCGTCCAGCCAGATGCAGCGCGTGCAAATCTGCAGGACCATGCTCGCATTGTGGCTGACAAACAGCACGGTGCGTCCGCTGCCGATCTCGTCGCTGATCTTGCCGAGACAGCGCCGCTGGAAGTGGATGTCGCCCACCGCTAGGACCTCGTCCACCAGCATTATCTCGCATTCGAGATGGGCGGCGACAGCAAAAGCGAGCCGCGTGTACATCCCGCTCGAATAATGCTTAACCGGCGTGTCGATAAACTTCGCCACTTCCGCAAACTCGACGATCTCGTCGAAACGGCGCCCGATTTCGGCCTGACGCATGCCAAGGATGGTGCCGTTGAGAAAGATGTTCTGCCGACCGGTCAGCTCGGGATGGAAACCGGTTCCGACTTCCAACAGGCTGCCGACCCGGCCGCCGACGGCGATGCTGCCCTCGGTCGGATCGGTGATGCGCGCCAGGATCTTCAGCAGCGTGCTTTTACCGGACCCGTTGCGGCCGACGATGCCCAGAACCTCGCCGGGCTTGACCTCCAGATCGATGTCCTTGAGCGCCCAAAAGGTGTCGGGTCCCTCCGCAAGCCGGCCGTAGCGCAGCATCGGCAACAATTGGCGCAATGACGGACCGTTGTTGTGGCGGCGCCGGCGTCGACGCCGGGCGGGCTGCTGTCCGCCGACCCAAAAGAGCTTTGACAGCCCGTCTGTGCGAATGATTGGCGCCGTCATGCCGACCGCCTGCTCTTACAGCACATCGGCCAGAACGCGTTCCGTGCGCCGGAAGAAGATGAAGCCGCCGACCAGCAGCAGCAGCGTCAGCATCAGGGAAACGAGGCTCGCCGGTCCGAGCACCCAGGTCGTCCCGAGCATCGCCCAACGCGAGCCGTCGATGATGCCGACGAGCGGATTGATTTGCATCAAGGTGCGAAACGGCTCGGGGACGAATTGCGAGGGGTATACGACCGGAGACAAGTAGAACAATATCTGGGTGACGATCGGCAAGCCGATCGAGATATCGCGATAAAGCACGTTGAGGTAGGCGAGCCACAGACCCGCCGCCAATCCGGCGATCAATGCCCACAACGCAAACGGCAGCACCGCCACCATCAGCGCCGAGGGGGCACGCCCCATCGCCAGCAGCATCAACACCAGCACAATGATGCCGATCAGGAAGTCGACCACCTTGTTGATCACGGCGACAATCGGAAAGATCAGACGCGGAAAATAGATCTTTTTGATGATGGCCGAGTTGGCCGAAATGCTGTTCACAGTGTCGAACAGCGTGCCGATCAACAGGTTATACGGCAGCACCGCCGCATAGAGGGTCAGAAAATAAGGATTGCCCTCGACCTTCGGCAGCTTCCCGAGCACCGCGAAGATAAAGGTGTAGCCGCCGATCATGAACACCGGGGCGATGATGCGCCACAGAAAGCCGAGCGCCGACTGATGCAGCATTCCCATCATGTCGCGCCGCAGCAGCTGCATCAGCAGCTCGCGGTAGGCAAAAACCTCCTTTAGGCCGAGATCCCAGCGAGCTCGGGTTGCCCCTGGACCGATCGTCGTCATGATGATGCTGCGTCCGTCATATCCAAAAAGCGATTTAGGATGGCCAAACCGACGACGCCGCTTTTTTCCGGGTGGAACTGCACCCCAGACACCGCGCCCAGATCGACCGCGGCGCAGACCGTGCGCCCGTCATAATCGCAATCCGCAAGGCGATTGCCGGGATCCGCCGGCTCTGCCGTGAACGAGTGCACGAAATAGCAGCAGCTTCCCGGACGCACCGGCGCCAAGATCGTGTTCTCCCAGCACCGACCGGGCGGCGGGTAAATCTCGCTCCAGCCGATATGCGGGATCTTGTGAGGGATGCCGTCGGTCCGCGTGTTGGGGATTGCGCGCACCCGTCCGCGGATGATCCCGAGGCCGGCATGCTCGCCGAACTCCTCGCCGATTTCGAGCAGGATTTGCATGCCGACGCAGATGCCGAGCGCCGGGCGGTCGGATCGGAGATACGCTTTGAGCGGCTCTACGAGCCCGCGCCGCTCGAGTTCGATCATGCAGTCGCCAAAAGCGCCGACGCCGGGCAAGACGATGGCGGGCGCCGCCGCAATATGCTGCGGGTCGCCGCTGAGCGTCACCTCGGCACCGCACTCGGCCAGCGCCCGGGTGACGCTGAGCAGGTTGCCGACCCCATAATCGACGACGGTGATTTTGCTCACGCCGCTCTCACCGGCAGACCGGCGGCGCGCGCGCCTGCCCGGATCTCGGCAAGCGGAACACGGCGATAATGCAGAATATCCGCCATCGCCACCGCGTCGGCACAGCCCTCCTTGACGGCGGCGATCAGATGATCGATCGACCCCATGCCGCCGCTTGCGATCACCGGCACCGACACGACGCGCGATACCGCGCGGATCAGATCGATGTCCAAACCGCGGCGCGTGCCCTCGCGATCGATCGAGGTGAGGAGTATCTCACCCGCCCCGCGCGCCACCCCCTCCTGCGCCCAGCCGACCGCGTCGCGGCCGGTATGCTCGCGTCCATTGTCGGTGAACGCCTCCCACGTTGCGGGGCCGCTGCTCTTGGCTTCGATCGAAAGCACCATGCATTGCGAGCCGAAGCGCGTGGCAACCTCGGAAATCAGCTCCGGGCGTCGGATTGCCGCGGTATTGATCGCCACCTTGTCGGCACCGCTGCGCAACAGCCGCGCCACGTCCTCGATCGTGCGGATTCCGCCGCCGACGGTGATCGGAATAAAGATATGCCGGGCGGTGCGCTCGACGATGTCGGCAAGACTGTTGCGATTATAGAGGCTGGCGACAATGTCCATATAGACGATCTCGTCGATCCCGGCATCGTAATACTCGCGCGCCCGGTCATTGGGATCGCCGATCACGCGCAGCCCTTCGAGATGCACGCCCTTGATCAGGTTCGGACCCTTGATGTCGAGGCGGGCGATCAGCCGAACGTTCGCCATCAGCCGCGATACTCGTCCCCGATCGTCACCTGATCGTAGATCGGGTGGCGCACCCGCCATTGGCCATGATCGCAGCGCCACAGATGCGGCGAGCGAAAGCGGTCGCACAGCTGCATAAAATAGTCCCGATCCATGATCGGCTGCTCGAACCAGCGGCTGGCTCGCGGGAAATGCTCCGGATCGATGCTCAGATAGCGAAAGATCTCATCGGCAAAGCGCGTCGGAAACTCGCCGTCGAAGCGCTTGACGAGCGCGATCCCCTCTTCGCGCGTTATATCGCCCGAGCGGATCTCCTGAGCGGCGTCGTAAGTCGCCCGACCGATGCCGAACTTGATAAACGTCGTGTAGTAGTGGAAATCGTCAATCCGGTCGTCAATGCTGTTGTACTTGCTGTAGGTGCCCGGGGTCCGTTCCGGCGACGCCTGGAACCCGGTATTCTCGACCGCGTAATAGTAACAGCTTTGCGGGTGCCATTTGAGATAATAGCCGAGATAATGAACTTCGATGTTTTTCTTCTCGATCATCGCCGGGTCGGCGGGGAGATAGGGCTGCAGATCGGCCTCGGGAACACCGAAACTCTCGATCAGGTCTTTGACCGATACGCCGCCGAGAAAGATCTCGCTCTTGTCGGCCGCCGCAAAATAGGCCCAGTCGCGCCGCGCCGTTTGGCTGTCGCTTTGTGGGTTGCCGTACTCGGCCTCGTTCTCGCCGTAGAACACGAGAGGAATGTCGAAGCGCGCCGCCATCTTCGGCGCCAGCCCCTTTTGCCCGAGCATGAACGCCTGAAACGGGTGCAGCAGGTTCTCGACCGCCAATCGCGTTAGCAATCGGTGCGTCAGCCCGTTCGGCGTCATCAAGTAATTGTCGAAGCCGGAATGGATCCAGGACTGGAAATTCTTCCAACCCCATTCTGTATAGATGTGCGGCGCCCAAGTGACCGTCAGCGGATGCATCCGGTATTTGGTTTTGAGGATATGCGAGGCGTATACCGTGTCCTTGCCGCCCGAGCCGGGCACGAGGCAGTCGTAGCCGCCGTCGTTGCGGCGATGGCGATCGCATAGCTCCACCAATTCCTGCTCCCGCGCCGCCCAGTCGATTTCGGTCCGCTTTGCCTCGGCGACCCGGCAGGCATCGCACACCCCCGCTTCGTCGAGATGAATCGTCGCCTTCTTGCTGCTGGCGGTATGCTTGAATTCGATTGCGGAATTGGGCCGCTGGTTCGAGATGACGCAAGTGGCGCAATAGCGCACTTCTCGCGGCAATCCGTAATAAGCCTCGAGGTCGTTCGACGATGCCGCGAATTTGTCGAGATCGACAGGCTGATTACGTGGAAATCGTTCCATGGGCGCTCTCGTCAATCAGCAGCTCCGCGATGGCGAAGTCGAGCTCGGCGTCGATGTCGAGCGAGCGCGCCTTCGGCATCATGTGATAGACAGTGTCGGGACCGAGAAAATCGCGGCCGGCGCGCAATTGCTGCGTCTCGGCCGCATAGACGGCGCCATTGAGCAGCACGACCGCGGGCGCATCCTGCCGACGCTTGGGCACGGTCGCGAATAGCGGGACCAGCCTGCCGTCGACGCCGGCTTCAAACATCCAGTACGGACTTTTGTCCGGTTGGCAGACGCTGACGCAGGGCGCGCCCGCGCGGGCGCACAGTGCCACGGTATTGTCGATGTCCTCACCGGTGCGGAATGGCGAGGTCGGTTGCAGCAGCACGAGATAGTCATAGGCATCGGGCAAGGCGGCGAGCGCGTGACGAACCACGCTCAGCGCATCGGCATCGTCGGTGGCAAGCTCGGCCGGCCTGACAAAGGGTGCCTCGGCGCCCAAGCCGGTCGCGACCGCGATGATCTCGGCATTGTCGCTGCTGAGCACCAGCCGGTCGATGGTGCTCGCTTGCCGTGCGGCCTCGATCGTCCAGGCGATCAGCGGCCGCCCGCCGAGCAGCCGCACATTCTTGCGCGGCACGCCTCGCGAACCACCGCGGGCGGGTATCAATCCGAGCACCGACCGGCCGCCGATCATTTCTCGAGGGCCGCCCCAAACTGCGGACCGAACTCGTTGTTCGCGCGCTCGAAATCGTCCATGCGGCCGATGTCGATCCAATATTCGCGTATCGGAAAGACCGCGGTTTCAGCCTTGCTGTCGATGACGCGCTGGAACAGCGTCGTCATGTCGAGCGGCTCCGGCGCGGCGACCATCGAGATGATCTCCGGGTTGAGGACATAGATCCCGGCATTGATCAGGAACCGCTGAACCGGCTTTTCGGCGATGCGCGCGATGCGATAGCGGTCGATCTCGACGACGCCAAAGGGAACCTCGAACGAATAATCCCGAACGCACATGGTCGCCGCCGCCATGTGCTCGTCGTGAAAGGACAGCAAATCGTTGAAATCGACTTTTGTCAGGATGTCGCCATTCATCACGATCATCGGCCGCACCGGCCGTTCCGGCAGTAGCGCCAGCGGACCGGCGGTGCCGAGCGGGCGGTCTTCGATCAGATAGCGAATGTTGACGCCGAGCGATTCCCCTTGGCCGAAATGCTCGATGACGACCTCGCTGCGATAGTTGACCGACACAAAGAAATTTTGGAAGCCCTGCTCCTTGAAATTGCGGATGATCGCATCGAGCAGCGGTCGTGAGCCGACCTGCAGCATTGGCTTGGGAACGTCCAAGGTCAGCGGCCGCAGGCGTTGTCCACGTCCACCCGCCATCAGCAAGACCCAATTGGATTTTTCCGGCGAGAGCAGGGTCTCGTTCAACGTCTCGAGCTCGACGACGCGGCCGTCTGCATCGACAACCGGCACATCGCGGCAAATATTGCGCCGCATCAGCTCGCGAATGCGCGCCCGATCGGTCTCGGTTCGGGCAACCCGCGGATTGGCGTTCATGACGCTCGTAACCGGGTCGGTCAGCTGGCACCCGCGCAATAGGCCGCGCCGGATATCGCCGTCGGTGACCGTGCCGATGAGGCGCATTTCCGCATCCACGACGAGCCCGATCTTTGCCGGCGAGCGTTCGATTGCCTCGATCGCCGCCTTGATCGGCGCGTCGGCACCGAGCAGGTTCGTCGTGATGTCGTTCATGCGATGCTGCCCCCCGAGGTGCGCAAACGCGTGCCGTCCGGCACGTCGCGGGTCACCAGAGCGCCGGCCGGCACAAGGCAATCCTCCCCGACGCGGACGCTCTGGATGATGATCGCGGCGGTGCCGACATGCGTCCGGTCGCCGATCCCGACATTGCCGGACAATGTCACACCCGGCGCGATGTGCACAGTTTGGCCGATCGTGCAGTCATGATCGACCGAGGCGCGCGTATTGACGATGCTGTTGGCGCCTATGCTGGCGCCGCACTGCAGAACCGCGCCCGCCATGATCTGCGCGCCTTCGTCGAGCCGGACCCCGCGCGCCACGACCGCAGACGGATGCAGAAGCGTCGCAAAACGAAATCCCCGTTCGCCGAACCGCCGATAGACCGTGTGGCGCAGCGTCATCGTCTTGGTCGACCCGATACCGTTGACGAGCTCGATGTCGTCGCGCGAATACGCGAGCACGGCGTCATCGTCGCCGAGCACGGCAATACCCATCGGGCCGCCGGCGCCGGCGGCCAGCTGCGGATCGCAAATCCCGAGAATCGGTCGCGCCGTCAGCTGCAGCAGATCGATCAGCACGCGACCATGCCCGCCGCCTCCCAATACGATGACCGGCTTGTCGCTCATTCGATCATTTCGTCCGCCGCATAGCTGCGCTCGGCCGGACGATCCAGCCGGTCCCAATAGCGCATCGGCGAGACGCCGCCGCCCGGACGCTTGACCGCGAGCGCATCCTCGCCAAGGACTTCGCCCGCCCGGATCGGCCGCGCCGCGACGAGCGATCGCCGCGCTATCCGGATATTTGCGACCTCGGAGGGGCGGGGCACTTTTTGCCCGTCGCCGATAGCCGCCTCGACCGCGCGGATGCCGGCAATCATGTCGCGCAGCTCTTGCGGGGTGAGCGAGGCGGCATGATCGGGGCCCGGAAGCGCCCGATCGAGCGTGAAATGCTTTTCGATTGTGCTGGCGCCGCGCGCCACCGCTGCAATCGGGATCGCGATCCCCGGCGAATGATCGGAAAGCCCGACCGAGCATCCAAAGCTTTCCCGCAATGTGTCGAGAGCACGCAGATTGACGTCCTCGTAGGGTGCTGGGTACTCCGTCGTGCAGTGCAGGATCGTGACCAGCCGGGCCAGCGCGGCCTGGCCCTCGGCGGCGGTGAAGGCTGCATCGAAGGCCGCTTCGGAGGGCTTTTCGGCCGTGCCGATAAAGCCGAACGCCAGCACGCCGAGCGCCGCGTGGATTTCCTCCAACGTGCTCATGCCGGTCGACAGGATGACCGGGACATGGCGGCGCGCCATGGCCAACAGCAGCGGACCGTTGGTGATTTCTCCCGAGCCGACCTTCAGCCGCTTGATCCCGACCTCGCAGAGCAGATCGAGACTGCGCAGGTCGAAGGCGGTCGACATGAATTCGACGCCTTGTTCGGCGCAATGCCGCCGCAAAGCATCGTGCGCTGCGCGGTCGAGCTGCAAGCGGCGGAGCATGTCGTATTGCGACGACGATGACGCGCCGCCGTCCATGTTGCGCTGCTGATACGCGGCTTTCGGCGCGTCGCGGGTCACCAGGTCGTCGGCGTTGAAGGTCTGGAATTTGACCGCGTCCGCGCCGGCTGCGGCGGCCACGTCGATGAGCTGCAAGGCGAGGTCGAGCGAGCCATTGTGGTTGACGCCGGCCTCGGCGATGACGAAGGCATGCGCTGCCATCACGTCTCCTTTGCTGGCGGGAGGTCATGAAAAGGTTTGACGCGGAGCGATGCGAGCGGCACGCCGCGCAATGCCGCGACAATGCGTCCGGCGGCGTCGCGTGGGCGGCCGTAGGGCGGTTCGCACGCCGCGGCGAGACGCCGAAATGCCGGGTCGCGTACCTTACCGATCGCGGCGGCAATCTCGTCGGCGTGTTCGGCGCAATCGACAATGCTCGCCGCCCGCAGACGGCCGTGTTGCCGCGAACCGATGTTCACGGTCGGGGTTCCGACCGCCGGCGCCTCGATGATGCCGCTCGACGAGTTGCCGATGACGACAGCGGCGGCGATCAAGGCGCTGAGATAGGCGGGTTGTCCGAGTGAAGCGACAAGTGCAACCCGGTCCTTGCGCGGCACCTGATACTCGGCGAGCCGCTGGTTGATCGCCCGGCCATCCGCATCGGCGTTCGACTTGGTCATCACGATCCGACAGTCGGGGAACCGATCGAGCGCCGCCAGCAGCTCGTTCACTGCGCATAGCGGGGCAATCTCGCCGCGCGTCGCCGGGTGGTAGGTTACCAGAAAGAAGCCGTCGTCAAGATCGAGCCCGACCTGCCGCCCCAGCGCTTCGCGGCCGAGCGGCTGCAGCTGCGCAAGAGCATCGAGGCCTGTCGTGCCGACCAGAAAGACCCGCTCCGGCGCCTCCCCAAGCTGGATCACCCGTCGGCGGTAAGGATCGGCGGCGACAAAATGCAGCGACGCCATTTTGGTGATCGCGTGACGGATTGATTCATCGACGGCCCCCTCGGTCACCTCGCCGCCGTGAATATGCGCGATCGGGATCCCGAGCAGCATCGCTGTCGATGCCACGGCGAGCATTTCGAACCGATCGCCGATCACGACGACGATATGCGGAGCCAGACGAGACAATGCATCTGCGCAGCCCAGCATGCCGAGCCCGGCCGATTTCGCCATTGCCGCCCGCGTGTCGGCCGCGAGCAGCATGTCCACCTCGGCGTCGATCGCAAACCCGTCGGCGCGGACGAGGTCGATCGTGTGTCCAAACTCGGCGCTCAGATGCATGCCGGTTGCGAGAACCTGCAATTGGAAGTCGGCCGCCTCCTGCAGTCGGCGCATCAGTGAAGACAACAGCCCGTAATCGGCCCGCGAGCCGGTAGCGACGCAAACTCGCCGTTTCTCCATAAGGCGGCCGATCAGCAGCGATAGATTTGCTGGACGAGCTGCATGGCGCGCACGCCCTCGCGCAGGTCGGGGACCCGCGACGCGAAGCCCCGGCACACCCGCACGACCTCTTCGGCCTGCTGCCGCAAGCCCGGCTTGAACCGCGTGTCTGAGGCTGCGGGCTCGACCGCATTGAGCACGCGCTCATCGAGATTTTGAAATGCCGCCTTCTCGAGCGGCCGCATTTCCCAGCGGCGACGGTGCGTCGTGACGGCGCAGGCCCAGGGACCGGGGCCTCGCCATTGCGCTTCGTAAAGGCCGAGATCGCCGCTCGCAAACCCCACCTTGGCCAGGACGACGCCGGGATCCTCCGGCGTCCAAGGAGAGATCACCTCGACGCTGTCGATCTCGCCGCGCCCGAACGCCAGGAGGTAGTCCACCAGATGGATCGAGTTGGCGTACATCCAATTGCGAATGACCGGCGCCGCATGGCCGATTCGGCGAGCCAGCGCGAGGCTCTGCTGGTCCTGCACATGGATGAACCGCGGCGACGGGTCGGCGGCAACATCGTCGAGCGCGGCGCGCGTGCTCGACAGAGCGCGCCGGTTCAGCCCGACCATGACCCGCGCTTTGCGTGACGCCGCTTGCGCCTCGATGGCCCGGGCCTCGTGGAGATCGAGCCCCACCGGCTTTTCCATCAGGATGGTCCAGGGGAACCCGATACATGCCTCGACCGTCTCGCGGATTGCCGTCTCGTAGACCGCGATGACGACCAGATCGGCCACGCTCTGCTCGTACAGCGCAGCAAGGCTGGAGGCGACCGCTTCGATGCCGAATTCGTGTGCCAGCCTCTCGGCCTTGCCGCGCGTGCGGTTCCAGATGCCCGCCTGCCGAACTCCCGGGATATCGGCAAAGGCGCGCGCGTGCTCCCGAATCATCGCGCCGGCCCCGACATACGCGACGCGGATCGGCGCCGCTGGGCTCATGCCCACGGAAAGACCCTGTCGCGCGCGGTTGCTGCGTTGCGCAGATCGATCGTGCGGCCGCCGCTTTCGTCGGACGCATAGGCGGCGGCAAGCACCTCGACTGCTTTGCGGCCGACCTTCCCATCGGGGAAGTCCGTGCCGTCGAGGAGCGCGCGAAGCACCGATCGCGTCGGCTCGATGACGTCGGCCGGCGCGATGCGAAAACTCTCCTCGCGCCAGGGCATGCCATAGCGGCTTGTCGGTAGGCTGCGATATTGCTCTTCGCGCGCAACCACTTGCATCGTTCCGGCAAGCTCGTCGATCGTCACTCGTCCGAAGCGGGCGGCGTAAATGACGCTGACCCCGTGCCCGTGCGCGGCATCGGCGTCGAGGTAAAAGCGCTTTCCCGATTGCGTCGCGAGCCGGACCGCGCCGGCGCGGTCTTCGAACTCCGGTCCGCGCGGATTGGCGAGCTTCTCCGGCGACAACCACGCGGCAACCTGCACCGGGGGCTCGTCGGTCATATAGCGGAACATCTCGAAATAATGGGTCCCGTTCATGCTCAATCCGAAATTCCCGGCAACCACCGTCACCGAGGAGAGCCCGCCCAGGGCCTCCGACTGCAAAATCGCCTTTGGACGGACATATTGCTCCATGAACCGCATCTGGTGATTGACGGCGAGCCGCGCTCCGGCGCATTCGCAGGCCTCGACCATCCGATCGCACTGAGCCAGCGACACCGCCATCGGCTTTTCGCACAAAACCGCCTTTGCGCCGGCTCGCACAGCGAGCAGCGTCAGGTCGCAATGGGCGGGTGCGGTCGTTGCGATGACCGCGAGCTCAGGGTGCTGCGCCTCGAACAAAGAGGCGGCGTCCTCGTGCAGGAGGTCGTCGCTCAGCGAGAACGCCTGCTTCGCCTCTTCGAGCGCCGTGCGCCGGCGGTCGACGATGCCGACGATGTCGAATCCTTCCTCGCGGGCGATGCGAAGATGGCGCAGGCCCATGCGTCCCATGCCGACGATTGCGCAGCGCATTCAGTCCGCCTCCCGCAACCGCGGCGCCGTCGGCGCCAGTCGCGGCGAGCTCGGCAGGTTGATCACTCGCTCGAACATCGCGTCGGTATGGCGCATGTCGGAGCGCGGATGGTCGCGATACATCGACATCCTGTGCATCGGCGTCCAAAGCGGCCGCGACAGGATCCCGGCCGCATGAAGCTGCTCCAGAACCTCGTCGCGTTTGCCCGCAAGCCTGCCGTCCAGGCGCAGCGCCACGAGCCAATAATTGCTTCGCGCCGCCCCTTGCTCGGTCAGGATGGCGGCATCGGAGAAGCCCGCAAAAGCATCCCGGTAAGCGGCATGCAAGCGTCGCTTGCGCGCGACAAACTCCGCGAGACGCTCGAGCTGGGCGCAGCCCAAAGCGGCGTTGATGTTAGGCATGCGGTAGTTGAACCCGACCCGGTCATGCTCGAAGGCCCAGCGATGCGGCTTTTTGGCCGTCGTTGTCAGATGCTTTGCCGCGACCGCCAGCTCTTCGTCGTCGGTCACGATGGCGCCGCCGCCGCCGGTGGTTACGATCTTGTTGCCATTGAAGCTCAAGACGCCGAGCCGGCCGAGGCTGGCGGCCGGCCGTCCGGCCCAGCTCGAGCCGAGCGATTCGGTCGCGTCGGCGATCACGGCGAGCGAGAACCGGTCGGCTAAGCCGGCCATCGCGTCCGGATCGACCGGATGGCCGAACACATGCACCGGCACGATCGCAGCAATCCGCCGCCCGGTCTCGCGGTTACGGCAAACTCCCCGGTCGGCGATCGCGCAGCGTTCGAGGTAGCTTCGCGCGGCTGCGAGATCGAGGCACAGCGTATCGGGATCGCAGTCGAGAAAATGCGGCAGGCCGCCGGCATGGGAGACGGCGTTGGCGGTGGCGATAAAGGTCAAGGACGGAAGCAACACCTCGTCGCCCGGCTGCACGCCCGCCAGCAGCAGCGCCACGTGCAACGCCGCTGTCCCGCTGACGGTGACGACGGCAAATCGCGTGCCGCAGGCGCGGGCGAGATCGGCCTCGAACCGCTCGACAAAGGCGCCCACCGACGAGACCCAGCCGGTATCGAGACAATTTTTTACGTATGCCCACTCGCTGCCGGCAAATTCCGGCTCGTGCAGTGCAATGGGGGAGCGGTCTTGCGGCAAGGTGCGGCAAACCGTTGCCACCACCGCCGCGACTGCTCCCGGCACCGGCCGGGAGGGCTCAAACCGAATATCGGCTGACATGATATCGTACCTTATTGGCGGCGTTGCAGAACCAGGCGACCGTCTGCGCGAGGCCGCGGCTCAGCCCATCGTGGCCACTATAATCGGGGCGCCAGCCGAGCAGGGTTTGCGCCTTCGAGTTGTCGGCGACCAGGCGCTGCACCTCGCTCGCTTCCGGTCTCGTCCGCTCTGCGGTGCTCTCGATATCGACTTTCGCGCCCATGACATCGGCGATCAGGCTGACGAGCTCGCCGATGCCGATCTCGAACCCGCTGCCGATGTTGATGACCTCGCCGATGGAGCTTGGGCTCTCCAGCACGGCCGCCATGCCGCGCACCGTGTCGGCCACGAAGTTGAAATCCCGGGTCGGCGAAAGCGCGCCAAGCGCGAGGCGCCGCCGCCCATCAGCAATCTGGGTGATGACCGTCGGAATGATCGCCCGCGTCGATTGCCGCGGCCCGTAGGTGTTGAACGGGCGGACCACTGCGACCGGCGTCCCGAACGAACGGTAAAAGGCCAACGCCATATGATCGGCGCCGATCTTGCTCGCCGCATAGGGCGATTGTCCGACGAGCGGGTGCTGCTCGGTGATCGGAACAAACTGCGCCGTGCCGTAGGTCTCGCTCGTCGAGGTGTGGACGATTTTCGCGACCCCGAGATCGCGCGCCGCCTGCACCACGTTCAGGGTCCCCTTGACATTGACGTCGACGTAGCTTTCCGGCGCGATATATGAATAGGGGATGCCGATAAGGGCGGCGAGGTGCATGACTTGCGAGCACCCTTGCATCGCCGTGCGCACCGAGCCGGCATCCCGGATGTCGCCGACCACGACGTCGAGCTCGTCCCTGGTTTGGGCCGGCAGCGCGTCAAGCCAGCCCCAGCTGTCGAACGAGTTGTAATAGACAAACGCCCGCACGGTCCGGCCCTGCTCAAGCAGGTATTCGACCAGATGCGAGCCGATGAACCCGTCCGCCCCGGTTACCAGAATGCGCTCGGTCATCGTCTGCGTCGGTTGCTTACCGGCACAACGCCGCCGCGCGCGTCGGCGATGCGGTCTTGCATCGTTGCGCGAGGTGCATCGGCCAGCTCAACCCCTCTCCAGCGGCGCTTCGTGCACCAGCATGTCGGGTGTCACAGCACCTCTTCCAGCTGGTCGGCCCCGACTTCGCGATAGCGTCGGCCCGAGCGTGGGCAGACGAGATCGTCGCCGAGCCGCTCGCCGTCATGGCTCGTCCAGCCGATCCGCCGCGCCGGCACCCCGGCTACGAGCGCAAAGGCCGGCACGTCGCGCGTCACCACCGCGCCGGCGGCGACATAGGAATATTCGCCGAGCGTGTGGCCGCAGACGATTGTGGCGTTGGCGCCGATCGTGGCGCCGCGCTTGACCAGGGTCGGGCGGAACTCGTCCTTGCGCTCGATCGCGGCGCGCGGGTTCATGACATTGGTGAAGACGCAGGAAGGACCGCAAAAGACGTCGTCTTCGAGGGTGACACCCTTGTAGATCGAGACGCTGTTCTGGATTTTGCAATGGTTGCCGACGGTCACATCGGGCCCGACCATGACATTCTGGCCGAGCGTGCAGTCTCGGCCGATCCGGGTGTGCGCCAGGATGTGCGAGAAATGCCAGATGCGCGTCCCGGCGCCGATTTCGCAAGGCTCGTCGACCACCGCCGTTTCGTGAATTTGCACGTCCGCATGCGGCCGCGGTTGCGCCGGCGGCTCGGCATGTTTTTTTAGCGCAAGGCTCGCCTGGGTCAGCACCCGCAGCACCCGCAATCCCTCAGCACCGTCGGTGCGCGGGCGGGCGCCGGTGGCGATGCATTCGAGAAAATGACGGCATTCGAGTGCCAGCGGCTCGGCCTCGTCGAGCGGCACCGGGTCGGCTTCGGCCCGCTGCGGCACTGGCATCGCCGCGCGCCATGCGATCGTGTGCGGGTAAAGCACGAGCTTGCGGCTCCACGGCTCGCCATCGTCGAAAACCGCCATCGCCCGGTCGCCGATAACGACGAGCTTTTGCTCCTTGAAGGGGTGCAGCCACGAGACAAAGACATGGGCGCGCTCGCCGCCCGGGAATGAAAGGTGGGTCGTGGTCACGTCGGCGACGGTCTTGTGCAGGTAATAGCCGCCCTCGGCCGTGACTTCGCTCGGCTCGTCGCCGACAAGCGACAGGATCATCGACAAATCATGCGGAGCGAACGACCAAAGAATGTCCTCTTCGCGACGCACTTTGCCGAGGTTCAACCGGTTCGAATAAACATATTGCAGCCGGCCGAGCGCACCCTCGGCGACCAGGCGGCGCAGGCGGATAAAGCCCGGATGATATTGCAATAGATGGCCGACCATCAGCCGCCGGTCGCGGCTCTCGGCCAAGGCGCACAGCTCTTCGGCGTCGGCGACCGCCAAGGCCAGCGGCTTTTCGACAAAGACGTGCTTGCCCGCCTCGATCGCCCGGCGCGCCAGCTTTGCGTGCAACGCCGCTGGTGCGGCGATCGCGACACCCTCGATTTCAGGATCGCGCAGCACATTGTCGAACTCGGACACGGCGGCGCGATATTCTTGGGAAAGCCGCTCGGCGGAGGCGCGATCCGGATCGCAGATCGCGGCCAAGGCGCCGAGCGCGGCAAAGTTGCGCACCAGGTTTTTGCCCCAATAGCCGCAGCCCGCGACCGCGACCCGCGGGCCGACGCCGCCGCGATGCTCCAAGCCTTTGCGATCGCCCACAGCTCCCCTTCCCACGCTACCGCAGTTCGGGTGACACAGCGTCACCCGACCCCCCGTCTCCCCGCCGATCCGGCGCCGTTGCGCCGGCCGCATCTCACGCGGCTTCGACCGCCTCCGCGCCGAGTTGCGCGCGAACCGCGCGACCCAACAGATCGAGCAGCACCACCACCCGTTCCGGCTCGCGCAGCTCGACCAGCCGGCCGAACATGTCCTCGAAGGCACCGGCGGTTATCCGCACCATCTCGCCGAGCCGCAACCGCCGCCGCAAGTCGAGGCGATCGAACATGCCCGCTGCTTCGCGCTCGCGCAGCGCTGCGACGATCTCGGCCGGCACCGGCGTCGGCTCCTCGCCGGTGCGCACTACGTCGCTAACCCCAAAGGTCGACAGAATCGGCCGCCATCGCATCGCCGCCCGGTCGACCCCGGCAAACAAATAGCGCGGAAAAAGCGGCCGTAGCGCCACTTCGCGGCGTCGCGCATGGCTCACATAGAGGCGGCAGCGCGGCAGATAGGCGGCATAGCCCTGGCGCAGCAAATTGTCATGCGCGCGCGTCTCGGCACGAGGCTGGGTGTGGACCGCGTACCAGGCGATCACGCCGCAACCTCCTCTGCCGCCGCCGGCTCCGGCGAGATGCGCAGCAGGCTCGGCGCGACGATTCGGGCAGCCGGAAGACCGTGTCGCTCGGCGGCCCGGCGCAGCTCGTCAAAGCTGGCTTGGGGCGCGCGCGTGTCGGTGACGATGATCCCGTCGAGGCCGGCAGGCCCGGCGCGCCGCAATGCCGCTTCCAGGTCGGCTTCGATTGCCAGACCGGCGCAGCGCCCGCCGGCGGCCGACGAATCGATGACGCACAGCAACGCGACGGCGGTCTCGCCGGCGCTCAGAATCGCGATCTCCGCGAGGTCGCCGGCACCGTACAACGCCGCGCGGCGCCACCCCGCCTTCCCGCAATCACCGAACAGCGCCGCGCAATCGATGCGGGCGCGGCGAAAAAAATCGAGCGACACCGCCAGATATTCGGCGGTCAGCCGGCTTTTTTCGGCAAAGCCCTGCGGCGTCAGGTAATAGGCGTAGCGGTTGAGCGGCACTTGCCGGATCTTGACGAGCCCTTTGCGCACGCAGCGCCGCAAATAAGCATTGGCAAGACCGAGGGCGATGCCGAGCTCGCGGGCGAGCTGGCGTTGGGTGATCGCGCTGTCGCGCTCGACCGAGGTCAGCACGCTCAGCACAATTCCCGGATTTCCCGGCTCGTTCGCCCGCCCCTGGTCGCTCACCGCCACCGGCATCCCCATAACCGAGGCGACGATACTGCGTTCACGTCGTGAACGTCAACCCTTCCCGAATGGGTGCGAGGCGAGCGCGCTCAGACCTCTTCTTCGGCGGATAGGTCGGCCAAGGTTTTTGTCATTTCGAGAAACTGATGGCGCACCCGCTGGTCGGGGATCGCATAGTAGAGCCGGATGAATTCGATGGTTTCGGGCCGCTGCAGGTGCTCGCGCCAAGCCTGGTCTTCGGCGCTCACCTCGTCGCCGTCCGCGTGCAGATCCCCAAAAAAATAGGAGATCGGCACGCCGAGGATTTCCGCCATCGCCGACAGCCGCGAGGCGCTGACCCGGTTTGCCCCGCCTTCATATTTCTGGACCTGTTGAAAAGTCAGGCCGAGCGCATTGGCGAGCGTCTCCTGGTTCATGCCCAGCAGCAGGCGGCGCATCCGGATGCGGTTGCCGACATGCACGTCGATCGGGTTCGGAATCCCGGTGCCACGGCCGTATTTGGCCGCCGGCTTGGCTTCCTTGGCCGATCTGGCAGAGTTCTTCAACGGGTCTTCCCCCGAAGCAGCATCGGGCCGGTACGTTGCCTTGGGCCGGCGCACAGCGCAAGCGCATTCGAGCCCGCGGACGGCGGCTCGCCTGGAAAACAGCCGGGGTTCGCTCAATCGGCGTTGGCCAGGTCGAACAGCCGGTGCAGCCGGTCGGAGAACCACGCGGCGACCCGATGCGGCGGCACCTCCCGGTCGATCGCAGCCGAAGCGATCAGCTGACCGGCCGCCTGCCGGCGGGCCAGCGCGCGGCACAGCTCGTGCCCGACTTCGGGCCGCGCCTCCAGGATCGGCGCCAGATCGTCCTTGGCCAGCTCATAGGTGACGACCGGAACCAGCGCCTTCAGCGTCGCCTCGGCCGGACTGCCGGTCAGCATGCCCATCTCGCCGAAATGATCGCCTGGTCCGATGCGCAGGAACTCGAGCTCGCCCTCCGATACGACCGCGGTCAGCGACACCACGCCTGCGCCGATGACGAAGAGCGAGTCCAATACAGCGCCGGGCGCGAGCAGCACCTCGTCCGGGTCGTAATGCCGGCGCGCCGATTTGGCCGCGAGCGTCTTTCTCTCCGCCGCGGTCAAGCTGGCGAACAACGCGACGAGATCGACCGCGCGTTCGGCGGCGGTTTTGGAAGTCGCGGCGCCGGCATTGGGCGGCGACGGATAGGGCAGCGGCCGATTTGCCGCGAGCTCGACGCCGGCGGCTGCCAAATGCCGGAAAATCAGGTCGAACAACTCGTTTTGCGCGCGGCTCGCCTGCCGCAGCTCCTCGACAAAAAAGGTGATCTCGAACTCGGTCGCGGTCGCCGTGATTGCCTTGATCGCGATCGTCGGGGCCGGGGCCGCCAAGACGAGGCGCGAGTTCAACACCGCATGCTCGAGGAGCTCGGTGCCGCGCGCCGGCGGCGTCTCGGCGTCGAGCGCCACCGTCACGGTCATGCCGTGAATATCGGTCGGCGAGCTGGCATTGACGATCTTTGCTTTGGCGATCGCGCTGTTCGGCACGATCGCAAGGTCACGCCGGGCAGTCAGGACATGTGTCGCGCGCCAGTTCATCTCGACGACCCTACCGTCGGTGCCGCCGTCGATGCTGATCCAGTCGCCGGGCCGGTAGGGGCGGCTGAAATTCAGCACGATCCCCGAAAACACGTCGCTCAGCGTGCTTTGCAAGGCGAGCCCGAGGATGATCGCCACCGCCCCCGAGGTGGCGAGCAGCCCCTGGATCGGCAGATCGAAGACATAGGCAATGACGGCGAAAAAGGCGGCGAGATAGACGAGGCCGGCAAGCAGATCCTGGATCAGCTTGCCTTCGCGCGGCCGGTGCTCGGTGACGACAAAAACGCGCAAGAACCCGACGACAAACCAGGCGGTCCAAAACCACCATGCGATCTTGAGCATGGCGTGGACCGCGTCGCGATAGGGCGCCCCGGTGATGGCCAGCGGCCGGTACGGAACGACGCCGGCGCGCAACAGCACGATCGTCAAGATGGCCAGGATGACCACCCGCGCCAGCGCCCGGTGCAGCGGGTGTCGGCGAAACAGGAAATGGACCGAAATTCCGCCGGCAGCAAACAGCACCCAGGCAAGAAGTAGCGGGTCGCGCGCCACCGCCGCGCTCGCAGCCGAGAAATCGATCATCTCGCGCCGCCTTCGATCATGGGCTGCCTGCGGCCGAGCTTAGCCGAAAATCGGTGTGAGGAGGCCGCTTGTTGCACCCTCGCCGACATCGCGCCAGATTACCGCGGCCCCGGAGACAGTCGGAGGGATATCATGAGGGCGGTGGCGCGGCTGGTTTTGCTGCTGGTCGCGCTCGCCCTCGGCCAGCACGCTGCCGAGGCGGCCTATCCCGATCGGCCGATCCGCATCGTCGTGCCGTTCCCGGCGAACGGACCCGACGATCTCGTCGCCCGCATCGTTGCACCCGAGCTCGCGCGGCGGCTCGGCCAGACGATCACAATCGACAATATCGCCGGCGAGGACGGCATCAGAGGCAGCAATGTCGTGGCCCACGCCGCCCCCGACGGCTACACCTTGCTGATCGCGCCGAGCTCGCACGCGATCCATCCCGCCACCTACCCCAAGATGCCCTACGATACCGAAACGGCGTTCGCGGCAATCTCGCTCTTGGTGGCCGAACCCTATGTGCTGGTCGTCAACCCGGCGCTGCCGGTCGAGACGGTGGAAGAGCTGATCGGCTACGCCAAGGCGCATCCGGGCAAGCTTTCCTATGCTTCCGCAGGCGCGGGCGGCCCGGCGCACCTCGGCTTCGAGCTGTTCAAGATCACCACCGGCACCGACATCGTCCATGTGCCCTATGAAGGCGGCGCTCCGGCGCTCGCCGCGGTCGTCGCCGACAAGGCGCAGATGATGCTGGCGCCGATCATCGCTGCGGTGCCGCTGATGCGCGACGGCAAATTGCGCGGCCTTGCGGTCAGCAGCGCGCACCCGGCCGCCGCCGCGCCGAACTTGCCGACGATCGCCCAAACCCTCCCCGGTTTCACCGCCGTCGCCTGGTCCGCCGCCTTCGCGCCGGGCGGCACCCCGAAAGGCATTGTCGACCGGCTCAGCAAAGCCTTCGACCAGATCGTCCACGAGCCTGCCATCGCGGCACGCTTTGCCGCCATCGGCGGCGAGCCGGTCGGCGGCCCGCCGGCGACGCTCTCCGCCTTTCTCCGCGCCGAGATCCCGCGCTGGATCGGCGTCGCCAAGGAAGCCGGCATTCACATCAATTGAAGGCGGTCAGCAATTGAAGGGGGTCAGCGGCCGATGAATTTCGGCGGCCGCTTTTCGCGAAACGCGGCCACCCCTTCGGCATTGTCGGCGGTATGGTGCAGCTGCGGCTGCACCAGGCTCTCGATGTCGAGATATTGCTGGAGGCTCGGCCCGGCCGCGGCGTGAAACAGCTTTTTTGCCAGTCCGAGTGCAAAAGTGGGCGCCTCGGCAAGATCGACGGCGAGCGCTTCCGCCTCCGCCATCAGCCGGTCGTCATCGACGACGCGGTTGACGAGGCCGAGCGCCAACGCCTCCTCGGCTTCGACAAAACGGGCGGTGAACACCAGTTCCTTCGCCTTTGCCATGCCGATCAGCCGGGTTAAGAACCAGACGGCGCCGCCGTCGGGGGCCAAGCCGATGCGGCGGAAAATCTGCGAGAACCGCGCGGTTTTGGATGCGATGACGAGGTCGCAAGCAAGCGCGATGCTCCAGCCGATCCCGACTGCGGGGCCGCGCACCGCGGCGATGACCGGTTTTTCGATCGCATGGATAGCGGCGATAAAAGTATGCGCGCCCGATTGCATGCGCTCACGGTCGGCGCGCAGGTCGCGGTGTTGCCCGGCCATGCGATCGACATCGGCGCCCGAGCAGAACGCTCGGCCAGCGCCGGTGACGATGATCGCGCGCACTGCGTCGTCATAGCGCAGCCGAAGAAACGCATCGGCGAGGTCGCTGCGCATCTCGACGGTCAGCGCGTTGAGCTTTTCGGGGCGGTTCAGCACGATTTTCGCCACCGCGCCTTCGATGCTCACATCAACCGACATCCTGCGTCTCCCGGATAGAAACGGCCGGCGTCAACCGCCGCCGATCCCGCAAGATGCCTCGAAAAACGACTTGCTCCAACCCGGTTTACGGACCGGAAGCCGCGCTTTTGCTCTTGCTTCGGCCGGAAGCGCGCCGCTCGGCAGGGGCTTTGCTCGGGCGCGGCTTGTCTTTCGATGCGGCGCGTGCTGCTTTTACTTTGGCAAGACGCCGGGCGCCGATCTCGGCCTCGACCGCGGGCAACAGAACGGCGGCGTCGGAACGCTGGTGCGGGCTGCCCTTTTCCTGCAGCCGCTTGGCGTTGGTGCGCAAATTGGACAGCGCATCATCCGACATTTCCGACAGCTTTGTGATCATGTCCATAAAGACTCTCCTGCCGGCGGAGCCCGGCGGTCGAGGTACTTGAGCGCGGAATCCTCGGGAGACGGCGATCGGTTGCGGCGCGGAGCCGAAACCCGCGGCGAACCCGATCGACCCCGATCGTTTGCAATCTTAATATAGGTGCAGATCCCGTATCGACCAGGAGGCCCGCCATGACCGAGAGCAGCGAGACCGCCGGCCGCAAGCCTCGGCTCGTCGGCATCAATCACGTCGCCATCGAGGTCGGCGACATCGACGAGGCGCTCGCCTTTTACGGCCGCATTTTCGATTTCACATTGCGGGCCAAGCGCCCCGGCAACGCCTTTATCGAGCTCGGCGACCAGTTTATCAATATGATGCAGGTATCTGCCCCGCACGAGGATGCGCGCCGCCATTTCGGGCTCGTCGTCGACGACCGGTCGAGCGTGCGCGCACGGGTCGAGGCGGCCGGCGCCAAGCTGTTGCCGGGGCCGTTTCTCGATTTTCTCGACCCG
>DASXAM010000182.1:0-21672 GCA_036404275.1 Allostellaceae bacterium
TGCAGACGATCGCGATGATCGTCGCCGAGCTCGTCGCCAGCGGCGAGCTCGTCAACCCGCTCGAGATCGGCCAAGCCCAGGCGGCGGCGATACTGCCGGTGCGCCTCGTCGGCATCCGGCTCAATCCCGGCCTGGCGATCGGGCCTGCGGTGCTGCACCAGCCGAATGTGGCGGTCCGCCAAGTCGTCGCCGAAGATACCGCGGCCGAGCTCATGCGACTACGCCGGGCGGTCACGACCATGCGCGCGGCGATCGACGAGCTGGTGGCGGCGAGCGACGGTCTCGGCGCCGGCGAGCATCAGGACATCATCGAAACCTATCGCATGTTCGCTGCCGACCGCGGCTGGGTGGCACGCATCGCCGATGCGATCCGCAGCGGGCTAACCGCCGAGGCGGCGGCGCAAAAGGTTCGCGACGAGACGCGCACCCGCATGCTGCAGGCTAGCGACCCGTATCTGCGCGAGCGGCTCGTCGATCTCGACGATCTCGCCAACCGGCTGCAACGCCACCTCGCCGATGACATGCCGTGCCGTGGCCCGACCGAGCTGCCGCCCGACTTCGTTCTGGTCGCGCGCGCGATGGGGCCGGCCGAGCTTCTGGAATATGCCGGGCGACGGATCATCGGGCTGGTGCTCGAAGAGGGGTCGCCGACCGCGCATGTGGCGATTGTGGCACGGGCGTTCGACATTCCCGTCGTCGGCCGGGTTGCTGATGCGACCAGCCGCATTGAGAACGGCGACACCGTCGTCGTTGACGGCGACCATGCCCAGGTGCTGATCCGTCCGAGCGAGGACATCCACCAATCGATGGTGGCGACGATCGAGACGCGCGCTCGCCGGCGGGCGCAGCATGATACCCTGCGTACCGCCCCATCGATCACGCGCGATGGGATCGCGGTCAAATTGCTGCTCAATGCCGGGCTGCTGTCGGACATGGCGCAATTGGCGGCGACCGGCGCTGAGGGCGTGGGTCTGTTTCGCACCGAGCTGGCGCTGATGGTGCGCGACACCTTTCCGGCTGTCGAAGAGCAGACCGAGTTCTATTGCGCTGTCTTTAAGCAGGCCGGAGGGCGCCCGGTCGTGTTTCGGACCCTCGATATCGGAGGCGACAAGGTGCTGCCCTACCTGGCGCATGCCGACGAGGACAATCCGGCAATGGGTTGGCGGGCCATTCGCATCGGGCTCGACCGGCCGGCGATGCTGCGCCAGCAGCTGCGCTCCCTGGTGCGCGCCGCCCAGGGCCGCGACCTCTTTGTCAAATTTCCGATGATTGCCGCGGTGGTCGAATTCGACCGCGCCCGCGCGCTGCTCGACATGGAGCTCGCCCGCGCGGTTCGAGAGGGATTTACGCCGCCCAAATCGGTCAAGGTCGGCGTCATGCTCGAAGTCCCCTCGCTGTTGTGGCAGCTGCCGGCGCTGTGCGCGCGGGTCGATTTTCTATCGATCGGCACCAATGATTTGATGCAGTTTCTGTTTGCCTGCGACCGCGGCAATCCGCGGTTGGCCGATCGCTACGATCCGCTGTGCGCGCCGATGCTGGCGCTGTTTCGCGAGGTCATCACCCAAACCGACACTGCGCACGTGCCGCTCAGCATGTGTGGCGATATGGCCGGCAATCCGATCGAAGCGATGGCGCTGATCGCGCTCGGATTTCGCACCTTGTCGATGGCCGGCAGCGCGATCGGCCCGGTTAAAGCGATGCTGCGCAGCCTCGACGTCTCGGCCGCCGCTGCCTATCTCGACGATATTTGCCGGCGGCCTGACTTTTCGCTCCGCTCGCGGCTCGAAGCCTACGCCCGGGACCACGTCATTGCATTATAGCCTCAGAGAATGACCGTTATCACTGACACCGACGCTCTCGCCCAATTCTGTGCCCGGCAGCAGGGTGCAGGTTTTGTCGCCGTCGATACTGAATTCATGCGGGAACGCACCTATTGGCCGGTGCTTTGTCTGGTGCAAATCGCCGGACCCGAGGAGGCTGTGGCGATCGATGCGCTCGCCCCCGGCATCGATCTGGCGCCATTGCTCGAGTTGATGGTGAAAGAGAGCACAATCAAGGTCTTTCACGCAGCGCGGCAAGACGTCGAGATCTTTTTTTATTTGTCGGGCCAGGTGCCGAGCCCGCTGTTCGACACCCAGGTGGCGGCGATGGTTTGCGGCTTTGGCGACGCCGCGAGCTACCAGACCTTGGCCGCCAAATTGGCCGGCGCGGCGCTCGACAAATCCTCGCGCTTTACCGACTGGTCGCATCGGCCGCTGACCGAGCGGCAGATCCGATATGCGCTCGAGGACGTGATCCACTTGCGCACGGTCTACGACGAATTGCAGCAACGTCTGGCGTCGAACGGGCGCGCGACCTGGTTCGCCGAGGAGATGGCCGGTCTCGCAGACCCGGCGACCTACCGGATGGCCCCGCAAGAGGCGTGGCGCCGCTTCCGCTTGCGCGGCAAGGTCGACCGGCGCTTTTTCGCGGTGCTGCGCGAGGTGGCGGCATGGCGCGAGACCGCCGCCCAAGAGCGCAATCTGCCGCGCGGCCGCATCGTCCGCGACGAAGCGGTGCTCGAAATCGCGGCGCATGCGCCAAAGACGATCGAGGCGCTCGCCCGTACCCGTAGCCTCGGAAAAGGGGTAGCTGAAGGCCGGCTCGGCGGCGACATCCTCGATGCCGTGCGACGCGGGCTCGACAACGCAGCGACGATCGAGCCGCCGCAATCCGGCAGGGCCGACCCGCCACCCGGCCTCGGTCCCACCGTCGAGCTTTTGCGCGTGTTGCTGAAACAGCGCTGCGAGGAGCATCAGGTCGCGCAAAAGCTGGTGGCGTCCGCCGATGATCTCGAAGCAATCGCCGCCGATGACGAGGCCGATGTCCCGGCGCTGTCGGGATGGCGTCGGCAGATGTTCGGCGGCGACGCGGTCGCTCTGAAGCACGGCCGGTTGGGGCTGACCGTTCGCGACAACCGCGTGCGGCTCGTCCCGCTCGCCGGTGCGGAAGAGCCGCCGCCAGCTCAAGCAGCGGTTTTGACTGTGCGTCGCAGCGGGCCGGAATAGGGCGCGACGGCGTCCAGAATGCCTTGCAAATCGGCAAACCGAAACGGCTTGTCGAGGAGCGGCACCTGCTCCCGCTCAACCTTTTCCCCGACGCAAAACTCCTGTCCGCTCAAAGTCAACATAGGAACCCCGAGCGCCTCCCAGCCGCCACAGCGTGCGGTCTGGGGACCGTATAGCACCAGGTCGGTCAGCATCACATCGAACGGCTCGCGCGCCAGCCGGGCCCACACCTCCGCCGCATTGGCGCATTCGGCTACCTGATGGCCGAACTCGGTCAGGATTCCGGCGATGAACCCCCGGATCCTTTCGTCCTTTTCCGCCAGCAGAATGCGTGCCATCGGCTGCCCCGATCCCGGTCCGGGATCGATCGCAACCTAAAATTTCTAAAGAAACGTGAAGAGAGGTTAGAGAAAACATGGAAACCGTTCGACCTCACGGTCATCACCCTGGCGGTCTGGCGGCTGCTTCACCGATGCCGGTCAGCACGCCACGTTGCTCCGCAAACAGCGCCTTTATCCAATCGACAACCGCACGCACGCAGGCCGAGCGTCGCAGGTCGCGATGGACAATGATCCAATACTCGGCGGCGATTTCGGGAATCGGCGGGGTCAGCCGCTCGAGCAAGGGATGGCCGTCGCCGACATAGCAAGGTAATATGCCGCGTCCGGTGCCGGCGCGGATCGCTTCCAAATGCATCAGCATCGACGAGGCGCGCAGCGCCATCGGAAACCCCGTTCCCTCGATCTGCTGCTGGACCCAGCGCGCCGGCGCATAATGGGCTTGCTCTTCGGTGTAGGTGATCCACGCCGCTGCATCGGCACCACAGCGCCGGTAGACCGCGCACGCGAAGGTGCCGACCTTGGAAATGTAGAAGTCGCCGCTTTCCGGAGGCTCGTGGCGTAACGCCATATCGGCTTCGCGCCGCGCAAGGTTTGCCGTCTGTCGCGACTCGACCAATTCCAGGGTGATCCCGGTCGGCAGCGTCGCCGCTGTCGAGCCTGATAGGCAACGCGCCAAAAAACCGGCGGCGCACTCGCCCGTCGATATTCGCACGGTGCCGCTCAAGACCGGCGAGGCCGCGGCCCGACGCCGCTCCAGCGTGAGCACCGCATCCTCGATCCTCTCGGCCGCCGGGACAAGCTGCTCGCCGGCGGCGTTCAGGCGCAGCCCCTCGGGCATGCGGTCGAACAGGGTCGGGCCGCCAAAAGCAGCTTCGAACGCGGCCAATCGGCGGGCGATTGTCGGCTGGCTCAGTCCAAGCGCCCGGCCGGCGGCCCGCATCGAGCCCTCTCGGGCGACGGCGAGGAATACCCTGACATCGTTCCAGTCCATCGTTCCGCGACCGGGTCGTGGTGGACGCATCGGCGGACGATGCTGCGCGCGGGACCCCGCAATTGCCGCTCCGTCGATAGCAGCCATGACATTTTCCTTTGTCACCGGGCTCGATGCGCCGACTTCACCGGCGAATTGTAGGAGTGCCACGAAAACGTTCCCGTGGTCTCCAAAAACAAAGATAGCCGCAATTAAGTCGTGGCACTACGTTTCCCCGCACCGCGCGGCGGCTTCAACGATCGGAGCGAGCGATGGAAAGCAGAATGCCCGTTATCATCGATCTGAACGCAGAGCTTGCGAGGCTGACGATGTTCCGACGGACGCCGCAGTCGACGAGGGAAGAGACAAAGGGGAGCGTCGCACGACTGGCCTCCTATCGCGACGGCTTCCTTTTTGCCATCAAGTTCTCGGGAAAAGATCACTGGGAACGCCATCTTACGGGAGACGAGCTTGTTCACATCCTTGATGGCACCGCGATTCTGGACATCGTATGCGACGCCGGGCCACCCGAGTCTTTCGCGCTTCGCGCTGGAATGATGGCTGTGATTCCGAAGGGCGCATGGCACCGCTTTTATTCTTCGGAAGGTGCCACGCAACTGGCCGCGACGCCTTTTCCTGGCGAGAACATCGAGCTCGATGTCGACAATCCGCGGGCGGTGGAGCCGAAGCGGGAAAAGGCGGCGGAACTCGGAATGCCCGGCATCGTCGATCTCGAAACAGTAGTCGCCAAGCTAGGAATGTTCCGCGGGCGGACCCCGCAATCGACGATGGCGGACCGTAAGGGAAGCGCTGCCCGGTTGGCGACCTATCGCGACGGGGCCCTAAGCGTCACGAGGTTCGCAGGGAAAGGCCATTGGGAACGCCATCCCGCCGACGAGCTGGTTCATATCCTTGACGGCTCTGCGACGTTGGAGATCGTGTGCGACGATGGGCCGCCCAAATCTTTTGCGCTCGGCGCCGGAATGATCGCGGTCAATCGCCAAGCGGCATGGCACCGCTTTTATTCTTCGGCGGGCGTGACCTTGATGACCGCGACGCCCTCCCCCAGCGAGGTGATCGAACTCGATGTCGACGACCCACGCGAGGCGGCGCCTAGGCTGGCTACAGAAAAAAGCAAAAATTGATGGACACGGCGCTCGACGTGGCGTCGCTAAGGGCGGAGACGCCCGGTGTCGAGAATGTTCTCCACTTCAACAATGCGGGCATGGCGCTGCCGCCGCGTACTGTGCTCGATGCGGTGACCGGGCATCTCGAACGCGAGGCGGCGATCGGCGGCATGGAGGCGATGGCAGAAGCCGAACGCCGCATCGCCGATTTCTACGACGCCGTCGTCGCGCTGATCGGCGCCGAGCGCCACGAAATCGCGTTTGTTGAAAGCGCCACGCGCGCCTGGGACATGGCGTTTTACTCGGTGCCGTTCCGGCCGGGCGACCGGATCGTGACCGCGCGGGCCGAGTACTTGTCGAACTACCTCGCTTTTTTACAGATGAAGGCGCGCGCCGGGATCGAGATCGACATTGTCGGCGACGATGCTTCGGGGCAGCTCGACCTCGCCGCGCTCGAAAGTGCAATCGGCCGCCGCACAAAGCTGATCGCGGTCACCCATGTCCCGACGCAAGGCGGGCTCGTCAACCCGGCAGCCGAAATCGGGCGCATCGCCGCGCGCCACGGTATCCTCTACCTTCTCGACGCCTGCCAGTCGGTCGGCCAGCTCGCGGTCGATGTGCGCGAGATCGGCTGCCATATGCTCGCGGCTGCGGGTCGCAAATATTTGCGCGGGCCGCGCGGCACCGGTTTTCTCTATGTGCGGGCCGACACGATCGGGGTGCTCGAACCGCCGTTTGTCGATCTCCAATCCGCCGCTTGGAGCGACGGTGATGGGTACGCCGTGCGCGGAGATGCACGCCGGTTCGAGGCTTGGGAACGGAACATGGCCGGTCAGATCGGCCTCGCCGTCGCCGCACGCTATGCGACGCGGGTCGGCATCGAGGCGATCGAAGCGCGGGTCAAGGCGCTCGCCGCGCTGCTGCGGCGCGAGCTGGCGACGCGGCCCGGCATCAACGTGCACGATCGCGGCGTCGAGCTATGCGGCATCGTCAGCTTTTTGAAGGACGGCGAAGCGCCGGCACAGACGCGCGCTCGCCTTGCGGCGAAGAGCATCAATGTCCACGTTTCCCGCTCGCCGCGCGCCCTCGCGCTCGATCTGCCCATGCGCGGGCTCGACGCACTCGTCCGCGCGAGCCTGCACTATTACAACGACGAAGCCGAAATCGAGCGCTTCGTCTGCGCCGTCGCGGGCTATTAGCGCGCGGCAAGGCGGGCACAGCTGCTGCTTTCCTCGGCCGTTCGTGGGAAGAGGGTTCGAGTGAGGCACCGCCGCGTGCTCAGGCGGAGCGACGCGGCGGGGTTTCGCGCGGTGTAACCGGCACCTCGAGCTTTTGCGAGAGGCGCAGCACCGTGAACGGAATGGGCTTGCCGACCCTCTCCTCGGTCATCAGCCGGTGCAATTCGTCGATATCGGCGACCGGCACGCCATCGGCGGCGACGATGATGTCGCCGCTGGCGAGCCCGGCGGCGCGCGCGGCGCCGTCGGGTGCGGTCGATTGAATGCGCACGGCTGTCTCGCGCGGGAGCTCGTGAAAGCGCACGACCCGGCGCGGCAATGGCACGTTCTCTCCGGCGACCCCGATATAGCAGCGCCGCACCCTTCCGTCGCGGATCAGCCGCGAGGCCACGAACTCGACCGTCGCGGCCGAGATCGAAAAGCAGATGCCTTGCGCCATGCCGATGATCGCGGTGTTGATGCCGACGACCTCGCCGGAGGCGGTGACGAGCGGCCCGCCGGAATTTCCCGGGTTCAAGGCCGCGTCGGTCTGGATCACGCTGTCGATCAGCCGCCCCGAGCGGGTGCGCAGCGAGCGACCGAGGGCGCTGACGACGCCGGCCGTCACCGTGCATTGAAAGCCGAAGGGGTTGCCGATCGCGACGACGAGCTGGCCGACCCTGAGGCGGCGCGAATCGCCGAGCCGGGCAAAGGCCGGCGCCTCGCCGTCGAGCCGCAGCACGGCGAGGTCGGTGTCGGGGTCGTCGCCGACGAGCTTGGCGGCGGCGGTCCGCCCGTCGGGAAAGGCCGCCTCGATCCACGTGGCGCCACTGACGACATGGCTGTTGGTCAATGCGTAGCCGTCCGGTGTGAAAACGACGCCCGACCCGGCGCCGCTGCTTCCCGGCTTGGCGCCGCCGACCTGGAGATGCAGCACCGCCGGCCCGACCTTGTCCACCGCGCCGGTGACCGCACGCGAATAAGCATCGAGGAGGGCTGCGTCCTCGGGCGGCGCAGCGGCGTGGTCAGGACCAACCGGGCCGCCGGGCCCGCCGATCGGTTCAAGATAGCTCATGCTCGGGTGCTCCGAAGGCCTGTAACAGGCCTATCCAAAGAAAGTACGCAAATCATTTGTATTGTCATAAATGGGGCGTCGCGCTCGGCTCTGCAATGCGCGTTCGAGCGGCCGGCCAGCTATCCGCACCCTCTGCGCCCATGCGCCAGCTCGCGGAATTTTCGACAGCGGTCCGAAGTTGCTAGAATGGCAGATACGGAAACGAACCCGCGGGTGACCCCATGGCTGGCAGCGTCAACAAGGTGATCCTGATCGGCAATCTCGGCCGAGACCCGGAGATCCGCTCGACACAGGACGGGCGGCGCGTCGCCAATTTCACGCTCGCCACCTCGGACACTTGGCGCGACCGGGTGTCGGGCGAGCGCAAGGAGCGTACCGAATGGCATCGTGTGGTGATCTTTAACGAGCGGCTCGCCGAGATTGCCGAGAAATATCTGCGCAAGGGGTCGAAGGTCTATCTCGAAGGTGCGCTGCAGACCCGTAAATGGGCCGACCAGCAGGGCCAGGAGCGCTACACGACCGAGATCGTGCTGAACGCCTTTTCGGGCCAGCTGACGATGCTAGATGGGGCCGGAGGCGCCCGCGGCGCGATGCCAGCCGAAGGCGGCTACGACGACGACTTCCGCGAGGGCGGCGGCAATTTCGGCGGCGAACCCGCCCGTTCTGCCCCCGCTGCGCACAGCCGCGCCGGCCCCCGCAAGCCCCTCGACGACCTCGACGACGATATCCCGTTCTGACGGGGCGACGGCAACGGTTTCGGACGATTGGGCATCGGCGCCTCCACCTGAGCGCAGTCGAACCCGCTTAACGGTCGGCGTCCGCCGAATCGCGGCGGTGCCGCGGCCGGCACCAGTCTTCGCGCTGAACAAAGGGCGTCGAGGCGGCGAGCCGCTGGCGCCAATGCGCCGCGTAATCGGCGGCGATCGCGGCCGAGGCGACGCGGTTCAAATCCTCTGAGTTGCGTGCGGCGTTGCGGCTCCAATTATAGGAGCCCATCAAGGTGATCCGGCCGTCGATCACCATCGTCTTGGCGTGCGCGATCCGGACCTCGTGGTCGATCCAGACCGGCGCTCCGGCGCGAGCCAACGCATCGACCCCGGCCTTGCGCCCGCATGGCGTCGTCTTGTCGACGATCAGCCGGACATCGACCCCGCGCCCGAGCGCCCGAAGCAGCGCCTCGACGATACCCGAGCCGGTCGTCAGATTGTAGGCGCCCACCAGAATTTGCCGTCGCGCCGCATCGATCGCGCGCTCCGCAAAGTCGGCGCAATCCTCTTCGGGCGCAAAGCAGACCGCGATTTCGGCCGGCACCCCCGCCGGCAGCGGCGCACCGAGCATGCCGGAAACGAGCAGCAAGGCATCCCACGACATACACCGGATGATGAATTAAAAGCGTTAAAACAACGTTGTGGGCGCCACTTACGGGTTTGCTGCGGTGATCGTGGCTTACCCTTACGAATCGCGGCTCAGGATTTCGACGAGGCCGGCGGCGGGGTCGATACGCAAATCGTCGCCGGTGCGGATCAGCCTGGTCACGTCGCCGTCCGCAAAGCGGTCGACCAGCGGGAGACCGGCAAAGGCCGCACCCTGGGCTAGGATCGGGTTGACCCGGTTGAAGACGAGCGCGCGCGGCTGGGTCATCCGCGAGGCCATCTCGCGCAGCATCCAGGCGGTGGCAACCCCGCCCTTCGCTTCGTTGAGCACTAGGATGCGATCGACATAGCTTTCGCCAGCGAGCTTGTGGCTCGGCCGCGAGAAGACGCCTTTCATCCGGTCGAGATCATAACGCGCGCTGAAATTGTCGGCGGCGACGAGTGCCGTGCCGAACACCGCCGGCCCGACGCCCTTATGACAGTGCAACAGAATCGGCATCACACCACCCGGCCGGCCACCGCCGAGGCGATGCAGCGGTCGAGGCTGGCCAGGGTCGGGCGGTAGCCGTAGCCGCCGATGATGTTGACGAGCTTTGCGGAATTGGTCATCAGCCGCACCCAATGATTGGCCTCGGCCATCTCGCGGGCATAGCTCTGGTAAAAGCAGATGCCTTGCGCGACGACCGCACCCGCGACTTCGATCCGCCGGGTCAGCCCCATCCGGTCGGCGGCATGCTTGATCTCGGGCGAGGTGGCGACCAGCACCGTCGTGTAGGGATGGATCTGGCGGCCGTCGAGCGCCTGCGCCACGGCCTCGATCTCGAACAACGACAATTGCGGTGCGCCAAACACGACGACATCGAGCTTGTCGCCCGCGGCGTCATAGCGCGTGAGGAATGCGTCGATCTCGGCGCGGCCAATGACGACGGCCTCGGGCGGCGTGCCGGCAAAGACAGGCTCCTCGGCGGTGACGCCGGGCATGTGGAACAAGGCCACCGAACCAAAACTCGCCATCGCCGTGCCGAAATGCTTGAGCGCATCGGAGCCGGGCGGTGTTTCGATGCCTTCGACGACCGGGACCTGCCAATAGGAGCCGCAGGCCTCGCCGATGATGCCGCCCGCCGCCCCCCATTCGGCAAGCTCACGCGGCGTCTCGGTCAGGCTAAACCGCCTTGTGCCGCGCCGGCATTCGTCGAGGTGAAAGCCGTAGCGCGGCGTGCGGCCGGTCAAGGCCGCGGCCAATGCCGATGGGCCGCCCTCGAAATTGCTGCGTGCCCCCAACACGCTGTTCGAGTAGATCGCGACCCCGGTATCGCCGAGTGCCGCATGCTCGCCGCGCACCGGCGCCAGGATCGTCTGGTAATTGATGCAGGTGTCGGTCATCAAGACGCCGAGCCCCGAGAGTGCTGTGATCGCCCGCCGCTCGCGCGCCGCCATCCACTCGCTCTGCCCGAGCCGGCGATAGACCGCGAAATCGATGCCGCGCGGATCGGTGATCGTCGGCACCCGCACCCGCCGTTCGGCCTCCGGTGCGGCCGCGAGCCCTTCCAAAAACCGCACTCCGGCCTCACCCAACGATTCGGTGTCGGCCATGATGTGCGCCTGGCCGACCTTCACAAAATCTTGCCCATCGAAGAACTCGCCGACCGCGATCTGATGCTGGATCGCCCAGCGCCGCGGCTCGCCCAAATCCCCCGCGAGCATCGCCCGCTCTTCATCATCGAGGTCCATCCGGCGTTACTCGGTGGCGATAGCGATCTTACGGGCGATCAGGTTCTCGATCGTCACACCGGGGAGGCCGGCTTCGCGAAGGATTTCGCGGGTGTGCTCGCCGAGGCGCGGGGCGGGGTGGCGGAGCGTGCAATCGGCGTCGGCGAAGCGGACCGGCGGGCGCACCGTGCGGATGCGGCCTTCGGAGGGGTGGTCGGTCAAGGGGAAAAAATCGATTGCGGCGAGGTGCGGGTCATTGGGCAGTTGGGCGAGCGGGTTGACCGGGCCGCTCGGGATGTCGGCGGCCTGAAGCACCTCTAGCCAGTGGGCGGTCGTGTCGCCGGCCACGCATTCGGCGAGGAGCGCGTAGAGGTCGGCGAAGTGGCGGGCGCGGGTCTGCGCGTCGGCGAGGCGCGGGTCGTCGGCGAGCTCGGCGCGGCCGGCGACTCGAAAGAAGTCCTGCCACTGGCGGGTGGTATAGGGGAGGATGCAGATATGGCCGTCGGCGGTTTTGTGCGGCCGGCGGTCGGGCGCCAGCATGCGGGCATAGCCGGGCGGCCCAAGCGGCGGGTCGAAGGTGAGCCCGCCCAAATGCTCGGCCATGACAAAGGCAGTCATAGTTTCGAGCATCGGCACCTCGACCATCTGGCCCTCGCCGGTGCGCACGCGCTGCAACAAGGCCGCCATCACTGCATAGACCATGGTCAGGCCCACAGTCTTGTCGCCGACTAGGGTCGGGACAAAGCGCGCCTCGCCGCCGGTTGCCTGCAGCAACGCGGCAAAGCCGCTCGCCCCCTGGATGATGTCGTCAAAGGCCGGGCGGTCGGCGAAAGGGCCGTCCTGGCCGTAGCCATGCGCCGAGCAATAGACTAGGCGCGGGTTGACCTCGCGCAGCCGGTCATAGGCAAAGCCGAGCCGCGCCATCGCCTGCGGGCGCATGTTGTGCATCAGCACGTCGCTCTGCCGCACCAATGCCAGCAAGGCCGCCGCCGCCTCCGGCTGCTTCAGGTCGAGCGCCAGCGAACGCTTGTTGCGGTTGAGGTTCAAAAACACATGACCCATCTCACGGTGCCGCGCCGGGCCGGCATAGCGCATGATGTCGCCTTCGGGCGGCTCGACTTTGATCACCTCCGCGCCGAGATCGCCCATGACCTGCGTCGCCAGCGGCCCGAGCACGACCGCCGTCAGATCGATGACCTTGATCCCGGCGAGCGGGCCGGGTTTTGCGTCCGTCACCACCGCATCCTCGAAAATCGGCCCGCTCGACGCGGGTGCGGCAGCTTAGGACACTGGAGACCGGCCCAACAACCCGACAAGCTCCCCTTCGTTTGCCGGGGGGGTGGCACGGACGACGCGGCGTGGGGCGGCTTGCTGCGGCGATCGGCGGCGTGGTAATCGACAGTAAGGCTGCGCGCTGGCAATGGGAAGGGAGGCCGCGATGCGGTTCGGCTTTTTCGACCAACTGCCGTGCGCCGAAGGGTTCACCGAGGCGCAGCGTTATCGCGATTTTCTGGCCCAGATCGAACTCGGCGACAGTCTCGGCTTCGACACCGCCTGGGTCGGCGAATTGCATTTCAGCCGGGCGTTTTCGATTTCCGCCAATCCGCTGATGATCCTGGCGGCGGCGGCGCAGCGCACCCGGCATATCCGGCTCGGCACCGCGGTGACGCTGCTGCCGCTGCACAATCCGGTCAAGATCGCCGAAGAGGCCGCCACCGCCGACATTCTGAGCGACGGCCGCATCGAGCTCGGCGTCGGCCGCGGCACGGCACCCCTGCATTACGAAGGCTACGGCATCCCGCAGGAAGAAAGCCGAGAACGGTTCGACGAGGCGCTCGAGTTCATCATCGGCGCCTGGACCGGCGAGCGGTTTTCTTATGAAGGGAAGTATTTTCGGGCTAATGGGCTCTCAATCGTGCCACGCCCGGTGCAGCGGCCGCACCCGCCGATCCGGATCGCCGCCAACAGCCCCGACACCTTTCCAATGGCGGCGCGCCGCCGCTTGCCGATTTTCGCGACCCCGCTGATCAACCCGCCCGACAAGCTGAAGGAAGGCTTGGCGGTCTATCGTGCGAGCTTGCCGGGCGACGCCAAGGGTGATGCAGCGCTCGCCTTTCCGGTGCACGTCGCGGCGAGCCGGGCGCAGGCGCGGGCGGACTGCGAGCCGGGGCTCTTGCGCTTTTTGCGCGAGGCAGCGGAGCGGTTGCGGCCGCTCGGCACCACCGACATCAAGAGCTTCGAAGCGTTTCGTCAGGTGCTCGCCCGCATCGAGCGCGTCACCTACGAGGACCTCGACCGCGAAATGGGCGTCTTTGGCGACCCCGATTACTGCGTTGAGCGAATGCGGGCATTACGCCGCGACTACGGCATGGACGAGTTCATCTGCTATTTCAATCAGGGCGGCATCATGGACCACGCCATGGTCCGGCAATCGATGACGCTGTTTGCCAAGGAGGTGTTGCCGCACTGCCGGTAATGCCAGCAGCGTCGGGGGAGGGGCGGCGTGGCAATGCAATACAGCGGGAACCTTCTGGTCAAGGCGCGCCAGCGTCCGTTCAGCGGCTTGCTGGCAGGGCCGCAGGCCCTGACATTGCCGGGCTATGGGCTCGAGCCGTTGTTCAACGGGCATCATGCCTCGCCGCAATTCGCGGTGGCACAGCCCGCGGACCATTGGCTTTTGGCGCGACCAGGCGCCGGCAGCGATGCGCACCCCTGGGACGAGGCGCATCGCGCCGCGGCGGCGGTGCAGTACTCGGTCTATGTCGAGCCCGATTTGTTGCAGCAGCGCGACGCCGCACCGCTGCCGGCAGCGCCGTCGGCCGGGATGGACCGGGACTGGCCGCCGACCATAGTGGTCAGCCCCGGCTGGCATTTGTTGGACGGGTTCACCGGCTTTCACCAGGTGCGCGGACAGGCGACAGGGCAGGGCACCTGCATCGCCCATCTCGACACCGGCTATTGGCCGCCGCACGTTTCGACGCCGCGCCATATCCGCCGCGACCTCGGTTATAATTTCTATGAGAACAACCACAACACCACCGACCCCGGGTTCAAGGGGCTGCTGCGCAACCCCGGCCACGGCACCGCGACATTGGCGGTGCTTGCCGGCAACACGCTCGATTTAATGTATCAGGGCAACCAATATTCGGGCGATTTCGGCGGCGCGCCCGACGCCGAAATCGTGCCGGTGCGGATCGGCCCCTCGGTCGTGCATTTCTATTCGAGCGCCATGGCGCAGGGCATGGATTATGCGCTCGGGCCCTCGGGCAACCCGGCGACCAGCAATCCGGCCAACAGATGCGACGTCGTCACGATCAGCCATGGCGGCTTGCCGGCCGCAAGCTGGGCCGACGCCGCCAATCATCTCTACGAGGCCGGAACCATCGTCGTCGCGGCTTCGGGCGATAATTTCTCGCATTTGCCGACCCGCTTTGTCGTCTATCCGGCGGCTTTCAATCGCGTCGTGACGGCACTCGGCGCGACCTACGACAAGACCCCTTACGTCACCGCGAAGATTGGCGAATTGGAGGGAAACTGGGGTCCCGACAGCGTCATGGACAAGGCGATCGCCGCCTACACTCCGAACGTCGCGTGGATGAAGCTGAACACGATCGACGGCTTCGACATGGATGGCGCCGGCACCTCGGCGACGACCCCGCAGATCGCCGCCGCCTGCGCCTTGTGGGTCGAGCTGTACGGCGTCCATTACCCTGCCGGATGGCAGCGGGTCGAAGCCTGCCGCACCGCTCTCTTTCGCAGCGCTGTTCCGGGCAAAGGCAGCGCCAGCTATCTCGGGCGCGGCCTTCTCGATGTGCCGAAGATGCTCGACCCGGCGCTCGAAGCCGCGATCCGGCAGGAGGTGCAGGCGGGCCGGATCCAGGCGTCGCCACCGGACGACGCATCCTTCCCGTTCTGGCGACTCCTAGTCGGGGTTGGCCCGTCCGGCAGCGAAGAGGAGCGGATGTTCGAGACCGAAGCGGCGCAGCTCGTCTTCGGCTCACGCAACGCCGAGCTCGTCGCCGCCTTTCAAGCGCACGCCGCCGGTGCCGCGCTCGCCCCTGCGACGATTGCCCGCGCCCGCCAATTGTTGAAGGCCGAGCCCGACATCTCCGCCACTCTCGCCGCGCGGCTCTGAGCTTGCAGTGATTCGGCCGGGCATTATGTGCCGCCGAATTGGCGGTGAATCGGATGCCCGTCAATCTGTCGATCAAGAACGCGCCCGACGATCTCGTCGCCCGGCTGAAGGAGCGGGCCGCCAAGCATCATCGGTCTCTGCAGGGCGAGCTGCTGGCGATCCTCGAGGAGGCGGTGCGCCCGCGCCGCAAGAAGACGGTGGACGAGGTCCTGGCCGAGATACGCAGTCTCGGTCTTTCTACGCCCTCGGAATCGGCACAGATGATCCGCGAGGACAGGGATGGCCGCTAAGGTCGTCGACGCCTCCGCCCTTGCCGCGGTGCTCTTTGGAGAGTTTGAAGCGGATGAAATTGCGCTTCGGCTGAAAGGACACAGCCTGTTTGCCTCAGCTATCTTGCCATTTGAGATCGCCAATACCTGCTTGAAAAAGGTTCGGCAGTTCCCGGCGGCGCGGGAAGCGCTTCTTTCTGCCATTGCGAAATACGACGACATTGCAATTGATACTGTCGACATCGACCGGGCCGACATGCTGGCAAAGGGCGAGGCGCTTGGTCTAACCAGCTACGATGCGAGCAATCTGTGCTTGGCGATAAAGCTGGGCGCGGAGCTGGTGACGCTGGACAAAAAGCTCGACGCGGCCGAAGGCGCTCCGGCCGTAGGGGGCCGAAAAGGGCCGTGACATTGGGCGGGGATCGCGCGAGGCTCCGGGCGACCCGTCCGGCCGAACGAAGAGGATTGCCATGATCGAGAAAGAGGTCGTCGTCACCACGAAGCACGGCAACATGCCGACCTTTGCTGTCTGTCCCGACGGGACCGGCGATTATCCGGGCATCATTTTCTACATGGACGCGCCGGGAATGCGCGAGGAATTGCGCAACATGGCGCGGCGGATCGCCAAGCACGGCTATTTCTGCCTGCTGCCGGATATGTATTACCGGCTCGGCACCGTACGTTTTGACATTCCGCATCGCGACGACGGCATGTCGGCGGTGATCCGCGCCGCGATGAACCATCTGACAAACGCCCGAATCGTCGACGACACCGCCGCTCTTCTTGCCTATTTCGATGCGAGCGACAAGGCGAAGCCGGGACCCGTCGGCTGTGTCGGCCATTGCATGAGCGGGCAATACATCACCACCGTCTCGGCCCGTTTCCCGCACCGCATGGCCGCGGCCGCCTCGCTCTACGGCGTCGGCATCGTCACCGATAAGGAAGATTCGCCGCACCTCTTGCTCGACAAGATCAAGGGCGAGCTCTATTACGCTTTTGCCGAGACCGACCAGGCGGTGCCGGCGCACATCCCGGGCGAGCTCAAAAAGGCGCTCGACAAGGCCGACGCGAAATACGAGCTCAAGGTCTTCCCGGGTACCCAGCACGGCTTTTGCTTTCCCGAGCGCGCGGTCTACGACGCGCTCGCCGCCGAGGAAACCTGGGCGAAGATTTTTGCGATGTGGGACCGCCGCCTGAAATAGCGGGCCGGGCGGGGACGAAATCGGCGCGGCGCCGTTATAACTCTTTGAACGGAGCCGGGGGAGCGGCGATGTATCGCGTGGCCTATTGGGGCGGGATCGCCCTTTTTATCGTGTGGATAGCGGTTTCGGCCTACGGCACGCTCGGTCGGCTGTAGTCCAGAAAACCGCTGCCCCCGCCGGCCGCCGGGGCTTATGATGCGCCGCAGGACACACGAGCGAGCGGGCGCATCCTGATGAGCGACATTGAGCATCATATCGGCGGCAAGGCGGTATCCGGCACCGGCGGACGCTGGGGCGACGTCTACAACCCGGCGACCGGCGAGAAGGTGCGCCGTGTCTCCTTTGCCGGACAGGCCGAGATCGACCGCGCGGTCGAGGCCGCCGCCGCCGCGTTTCCCGGCTGGGCTGCAACCTCGCCACTGACTCGGGCGCGCGTCCTGTTCAAGTTCCTTGATCTCCTGCATCGCGAGCGCGACGCGCTGGCACGCATGATCTCCGAGGAGCATGGCAAGGTCTTTTCCGACGCCCAAGGGGAGATCGACCGCGGCGTCGAGGTCGTCGAATTCGCCTGCGGCATCCCGCATCTGATGAAGGGCGAGTTCACCGAGCAGGTCGGCCGCGGCATCGACAGCTGGTCGGTGCGCCAGCCCTTGGGCGTGTGCGCCGGCATCACGCCGTTCAATTTCCCGGCGATGGTGCCGATGTGGATGTTCCCGATGGCGCTCGCCACCGGCAACACCTTTATCCTGAAGCCGTCCGAGCGCGACCCCTCCGCCGGGGTCCGTATCGCCGAATTGCTGACCGAGGCGGGATTGCCGGCCGGCGTCTTCAACGTCGTCAATGGCGACAAGGCGGCGGTGGACGCGATCTTGCAGCATCCGGGGATCGCCGCGGTCAGCTTTGTCGGCTCGACCGCGATCGCCGAATACATCTACACGCAGGCCGCGGCGGCGGGGAAACGCGTGCAGGCGCTGGGTGGCGCCAAAAACCACATGGTGGTGATGCCCGACGCCGATCTCGACCAGGCGACCGACGCGCTGATGGGCTCGGCCTATGGGGCGGCCGGCGAGCGCTGCATGGCGATTTCTGTCGCAGTCGCGGTCGGCGGTGTTGCCGACCGGCTGATGGACAAGCTCGTGCCGCGGGTGCAGGCGCTGAAGATCGGCCCCGGAACCGACCCCGAAGCGCAGATGGGCCCGCTCGTCACCCGCCAGCACCTGGAGAAGGTGCGCTCCTATGTCGATTTGGGCGTGCGCGAAGGGGCGAAGCTCGCGGTCGATGGCCGCGACCTCAAATTGCAGGGCTACGAGAACGGGTTCTTCCTGGGCGGCTGCCTCTTCGACGAGGTCAAGCCCGAGATGCGGATCTACCAGGAGGAGATTTTCGGTCCGGTGCTGGCGGTGGTGCGCAGCCCCGATTTCGAGCACGCGACAAAGCTCGTCAACGAGCACGAATACGGCAACGGCACCGCGATCTTTACCCGCGACGGCGACGCCGCGCGCGAATTCGCCAACCGCGTCCAGATCGGCATGGTCGGGATCAACCTGCCGATCCCGGTGCCGATGGCATTCCACAGCTTTGGCGGCTGGAAGCGCTCGCTGTTTGGCGACATGGCGGTCTACGGCCCCGAAGGCGTGCGCTTCTACACCCGCCTCAAAACCATGACCGCGCGCTGGCCCACCGGCGTGCGCGCCGGTGCCGAATATGTGATGCCGACATTGCGGTAGCGCGCGATCCTTGAAGGCTGAAGCGCGGGCTCCGCGCCTTGAGTTTTTTCCCCGTGGGCCTTCAGCCCACGGACTCTGATCCATGGGGAAAGCCGGGATCCAGTGCAGCCTCAGACTGCGGCTTTCCGCGTGTCGCTCGGCTGATCCGCTGCGATCACGAAATCAGCGCGGAGCGCGTGGAAGGGTGGGTCCCGGCTTTCCGCCGGGATAGCGGAAAAGCGCCCGGCTGGAGCTAGTGCCACGAGGGGATTTCCGCAAAACGCGGTTCTATCTCAACGAATGGCACGTTAGATCGCTGCAGCCGGTCGAGCGCTGCCTGCCCGCAATAGGCGCTTCGGGGGGTCAGCCGTGGATGCCCCAGGGGGCGGCCCAGGCGAGGCCGGCGCGGGTCTCGGTTTTGGGGCGGTATTCGCAGCCGATCCAGCCGGCGTAGCCGATCTCGTCGAGGAGGTCGAAGAGATAGGGGTAGTTGATCTCGCCGATATCGGGCTCGTTGCGGCCGGGATTGCCGGCGATCTGGATGTGCGGGTAACGACCGGCGAAGGCGCGGATGCGGTGCGCCAAAACGCCCTCCATGATCTGCACATGGTAGAGGTCGAGCTGGAGCCGGAGATTGGGGTGGCCGACCTCGTCGATGATCGCCATCGCCTGTGTCGTCGTGTTGAGAAAATAGCCGGGGATGTCGCGGGTGTTGATCGGCTCGATGATTGCGGTGACACCCTCGGGCGCCAGGCGCTCGGCGGCGTGGCGCAGATTGGCGACATAGGCGCGGCGGGCCGCGGCGCGGTCGGCGCCGTCCGGGACGAGGCCCGCCATCGTGTGCACCAGCCGGCATTTGGTCGCCTTGGCGTAGACGAGCGCCTGCTCGACCCCGGCGCGGAACTCGGCCTCGCGCCCCGGCAGCGCGGCAAGTCCGCGCTCGCCCTTCGTCCAATCGCCGGTCGGTGTGTTGAACAGCGCTTGGGTCAGTCCATGCCGTTCGAGCTGTGCGGCGACGGTTTCCGGCGGGTGGTCGTAGGCGCCGAGATATTCGACTGCCTTGAAGCCGCAGGCGGCGGCTGCGGCGAAGCGGTCGAGAAACCCGACCTCCTGAAAGATGAAGCTCAGATTGGCGGCGAATTTCGGCACGGCGCATTCTCCCGAACAAGGCCCGCGACTCTTTCCGCCGAAGCGCCAAAACACAAGAGCCGAGGCGCGCGCAAGGATGCGCGACCCCAGTCCGCCGCTTGCGGGCCGATCCGGGCGAAATCGCTGTTCTGCCGCATCGCCGACTTGCCAGGATCGAGCGAGGCGATGATGCTCCAGGCTCGATTGGCGACCGGAGGCGAGAGCCGATGCCGACGCAATTCCTGATGCTGCCGCCGCAGAGCGAGAAGACGCGCGAATGGGGCTCGCGGCTCGCCGCGGCGTTGCCGGAAATCGAGGTGATCGTTGCCGAGGACCGGGCGCGGGCCGAGACCGCGATCGCCGGCGCCGAAGCGGCGTTCGGCACGATCGCGCCCGACCTTTTGCGCCGGGCGGCGCGGCTCAAATGGTTGCAGGCGCCGCAGGCCGCACCCCCGGCCGGCTATTACTACCCGGAACTCGTCGCCCACCCGCTGCAGATCACCAATTTCCGCGAGATCTACAGCGACCATATCGGCGCCCATGTGATGGCTTTTGTGCTGGCCTTTGCCCGCGGCTTGCAGCGCTACATCCCGCAGCAATTGCGCCGCGAATGGAAAAAGCCGGGGCAGAATGAGGGGGTCGTCCATTTGCCCGCAGCGACGGCGCTCGTCGTCGGCGTCGGCGGGATTGGCAGCGAGATCGCGCGGCTTTGCGCCGCCTTTGGCATGCGCGTCATCGGGGTCGACGAGCGCCGCCGCGATGCACCGCCGGGGGTGGCGGAATTGCACCGCGGTGACGAGCTCGACGCGCTGTTGCCGCGCGCCGATTTTGTGATCCTCACCGTGCCGCACACCCCCGAGACCGAAGGCTTTATGAACCGCACGCGATTTCGCGAGATGAAGAAAAGCGCGTTCTTTATCAATATCGGCCGCGGCATGACGACCCGGCTCGACGATCTCGCCGCGGCGATCGAGGCCGGCGAAATCGCCGGCGCCGGGCTCGACGTGTTCGAAACAGAGCCGCTCCCCGCCGACCACAAATTATGGACGCTGCCCGGTGTGCTGATGACGCCGCACACCGCCGGCTACGGTCCCTATCTTGACGAGCGCCGCTACGAGATCATTCTCGACAACTGCCGCCGCTTTCTCGCTGGCGCACCGTTGCGCAACCTCGTCGACAAGGCCCGCTGGTTCTGACCTCAGCGGCTCAAAGCGCACGCCGGGACTTGAGCGCTGCGGTCAAAGTGCCGTCGTCGAGATAATCGAGCTCGCCGCCGATCGGCACCCCTTGCGCGAGGCGGGTCAGCGTGACCCCGCTTGAGGCGAGACGGTCGGCGAGGTAATGCGCGGTGGTTTGGCCTTCGACCGTCGCATTCAGCGCCAGGATCAGCTCCTGCCCCGGCCGCACCCGTGCGATGAGCCGGTCGATCGTCAGATCATCGGGACCGACCCCGTCGAGCGCCGACAAGGTCCCGCCCAGCACATGATAGCGGCCATGAAACGCGCCGGTGCGCTCGAGCGCCCAGAGATCGGCCAGATCCTCGACAACGCAGATTGCGGCGCCGTCGCGCGCCGGGTCGCGGCAGATCGCACACGGCTCGACCACATCGAGATTGCCGCAGACCGGGCATGGCCGGATCGCCTCCGCCGCTTTCGCCAATGCCGCGGCGAGAGGCGTCAGCAAGCTCTCGCGCCGTTTGACCAGATGAAGTGCGGCGCGGCGTGCCGAACGCGGCCCGAGCCCCGGCAATTTCGCCAAAAGCTGGATCAGCGTGTCAAGCTCGGTCAATTTCCCTCGCTCGGAGCAGCGCTGCAAAGCTTACGCGCGTCGCCATCGACACGTCCAAGCCAACCCGCTGGCCCGACCGCGACCGATTGCAGGCTGCTGAGCCGGCGGGCGGGCAGGGGGTGGCCTATCGCGTGCGTTTGTATTCGTAGTCCTCGCGCTCGCCGTTGCCGGCGCGCAATTCCGGGCGCAGCGCGGATCGGGTGCTGTTAAGCTTGGCATGCGCGTCGAGGGCGGCCTGATCCGACCAACGTTCGAGAAGCGCCAGCCGATCAGGGTTGACAACGCTCTGGAACACCTCGAATTGCTCGCAGCCGGGCTCCTTCATGACTTCGGCGCAACGTTCTTTGTAGGATTGCGCCAACTCGCCGCCCTTGCCCGGCGCGGCAGTAATCGAGACTACCAGCCTGACTGACATGCCGTCCCTCTCGGTGAAAATCGCCCAACCTGCCTCAATAAGTCAGCGCAGATGCGGCGATCAATCGGCGGCCTCCTTGACCGACGATTCGAGCTCGACCGAGATGAAGTCGCAAGCCAGGCTCTTCTGCCGCAGGTCGAGGTTCATCCGGCCCTCGGTGTCGGTCGTC